>NZ_CP063089.1:321900-643800 GCF_014931215.1 Campylobacter sp. 2014D-0216 | reverse complement strand
CATCTGTTTAAGTAATAAAACAAAACTAAGCAAAATAATAATAAACAAAACAAACCACAATAAAAATTTCACCAAAACCAAAAGCTTATAAATTTTTGTATGTGTTTTAGCAAAGGTTTCTACTTTAACTATGTTTGAATTTTTTAACAATTTTTCTTTTAAAACATTCAACTCATCTTCTGACAAAAGTTTATTAAGCTTCAAGGTATAAAATTTAGGCAAAGTTGCTTTTAAAACTTCAATATTCTTAGCTGAAATATCATTTTTTAATCTATCTATCATTTCGCTTGGATTTAAAATTTCTAAAGATTGAAAATGACTAACTTGATCTTCTATGTTTTTTTTATCCAAGTGATTTTTAGCTACCACAATGATATTATAGTCTTTGTTTAAAAGTTTCTCATAGTGCTCTATAGTTTTGTTGGTAATGATTAAAAACTCAAAAGCAAACATCATTACCATTAAAGCAAATATCAAAGAAAGATGATTTTTAAAAGATTTCATTCATTCTCCCATTTTCAATATTAAAACGACGATAATCTAATCTTAAATTAGTAGGAATTCTATGTGTAACAACTACCACACAAGTACCTAGTATCTCTCTTGCTGATTTTAGTAAAGTCCAAATAATATCTGAGGAGTACTCATCTAAGTTTCCCGTTGGTTCATCACACAAAAGCAACTTAGGATTATGCGCCAAAGCTCTTGCCATAGCAACACGTTGTTGCTCTCCACCTGAAAGTTGAGCTGGTTTTTTGTCAGCTTTAAAAGTTAAATTTACATGCTTTAAAAGCTTTGCTGCTTGCTCTTTGCATACATTTTTACTATAGCCTTTGATCATCAAAGGAAGCATTACGTTTTTTTCAACGCTAAATTCTTGTATCAAACGATAATCTTGAAAAATAATACCAATTTTTTGTCGAAGTTGTAAAAGTTCAGCATTAGATACTTCTGTTAAATCATTACCACACACTTTTAAATTTCCACCAATTGGCTCTAAATCTCCATAAAAAGATTTTAACAAAGTTGACTTCCCACTACCACTTTTTCCTGTAATAAAAACAAAATCATTATCTTTTAATGAGAAACTAGCATTTTCAATTACAAGCTCATCATAACCAAGACAAAGCTTTTTAGCTTCTATCATCACCGCATTTTCCTTATAAAAATATTTTTATAATCATTATATGTTGTATTATTTAGTATAAGAATACAATATTTCTCTTAATTTTTCTATAGCTTTTAGATTTTCTTTTGTCTTAAAAGGCTTATCAAAAACAAAATTAACTCCATTGCAACTTAAGTTAATATACATATGCTCAGGCTTATAAAAAGCACCAAAAGCAATCTTGATAAGAAGACTTTCATCTTTAAGATACATTTTTTCAAAATGCAAGAAAAAATCCTCCCCTTTAAAGACTTCATTTTTAAATTTCTCTTCAATACTTTTTAATTCTTTTGAATCAAAACATAGCTCTTCAATGGCAAATTTTTGATCTTTATTTAAAGCTTCACTCCAACCAAAACCACTAATGATCAAGTCATAAATATCTTTGTTTTGTCTTTTCCAACGATCTTCGTATTTACTTGAAATTTCTAAATTTTCATTTTTCTTAATCAAGGCTTTCAAATGAGAAAAATTCAAAAAAGTTTCTAAGGTAAAATCAAAATACAAAAAACTATCCGTTCTAAGCTCAAATTGACCACTTTCTTTCAAAACTCTAGCGCATTCATTTGCAAAATTTATCCCAACTACCCTACGATGAGGCTTTTTGTCCCAAGGTACAGGAAAATGCAAGAAAATTTTATCTACCAAGTTGGACTCAAGTACACTTAATAACAATCTAGCATCTGTTTCTATCAATAAAATATTATTTAATTTTTCACTCAAAGCAAGCTTAGCTACTTGCTCTAATGCAGGAGTGTAAATTTCTATACCGATAATCAAAACACCAGGGTTTTGTCTAGCTTGATAAAGCAAATGCCTACCGCTACCAAATCCAATCTCAATATAAATTTGCTTTTTATCTTGAATCTGTTCTAAAATTTCTTTAAGATCATTAGCAATCAAAGGCGTTTTTTGGATCAGCCTAGTATGTTTTAATGCTACAGCCTCGCAAACTACATCTTGAGTAAAGTTTTCTTTAAATACCAACAAAGCTTTTTGCAAATACCCAATTTGAGATGGTTTTGTGTGTTTTTCACCCTTAATTAGCCATGTGTGGTTTTTCACATCTTTTTTTATCTGCAAAAAAAAGTTTTCTTGCTCAATACGCGTAAAAAGCAAGTCTACATTTTCACCCTTGGCCATCCATAAAAATTCAACCCCTTCTTTTTCAAAAGGAAGTTGAATTTCTTTTAAAGTTTTACACTTAAAATTTGGCATTATTTCACCGCTGTAAATTTATCAGAAGCTTTAGATTCTATACCATTTGCATCAATAGCTATAACTTCATAGCTATAAACTTTACCTGGAGCCGCAGTGATATCTTTGAGTTGTTTAGATTTAATCTCTTTAAATATAGCATTACTTCCACCGCCACTTCTTTTTACTATATACTCCTTAGCCCTATCATCATTATCAACCCATTCTACTCTAATGCCATCATCTTCGACTGCACACAAAACAATGCTTGGAGCTAGTGGGGCCCCTAGGGTGATACCTTCTATAGGTTCATTTGCAATAGGACTTTCTAAGCCATCTTTATCCACCATACTTACTTTATAATATCTTTTTTCAGCCACGCCTTTAACTATATCTTCGTAAGTATTTTCAGAAGTTTTTGCTATTACACTAAATGGCAAAAAGGTATTTGAACTAGAATAAATTTTATAATAAGCAAAATCTGCATAATCAATTTTATCCCAAGTTAAAATGATCTTTCTTGGAGCATCTTTACTTGCTTGCAAATTGCTTACCATAGGAGGAAGTGCTTTAGTGGTAGATTCTACTATCTTGCTTGGGGCACTTTTAATACCATCATAAGTTAAAGCTATAATTCTATACTGAAAACTCTCATCAGGTTTTAATGAATCATCTATATATTCAGCACTTAAGCGATTTTTGATTTTAGCTAATTCTTTAAATTTCATATCTTTCATATTTGCACGTTCAATAACATACGCATTAACTCTCACATCAGGATGTGGTCTCCATACTAATTTTACACGATTTGGCAAACCTACAATAGCCTGCACAAAAGGCACTGGATCAATCACTCTATTAGTAAAAGCCTCTATACTCACACCATCTTGAGAAACTTGTCCAAGCTCATTAAAAGTTTTCATAGAATAATAATATCTTGTATTTGGCTCCAAATCTGTATCGGTATAATGTGTTTGAAACTTATTTTTAATTTTTGCTATAAGCTCCATAGGTGCACCAGCTGCATTTGCTCTATAAATGTAATATCCTGCTATATTTTGATCATACAATGGTTCCCATTCAAATGCTATACTAGTAATATCACTTATACTTTTAATACTTGAAATTTTTGGCAAAGTATCATTCACTTGAGCAATTTGCGGTGAACTCATCGTTGTACTACAAGCACTAAAAGCCAAAGCAGAACTTAAGATAATCCAATGAAGTTTTCTCATCTATCTCTCCTTGTGTAAAGTTTTCTTTTAAAATTTGATAAAAATCATCAAACATAGGAGCTTTTATAAACATCAACTCTTTAGTCCTAGGATGAATAAAATAAATCAAATACGCATGAAGCATTACTCTATTATACTTTATTTTTCCTTTATATCCGTATAATTCATCTCCTAAAATATAACGATTAAAATCAGCCAAATGCACTCTGATTTGATGGGTTCTTCCTGTGTATAACTTAGCAGCTAGCAATGAGCATTTTTCACCACTTAGCAAATTTACAAAGTCAGTTTTAGCGCTCTTAGCTAAAGTATTAGGGTGGTTTGTGGTAATTTTTTTAAGCCTATTGCTAGGACAACGCATAATAGCTTTTTCATTGCTCATTTTTTCATTTTTTAAAGGAAGATCGCTTAATGCCAAATAAAACCTTCCCATGCTTTTATCTAAAAGTTGAGCAGCTAAAAGTTGATGTGCTTGGTTGTTTTTAGCTATGACAATAGCACCACTTGTACCCTTATCTAGCCGATGTACAAGTCCTGCTCTATGCTCTCCATTTAAATTAGACAAAGCATAACCCTTACGCAAAAGCCAATCCACCAAAGTTGCTTCCTTAACACTGCTTGCACCATGCACAACAATATTAGGCGCTTTATTTAACACCAAAATATCATCATCTTCGTATAAAATTTCTATATCAAAATCAGGTTCATAAATTTCTTTAGCTTCTTTAATCTGAGGAAAAACTATGCCAATTTCATCTTTTTTTTTAAGTTTTTTTGAGTTTTTATTTTCTAGTTTTTCATTGATATAAACACAATCTTCTTTTATCAATCTAGCAACTTGAGAACGACTTTGTTTGAGTATTTCTGATAAAAAAATATCTAATCTTTCTTCACAAAGCGATGAAATTTTTAACATATTATATTTCCTTATGATAAAATTTGCAATTTTAGCATATAATTGCATAATATTTTGTAAAAGGATAGCCTTGATAAAGCTTGATAGAAGAATTTTAACACATTTTGATTTTGTACAACCTCTTCTTATATTGCCTATCATTGCCATATCATTTCTTTTAATATATGAAGCCAATATACGCTTAGCTGAAAAACAGCTTATTTATACCTTAGTGGGTTTTGCGGGCTTTGCATTTTTTTTCTTTTTGCCTTTAAGAAGATTAATGTGGCTCATACCTGTGCTTTATTGGATTAATATCATCTTGCTTGCAAGTGTTGATATTTTTGGTGTGGAAAAACTTGGAGCAAGAAGATGGCTTGAAATTCCTTTTACACATTTTACTATACAGCCTTCTGAAATTTTCAAGCCATCTTTTATCTTGATGCTAGCTTATTTGATTTATCAAAATCCACCACCACCTAATGGCTACGGTTTAAAACAATTTCTTAAACTGAGTTTTTATATTATCCTACCTTTTTTACTCATCGCAGGTGAACCTGATCTAGGAACAGCTTTAGTGCTTTTAATAGTAGGCTTTGGAGCACTTTTCATCATCGGGGTAAATTATAAAATTTGGCTTAGTATTTTTTTAGCTATAGCTATTGCTTCGCCTATTATTTACAGCGACTTTCTCAAACCCTATCAAAAACAAAGAATTCATGATTTCTTAGCCGAAGAACCAAGTTACCACGTAAAACAATCTATTATCGCTATAGGGAGTGGAGGTTTAAGCGGAAAAAAAGCAGATGAAGCCACGCAAACACACTTTAAATTTTTACCTATTTCTACAAGTGATTTTATTTTTGCTTATCTAACCGAAAGATTTGGTTTTTTAGGTGCTGTGGCGATTATATTGCTCTATACCTTACTCATTTTCCATTTGCTAAGTTTAAACTATAAACTCAAAGATGATTATTTTACTAGAGTGGTTACTAATTGTATTGCTTTGTTTATTTTTATATATGTTGCGGTTAATATCTCAATGACCATAGGATTTGCACCTGTTGTTGGTATACCTATGCCATTTTTTAGCCACGGAGGGAGTTCTTTTGCCACTTTTATGGTTTTCTTTGGAATTTTACAAAATTTAATTACCTTTAGATATTTAGCCATAGAAAAAGCAGTAAAAATAAAATTCTAAATTTAAATTAAGGAAATGAAGATATAATAACATTTTTATTTTAACTTCTGGCGGATTTATAGCTCAGTTGGTTAGAGCAACCGGCTCATAACCGGTTGGTCGCAGGTTCGAGTCCTGCTAAATCCACCATTTGTTTTTATTTTCAAGATATGATTTTTTAACAAACTATATTAAAGTCTTGTAAAAAGCTTTTATTTTCATAAAACATTTTTTTACTTTTACACACATATAATCATGATTGATTTTTCCATATCTAACTTTATAATAATTTCTTTTTTTTATAAACAAAACTGATTATATTATGATGAGCATCACCGTGCTTTAATATTTTCTAAAGCTTTTATAATTAAGTTTTCATTTTTAAGTTTTATTATCCAAACGACAGGTTTTATCACCACAGTAAAATTTTTGATTTTAAGATATCTTTTTAAAAATACATACTCTTTATAGAAAAAGCTTCTTAGGATGTTGATTAACATCATCATAAAAACTTCATTTTGTGAATTTGGGTTTGTAAAACCTTGATTTAAAAGTATACATCTACCCAAACTCAAAACAATCACATCGCCTAAACTCTTTAAAAATTGCCTTTATAAAACACACTATTTTCCAAAGTAATCACAAAGTTTTTACTATGATTAACAAACCACACACTTACTACTTTCTACCTTCCCTACTTCAACCTCACATTCATGATCACATTAGATAAAAATATACTATCTTGTTTAAAGTCTTTTGAGTTATATGCATTTTTTGATTGTATAGTTTGTATTAAAGTTGAAAGATTGTATAAACTTAAACCCTCTAATATATTTATAAGTTCTATCTTGCTTAAAGTATTAAAATCATTTAATAGTCTAAGATAATTACTTATAATAGAAGAAGAATTGATATTATGAAATACAATTTTATTTTTTATATCTTCTTTAATAAAAAATTGATTATTTTTTATATAAAAATAAGTTTTAAGATGATGATTACTTAATATTTGATTATAAAAACTTAAAAGGCTTTCTTTGCTATTTAAGTCTATAAAATTTAAAAATATATTTTCTTTTAATAATGCTTCTTGTAGTTGTTTTAAGTTTTTAAAAGCTTGATTTATACTAGAAAGATTTTCCAAAGCATAAATGGTGTTGTTATCTTTAGAAATTGTTCTATTAATGTTATATTGTAATAAAGGATTTTTATAAAGTGTATCACTATTGATTAAGATATTGATATAAAAAGATTCTTTTATATCAGTGTGCTTTTTAATATGTAAAAATTCTAAAATATTTAAAAAAGCATTAGGTATGTAAAATTGATCTAAACTAAGTTGTAAAAAATGATTCATATTATACATAGAAAAAATATCATTATCTTTAATCAAATCATCTTTATTTAGATTAAATAACATAACTCCACCAAAACCTAATAAGCTTAAATTTTTTAAATTCTCTAAAGCTTTTCTTTTTTCTAAATCAATTTGAAGTATTTTTTGCATTGTTTTTCCTTTCTTTAATTAACCTATACATAAACCATCTTCTATAATGATAGTGGTAGCTAGTATAGTTATGAAATTCATTATTTTTACTCTTTTATATTATGTTCTTTAGCATAAGCTTGTATTTTAGCTCGAAGTTCTTGCGGAAAATTATATCTATATATGGCAGGAATTCTTGGATCAAGGAGTTTATCAAGCTTATGTCTTTTATAAATAAATTCTAATCTTTCTGGACTAAAATAATAAGGTGCATTAGGATAGCCTTGTGGAGGAGTTAGAGCTGCTAGTTTGGCTTCTAGTATCATGGATTTCATGGTTAATTTTGCCGAATTTTCACTTCTTTCATTTCTAATATCTACATCATAATTAGTTTTCATTCCATTTCTATAAGCATACATTTTTTGATCAAATTCCCACCTACTCTCTGGAGTAGAATCTATATCCCTTGGATCTTTTAGCTTGCCTTTTAAAACATCATCATCTAAAGCCCTGATAATTCTACCTGTTTCATCATGTGTTATTCTGTATTTATTCACATCAATAATCCAATCCACTCCTATAAGTTCATCTAAGAAAGGAAGCATACCAAATTCATCATAAGGAGGATTTTTAGAAAAATCTTTTAGCATTTTCTCTCTTAAAGCATTAGTATGGCCTCCGCCTGCTAAGGCTACAGAAGAAGAATAAGTGCTAAGTTGGTGTTCTAAAGAAGGTTGATATCCTAGTTGTGCTGCTAGAAATAATGCTTGATAAGCTCTAGTAGTAAATCCTGTTTTCCATAATCCTCCTCCACCTTTTGCAAAGCCTTTTATATCTCCTAGTATCCCTGCTGCTAATTCCCATTCACTCATAAATAAATATCCATTACTTAAATGAGCTAAGCCTCTATTGCTTTCTACTTTTTTATAAAGTTCTTTATAATCTTCATTGATTAATTTTCCTTTTTCATCTACATTAGTATAAGCTTCATAAGGTATATCTATAACAGTACTTCTTAATCCACTTCTTATAACTAAATACTTATATCTTTCTCTTTTAGTTTTTAAAGATTTATAATAAGCTTTTTCTGCTTTAGTCCAAGGAGCTATGCTTCCTTTAATAGGATCTTTTAGATAAATACTTTGCCAATCTTTAAACTCAAGCAAAGTAGAACTTTGTCCTGTGTAAAGATTAGGATCTAAATATCTGGGTTGATAGTCTTTGTAGGGGGAGTTTTGTTTGATATTGTGTGCTTCAAACAAAGCTTTAGAATATTCTTGGGTGTATTTGCCCGTGGGCTTAATATTTTCTGAAAAATATATTTTATTTGTCTTTTTATCCACCTCTACCCCTCTTCCATTAGGAGCGTATATTATATAAATATCTTTATTATTATCACTCATTGTTTTTCCTTTCTTTAATTAACCTATACATAAACCATTTTTCATAATGATAGTAGTGGCTAGTCTACCTATCATTTTTGGTGGTTTTTCTTTTTCTTCTTTACTCTCTGTATTTTTTACACCATCCTCATCTTCTTCTATATTTTTATCATTAGATTTTTCTTCATTCTCCGCTACCCCCGCATATAAAGCCTTAATATTATTTTGCCCTATGGTATCTAAAGCCCTTAAGAAATTTCTATGTTTTAAAGGATTAGGGGTGTTGTTTGTTGCTTTAGTGTTAAATACATCATTATCCATATCTTCTAAATAATCCATACATTGATGATAAGCATCTATAGGATTTAAAGAATTTTCGCTCAAACCATTATCACAGCTTCTTTTATACTCTTCATACAAAGCCCTTTTTGCTTCATCGTTGTTAATAGCTTGTAGTTTTTGGTTATATTTTTGTATGTTTTCTTTTTGAGTTTTACTAAGACAATCAGAGATTAAAAAATCTTCTTCATGCTTTAGTTTTAAAAGCCTTGGTTTTATAGCTAAATCATGTAAATAAGAATAGGTATTAAAAAAGTCTATATCTTCTATGGTTTTTAAATCACTAGTTTTTGATCTTAATTCATCTAAACATAAATACGCAAAAAGTTTGTTTAAAAGATAATTTCTTACCCTTTTTGTGCCACCTACATCTTTATGGTAAATAAATAAAGCTTCTTTCTCTCCCAAACCTCCTGTTTGTAGCTTCCCCCCTGTAAACATAGAAGTAAAATTAAAAGAAATAAAAGTATTATTAATAAACATAGGATAAGAGATAAATCCTTCTTGTGTATTTGTAGGTTTTTTTGCTAAAACATAAGGAGGATTATATTTATGAGCAAAATTTAAAAATTGCAATCTTTCGTGTTCTTTTTTACTTTGTTCATATGCGGTAATCCATAATTGATTAATCAAATCTGTAATAACTGCTTGAGGTAAAGATATGAAAGATTCTTTGGCAATACTACGAATATTTTTTAAAGTAAAATTAAATTTATATTGAAAAATTTGTTTTTTGCTGATATTTGTTATATCTTTAAAACCATCACGATTTTTTAACTCTTTAAAGCTTGGATCATCTACTAGCATAATAGCTTCGTATTTGTTTTTATTTTTTTGCATATAGCAAAGTTCTAATAAAGCTATTTTATTTAGTCTTTTAAGTCTTTTGTTAAATTGTTCTTGATTTTGTATTTTAACCTTTTTCATTTGAATACTTGAATTCATCATCAAAAACAACAAATAACTTATACCTATACTTTCATAAAAAGCTTTTTGTGCTTTAAGGGTTAAAAAATTAAGAATGGTTTTACTAAGCAATTTAGCAAATTTAAATTCATCTGCTCTTAAAAAATCTGCAAAAGGAAAGAATTTATCTATAAAAACATCCATCATAGCCACTATAGTTTTTTGCGGATTATAAGGAATTTTATTTATATTATTTTTTTCTATATCTTTTATCAATTCATCAAGTTCATCATCGATTTTCTTGTTTGATATTTTCTCTTTTTCAATCAATGCGTTTATTTGTTTTAGATTATACTCCACTGCTTCATCTTGGGTTTGATGATTTTCACTTTGAGGCTCTATTAGGGAAGATAAAAACTGTCTATCTTCCTCATCACTAATTTCATGATCTTTTAATTGCTCTAAAGAATCCACAAATTCTTCTATACAAAAAATTTCATTTTTTGCGAGTTTAACCTTTTGTTGTTTTGAAAAACATAGGGGAATTTTTTCTTCATTTATATTTAAAAAGACATTGGTAGGAAGTATATCAATACTTTCTTCCTCTTCTATTTGTATACTTTCACAATTTGAAAACAATTTCCACCAAGCTTGGAAATCAGTTTGAATAAAAGAATAAAAATGTTTTATCGTATAATAAGTTAAAGCAAGTAAAATCACATCTGTGATAGTAAATACATTTTTCTTTACAAAACTCTCTCCTTTGTATACCACACCTGTGTAAGTACCTATTTTAGGCTGTGCAATATGGGTGATGCTATCTACATAAGTTCTTATGCATTCTATGCCTTCTTGAAAGTATTGCTTTTGTTTTTCTAAGAAAGTTTTTTTATTATTTGCTTGATAAAAAATAGATTGCAAATAATGATAATTATATATTTTATTGATATTGCTAGGATTTTTTATAAAATTCATATATTGAGATATATTTTCTAGATTGTCATCTGTAATATCTTTAAATAACTCTTCTTTTTCTTTTACTGTATCTTTAAAGCCTTGATAAGTTTGATAATTTAAACGAATAAAAGGACTTAAAGAAAGCACAAAGGCATCTTTTTCATTATCAATAATATCGATTTTATATTTACTATAATCTATCATTGCATCGTAGTCTTTTGGAGCTTTGATTAAAATATCATTTTGTGTTTCATCTTCTATGGTATCTGGATAAATGATGGTATTTTCAAAAATTTCTTCTGTGAGCTTTTGATGAAGTCCTGCATTATATTTTTGTGGAGCATTTGTAATGATAAGAAAATTTTTTGCATAATAAGATTCATTTTTTTCACTCTTTAAATCTTTTATGATTTGAGCTAGTGTAATAGAGTTAAAATACGGACTTTCTATATAGCTTAGTCTGTTTTGATCTAGGGACATTTGTTTTTTAAGTGCCTCTTTAATAGAATATCTACTATGCAATATTAATTCTTCTTTGGGGTTTTGGGTAATGAGCTTTAAGAATTTTTTATTGTGAAAATCTTTAAAAATTTCTTCGTTTGATTGAAGATAAATTGCAAGATCTTGCTTATGATATGCTGGTGATTGATTCCTTATTGTCCCAAAGCCTGAAAAATCAAAAAGAATTTTATTATCTATAATCAAAGTATAATGATCAATTTTGTTTTCAAAAAGAGTAAAAATATAACCAATATCACTTATGAGTAGTTGCACAATAGCATTATAAATAGCATAAGAGTATTTATCTTCACTCCACTTTGAAATTTCTTTATAAGCTTTTATCAACTCAAAAGCACTATCACTAATAACTAGCAATGGCTGTGTTTTTGTTAAAAAACTTTTCAATCTAAAGATATTGACAATACCAAGAAAAGCATTAATGATTTTCTTATATACAAGATTATAACCTTCTGCATGAATATCTTTAATATTTTGTATTAATTCATTAAAGACAAGCTCTATTTGTTCATTTAGTTTATACTCGTTTAATTTTTGATATTCATCGAATGATTTTAGTTTTTGAAGTATAGGGATTTTTAATTTCTCATTAATGCAAATGATTAAAGAATTAATATTTTTACTCTCTTTTTCTAGCTTTTGTGTCATAGCTTCTGAAATAGTTTGATTTTCAGATTTTTCCAAGGCTTTTACAAAATCATCTAAAATGCTTGTCATATCGCAAGATAAAGGAGTGATAGTAAGATTTGGGAGATTATTACTAAACTTATTAGAATCAGTAAATTTTTCATAAGAATAATCATAAATTTGAACTTTTTTTCCTTCATAAGCAGATATTTTAAGAGTATCATATAAGTATTTATCTAAACTATAATAACAATCCTTAGCGATATCATAATCTGTTAGTGCTAAATTCAGTATATTTTTTCTTGAAAAATTATTACAATATAAAACTATATTTTTAGCTTGTTTGCAATATTTATCTATCAAGTTTTTAAGATTGTTTTGATGATAAATATAATGGCAAGCAAATTCTTTGTTTTTCATTATCTGCCTTTAAATAAAATCATCTATTAATCTCTCCAATCCACCTTATAATATTACCTTTATCATCAATTTCTACTTCTAGATCTTTGTATTTGTTGTAAAATTTAGGAGCTAAGATTTCTTTGAAGTATTTTGTGCCTTTGGGGGTTGTTGCTACCCAGATATTGTATTGTGACCAATATTGTGGTGTATCCCAAGAAACATCGCCTAAAATAAGACTACTTCCATCCTCATCTAATATCTCGAGATCATCCAACTCCCTAATAAATCTTTCTTTATAAAAGAAATTATCTCTAAAATATATCCAAGCTTGATACTTATCTTCTTTATAATAAGATAAGTTTGAGGGATAATCTATTTTATTTCTATCTTCATCACAATAAGATCCAAAATCTATATATCCTGCTAGAAAAAGCTGCCCTAAAACATTAATATATTCACTTATATAGGTAGGTTTGGGTGTATTTAAAGAAAATGGGCTACTAAGATTATCAATATTGTAAGTATCTAACAAAATTAAATTATTACATTCCCACCTCGAGACACCTATGCTTTTTCCACAAATAAGCAAAATATAATATTCAAATAGTTCTAAAATACCGACCTTATCTTTTAAATGAGATGATATAATTAAAGTTGGATTAGCATAATCATTCTCTAAAAGCTGGGTTTTTTTCCATATATCAAAATCCATATCAGGAAAAAAAATAGCACACTTTTCGTTTTCATCCCATTTTATATACCTATATTTCATTTTTTATCCCATTTTCTATATGTATTGTTTTAAGATTTCCCCTTGGTTTATTGGAATTAATCTCTATAGTCTCACCCCCGCTTTTAGAAGTTTTCTTATATTGTATAATAGTTTGATCATCTAGTTTTCTCATATAAATCGGTTGTCCGTATTTTTTATCTACTTTATTTTCCAACTCTTCAGAATTTTTAGTTAACTTTTTCCATAATTTGTCTAATTCCTCTTTATTTTCAACTATTCTTCTACGTTTATCTCGAACATTTTTTGGCAGTTTATCTACTATCTGCAACACTTCATCCTTAGTCAATGTTCTAGGTTTTAAATACTCAGTATCTTTAAAAAATTGCTTTATCCCTCTTAAAGCCGGAACAAATGTATAACTCACATCTTCTAAAGGTTTATCATTGAGTTCTAATTGACTAGGAAATATTATCTCAATAAACTCTCCACTACCATCTTGTGTTTGTATTCTTATCACATTATCAGGGATGAGTTCTTGAGTATTGTTATAATTTTCATTAATGTGGGTTTGTGTGGTATTTATACCATCTTTTATATTATCACTTGTGAGCATATCTTTATCATTTGCCTTAAAATAATCCTTAGTTAAAATATTAAACGAACATACACCTTCATCATCAAGCCACTCATCTAAACCTTTGGCAATTTCAAACTCAATCTTTTGCATTTTAGCAGGGGTTAAAAAAAATCTATAATGTAGAATATTTTCTTTTTCTCGATAATCTTGATGATATTCAAAAAGCTCTTTAAAATACCCTGCTCCTAAATCTTGACATTCAGATTCTTTATAAGCACTTTTATAAACTTTAGCAATGTTTTTTGGAATAATAAAGATTAATTTTAACAAATGCACACCAAGTGTAATTTTACACTCTTTAAAGTCATAGTTTTTACTAAAGTCTTGTTTAAGAGTATTTAGTATATTGACATCATTTAAATCAAATAAATCGTTTTTAGATAGTTCTAATCGATCTAAACCTTGTTCGTTTTGATATAAAGTATCATTTAGATATAAATTAGTGATTAAAAGATTATCTTTTTGATATTTATGCTCTTTATAATACATTCTCAACTTAGGCTCTTTTAGCTTTGTTTGGTTTTTGCTTTGTTTTGCTAAGCCTTCCTTAGGATTAAAACTATGATCAAATTTAAACTTAGTAGGTACAAAGCTTACTTTTAAAGGATATCCTTTATCTGTGACACAAGCTGAGATGAGTTCTTGTAAGATTACATATTCATCATTGACTTTCTTTTGAGATAAAGAGCCTTTAACATCTACCACCTTAGTACAAGGATAACTTACCTTTCCCATGGTATTAGGACAACCACTTATGCTAGAATTAAGCAAATCACTTTCTAGCATAATAGGCACACCATCATCTTTAAAAGTTTTTCCTTTGTTTGATTGAAGCGTTACCTTGCCCCCATGGATACATTCTAGGTTTTGATTTTCTAAAAGGGCATGGAGCTTAGCTATAGCTTGTTTTTTATTTATTTGTATGGTTTTTTGTTCTTTTAAAGTGTTTGAAATTAAATCTTTATACTCTAAGCTTTGCTTGCTTAAACATTCTAATTTGATGTTTAAAGAATTTTCTATAATAGAATAATTAAGCAAGTAAAGTTCATCATTTTTATAAAAGATGCTAAGTTTTCCTTTGCCACTATTTTCATCTTTAGGAGAAAAATAATAACTAGGTGTATCTTGTTTTATAGTATTATCTTGATCTAATTCTCCAAAGTAAAAGGGATTATTAGGAAGTTCAGCAGAGCCTGTAAGCAATACACCTTTGAAATAAATTTTAGAATAAGTTAAATCAACATTTTTAGCCCTTAAAATTTCGCAATCAATCACTTCTTTATCATAAGCAAAAATTGTTTCTTTTACTTTTTCAAGAGACATGAATTTTCCTTAAATTTCTAGTTATTTTATGATAGCTAGAACTCCAATATTTATCGCTTTTTTCTCCTGCTAAAACATTAAAATAAAATTCATTTCTATCTTTTTGATATTCTTGTGAGATATTACCATAATCATATTTATGATAAAGCATTCTTGAAATCATTTCATCTTTAGGTATAAAAATAAAAGGATAAAATTTACTCACACTAAAATTATTATATTTCTGACTCAAATCTAAATCTTGTATCGCAATAGCTTCATAATCATTATCTGCTTTTAAAAGTTTAATTTGTCTATCTTTTCTATCGAAATAAATCAATTTAAAATCGCCTTTTATGCTTGTATTAAATTTTTTAGTGATAGATTCCAAACAAAAATCTAATTTATTATATATACTTTTAAGTTGAGAAATTTCATTATAAAATTTTTTAATACTTTCGTAATATCTTTGATTTTCTATATTTTTTTTACAAAAAGTTTGTGTTTTCTTTTCTAAATTTTCCTGATTTACATAGCATATATAATTATTATCTAGCATAGATCTAGTCCAAGTAATAAAAGCTCTTGCTCCTTTTACACTTTGTAAATTATCATCAATATTTTGAAATTTCAAAAAGATAGAGTGAAGAGATTTGATCAATCCAAAGATATCTATCAAATTTCCAGGCACTTTATATTTATCATCAATAAGCTCTATTCCTATATCAGAAAGTTTTTGAATAACCCAAGTAACGCAATTATTTTCAAGAAGCTTATAGGTAAATTCTTCATTGATTGGCTTTTCACTATTAGGTGTGATTTCTTTTGTAGTATTAAAATCATTTTTAATATTTGCAAGTAAACTTTCATATTGTTCTTTAGAAAGTTCTAAAGAACAGCGATTAGAAGGTTTGAAAGTTTGGGGGCTTCTTAGTTTTTTAATAATATAACAATTTTTATCAATATTGTTATCTAATACATATTGGTTATTGTTAAATACTTTACCAGGAGATCCTATAAGAGATTCTGCAACATTAGCAATTCCAGTTCCAAAACCCCAAAAATCATCATTGAATTCATTAGGTTCTTTAGCTTCATACCATTTTTGATCTATCATATCCCATTCTTTGTTTTTAAGACATTCTTGTCTTAATGTTTCATCTATTTTATCTAACTCATCAGGACTTTTATCTTTAGTAAGTCCTAAGAAAGCGTGAGTGAAATCTTCTCTTTGCCAGTAACACTGATTTTTAAAATCCAAAAAACATTCCACCAATGGATCAATATAAATCGTAACATAATATTTCATTTATAAAATCCTCCTAATAACTCAAATATATATACCATAGCCACTAAAAAAATATATCCACATAAAAAAGTTATTAAAATTCTCCAAGCTCTTAAAAAGATAAAAATTATAGGTGCAAAAATAAAAAATAAAATTTTAAAATTATAGATAAACTCATGATATTTCATATATATAAATATTAATATCACAAGCAACAATAATGCAAAAAAATTTTTAATATAAAGCATATTCAATATAAAAATAAATAGCATAAAAAATAAAATAGTGAATTGATCATAATTGTTACTGATATAAAAATATACCATAGGAATGATAAAAATCCCTACACTACATACAAACCAAGCAATTTGTCCACTTGATATATTGTCTATTCCTTTGCTTTCTAGTTTTGCTTTGAGTTTAGAATAAATAGGAATTTGCAAATTTACTCCTAATATAGATAAATTGTTTTATTATAACCAATCTACTTGATACTTTTAATTAATTTAAATTCTTTGTTTTTAAGATATTCTTATCTTAATGTTTCATCTATTTTATCTAACTCATCAAGACTTTTATTTTTTGGTAAGTCCTAAAAAGACATGGGGAATGTTCCAATCCATGGGGTGGATATAAATCGTTGCGTAGTACTTCATTTATAAAACCCTCTATTTGCTAACCAATAAGCTAAATACCACCAAAAACTATTTGCAAGTGCAAATACTATCCAAAAACTTAATTTATGAATTTTATATTTTATAATGTTTCTCTTTTCTAATAAAAACCAAATAGTAAAAAATGCAATATGACACAATGTAAAAAGCAAGGCATAGTCGCCAAATCCATTTAAAATATCCATATTTATTCCTATTAAATAAATAAATCTAATAAGATAAATAATTGGTAAAAAAATATGAAATAAGATATTATAGTCAATCCGCAACAAATAAAACAATCTAATACAAATTTAGCAAAATTAAATTTGTCATTCATAGATATTCCCTTACTATATATTGATTATTTTTTAACATCTTATTGCTTGTAACATTAGCAGAATTCATTTTAATTCCAAAACCCCAAAAATCATCATTGAATTCATTAGCTTTTTTGGTTTCATATCATTTTTGATCTATCTTATTCCATTCTTTATTTTTAAGATATTCTTGTCTTAATGTTTCATCTATTTTATCAAGATCAGTAGAAAATCTAGCTTCTATAATGGTAGCATAAGCTGTAGGATCTCCCTTATCTTTAACTACTTGAAATTTTCCATTTTTATCTAGAAACTTGACTTTTTCTTTTATCTCATACCCTAACTTTATCCCATCTGCATAAAGCCACAAAGGAGGAGTAAAAGCACTATCAAAAAAACCTTTTTCATCATTCTCATCGATTAAATCAAGCATAGCATAACTAGCATCTGCTATATCAGCATAGTCTTTGATTTGGGTAATAAGTTCTTTAGGATTCATCAGTAACTTTGTCCTGTATATTTTTCATCACTTTTTATAAATTTATTATTAGTAAAATAATGAAAAGATCCTCCGCCCAAACATCAAACAAAGAGCTATAGAAATAAAAATACTTTAAATATATAGACTTAAGAAATGACTTTTTTGTTTATTCTATCACAATGAATGAAAAAACTTTAGAAATATTTTTTAAATCAGAGAAAAAAGATATACAAGATTTGCAAATTATTTTTTATGATTATAAGTTGCTGCATTCAAAATCATATTGTAAAAATTTTAATCAATTAGAAGCTAATTTTATCGATTTGATAAGAAATAATTGGGATGATATAACAGGCTATATTGAAAAAGAAGAAGAGATGTTGAATTTATAGATATTCTTTTGATAGTGAAAAAGAAGCCATTGATAAAATGTTACAGATGAATTATGAACAAAAAATATAATGGAAAAGATATTAAAGAATATCTAACAAAAGAAGTAGCACTAAGAATCATCAAAGAAGAAAATCTAGAAGTGATTTGGCACGATGAAGCACTTAAACCAATACGAGCAGGTATTAAACACGATAAATAAAGAGATAAATATATTTCTTTTATCACTAATGCTAAAGCAGAAATTATAGAATACAGAAGTATTGGGTTTAATGGAGATAGATGCCGTGAAACTTTTAAAGAAATGCTTAACGATGAAAGTATAGTCCTTTATGTTCTTATCAATCGTGCCAGAATGATTAAACAAAATAGGATTAGCTTCGTATAAATGTTTTATGATTTAATATAATCTTAGCGAGTTAAAAACCCACAAGGTTTTTTATAGCTAAAAAAAGAAAAATCACTCTTCCTAGAATGGAAAATATTAATACAATAGGTGGGTAAAAATAATGAAAGATTATAAAGAGTCTTATTGTAAAAGCTAAGGAAATAAAAGTAAAACTACAATATGATAAAATTTTACTTGAAAATAAATACTATATTTTAAAGATTTTAAAATATCAGATATTAGCAATACACTAAATAGCATAAAAAATATCATTATGATTTTTATAGAAATTTTTATAAGCTATTTAAAACATCAAGGAATATAAATGAAAAAACCTTTTTATAAACTTAAAAGATTTTATATACTCTGTATTATATTGATCATAATACTTGCTGTGCTTGCAAAATTACTTTATTCTCCTTTATATACGATTTATTGGGGAATGTATCATTTTCCTAAAAAAGAACAAGAATTTAGAAATTTTGAAAAAATGACTTTAAATCCAAGTCCTAAAGATATGATTAAAATTGTAGATGATTATCAGCCTAAACTAGAAGACTTTAAAGATTTAAATGCAAAAATGCAAAAGGCTATTTTTGATTTTAAGGTTGCTAAATTATTTAGATTTGAGGATAGGTATTACCAAGCTTCTCTTCAAAATTACGCTAGAGTATTTCTTTCAGTGATAAGAAAAGAGCAAACCTATTTTAATTATCTTAATTTCATAAGTAATTTAAACTCAAATGAAAAACAAAAATACCTAAACTTAAGAGCCTCTACTAAAGATTTAGAAAAACAAATTTTTGAAGAAAAACTTAAATTTATAAAGCACTATGAAGAATTTTATGATTATTTAGATAGTATAGGCTATTTGGATAAGGGTTCTTGGTATAAAGCTATGGCTCTTTACTCAAAAGTATCAATTCAAGGAATGTTTTTACTTTATAACACCCAATTATGTTCTTTTGAAGACAAATTGACAATATTCAAACAAGCGAAAGAAAGTTACAGTATACTTAAAAAATTAGATACACTGGAATTTTCCGATGAAGAAATAAATAAAAAGTGGAAAAGTAATCATAAAGCAATGATAACCTTTATAGGTAATTATTTAAACAAAATCCAAAAGGCCTTAGATGAATGCAAATGAAATTAATACTAGTGTTCATAATGAAAACAATACCACTATTAACATTAAAGAAAGTATAAAAGAAGCTCTAAGAGAAAGACAAGAAATTGTAGAAAGTGATATAGAGAATACGATAAATGTCTATTTATAAAGAATGTGAAGTTTGTAAAACAAAAATCAATAAATTACAAAATATTTGGAATATATTCTCAGGCAAATTAGAAATAAAATGCAAAAATTGCAAAAGTAAATATAGTGTTTCTAATAAAGTTATAGATTGGGTGTATAGTATTTTTTGTGAAAATTTATTACTCTTTCCACCAATTGTATTTTTAAATTTCATATATTTAGGTAGATATTTTTCAAAATATGGATTATTTGAAATGATATGTTATTTATTAATAATCATTCTTTTTAGTAGAAAACTAATAAATATTGTTTTACTTTTTCTTTGTAGATTAAAAAGGCTAGAAAATGACAAATAAAGGATTGATGGAACATCTTAAGGATATTAAAGATAGTATTGTAGATATTATATGGAACTTTATAATTTTGGAGATTTTTTAGCTAGAATTTCAGGTTTTAGAGATTGGCAAGAAAAAATATTCTTAGAGCATTTTTATATTTTTAAAGCTAAAATGTTATTGGTTGCGAAGGGGAGATTTGAACTCCCGACCTTCGGGTTATGAGCCCGACGAGCTAACCACTGCTCTACTTCGCGGCATCATATGAAGTGGATGGGGTAAAGGGATTCGAACCCCTGAATGACAGGACCAAAACCTGTTGCCTTACCGCTTGGCGATACCCCAATAAATGAAGTAACATATTTTTTAAATTAAAAATGGTATTATATATTATTTTTTACACAATGTCAAGAAAAATGCTATAATATTTTTAAAAATATTGTTAAGGACTGATTTTATGGGATATATAAGTATAGAACAAGCTATAAAAGAACTTCAAGATGGTAAAATGTTGGTAATGGTAGATGCAGAAGATAGAGAAAACGAAGGGGATTTGATCTTCCCTGCGCAATTTAGCACTCAAGAAAAAATCAATTTCACCATCACTCACGCAAGAGGTGTAGTGTGTGTAGCATTAAGTGAGAATTTAGCTAAAAAATTTGAACTGCCTTTAATGGTACCCAAAAACACATCAAATCACGAAACAGCTTTTACTATCACTGTCGATGCAAAAAATGCCACAACCGGAGTAAGCGCTTATGAAAGAAATATGACTGTGCAAATTTTTGCTGATGATAATGCAAAAGCAAGTGATTTTGTTCGTCCTGGCCACATCAACCCTTTAATAGCAAAAAAAGGTGGGGTTTTAGAACGAACAGGTCACACAGAAGGCACGGTAGATTTGTGTCGCTTAGCAGGGTTAAAAGAAGCATGCGTGATATGCGAAATTGTCAAAGACAATGGAGATATGGCAAGAAGAAGCGATTTACTTGAGTTTTGTAAAAAGCACGCTATTAATATGATTACCATTTCAGATTTAATCGAGTATCGCTTAAAAAATGAAAGTTTGATCTCTTTAATCAAAGAAGAAGAAAGCATTCTAGCGGGTTTTAAAGCAAAAAAAATGACTTTTAAAGATCACAATGAAAATGAGCATATAGCTTTTAGCTTTGGAGTTTTAAGAGAATGTGAGAATGTTAAATTTTATCTTAGCGGGAGTGACTTTGAGCTTTTAACCTCTAATAAACTAAACGAGCTATTAAAACAGATTGAATTTTTAAGTCAAAAAGGTGGAGTGATTATTTTCATGAAAAACGAAAAACAAGAAAAAACGCAATTTAAAAACTACGGCATAGGAGCGCAAATTTTAAGATATTTGAAAATTTCAAAAATCAAACTTCTAAGCCAAAATACCGATAAAGAATTTATAGGCTTAAAAGGCTTTGGGCTTGATATTACAAGTAGTGATTTCAAAGTTTAAATTCTAAAAATTTAAACTTATCGCCAAAGTTAAACATCAAATTTTTACTTTGGTTGATAAAATTTTTATAAATTTTTGGCTGTGTATTTTTAGCTTGCTCGATAATTTCCTCTAAACCAAAATCAATAAAAGCTTGATTTTGGTTTTTGTATTCTACTATATCAAAACCCTCTTCTTTTAAAACTTGCATAAGATGGCTAAAATTTACATTATAAGTAATATCACTTTTAGCAAAAAAATCTTTTAAATTCTCTTCAAAAAGATTATATACTTGATGATTTTTATACATTCTAATGCTAATTTTTTCTTCTTTTTTTGCATAATCAAAACATGCAAAAGTTAATTTTTCACAGGCTTGTTTTAGTTGATATAAAAAAGGCTTATAAGCGACGCAAAATTCACTATGAGTGATAGCATATGCTTCACACTCTTTTAAAAACTCATCATTCATAGGCTTAAAAATAATATTAAATTCATCATCGACATATGCCATTGTTTTGTCTTTTATGAGTTCACATGCAAAACAATCAAACAATTCATTAGCATAAAAAAAAGCATTTTTAAAATGGCATTCACTTAAAGAATTACAAATTTTTACATCTAAATCATATGCATTAAAAAGTTTTCTTTGAACAGTCCTTAACTTTTCATGTGGCTCAATAATGTAGCATTCAATTTGCTCTAAAACATCTGGACTAAGTGTATAGAGTGCTTGTATAAAATCAAGCATTAAATGCCCCTCATTTGCTCCTATTTCTACAACTTCAACCGGTAAAGTTAATTTTTTATCATTGATAAGTTTTAAAAAATGATTAGCCAGTAATACACCAAAAAGATTTCCCACACTAACTACAGTGTAAAAATCTCCATTTTTGCCAACACTTACAGCTTGTGAATAGTATTTATTGATCCAACTTTGAAAAAACTCACTAAATGTTATCATTATAAGGCATTAAATTTAGCTATAAAATCAAGTGGATCAACTTGTACACCATTGACTAAAATTCCAAAATGCAAATGCGGCCCCGTAACTCTACCACTAGCCCCACTTAAACCTATAAACTCACCTTTTTTAACCTTTTGCCCTACTTTTACATTAAGCTTTGAAAGATGATAATACTGTGAATAAATTCCATACCCATGATCAATCACTACTGAATTACCTGCGTAATAACGGTTTGAAGCAATTCTTACGATGCCATCATTGCTAGCATAAATTTTAGTTCCATTTGCCGCTCTAAAATCAGTCCCACTGTGATAGCTTTTAAGTGTATCGTTAAACAACCTTGCTTTTCCAAAATCACTAGTAATTTTACTTTCTAAAGGATATATAAATTCGCCATCAAATAAAGCTGTATTAGTATAGGTACTATAAACTTTAATAGCTTCTTGATACTCTTTACTAATGCGTTTAAGTGTTTCTTTAGGCGGATTTACCTTAGAAGCGCTAACCTTTAAAAATTCTTTTTGATAGTCTCCTTCGCTAAATTTTATCGTAATTTTTTCTTGAGAATAATCTTTAAATTGAACTAATAATTCCCTATCTTTAGGATTTTTATAAGGCATAGCTACACTAACAATGATTTTATTTTTATATTCAAAAAAAGGTAGTTTTTTAGAATTTGAACTAACTTGTAAAAAACTACTTTTATCTAATTCTAAAAAAACCACTTGTCCTTTAATAAGCTGAATTTCTCTAGCATCTAAGCTAAAAACCAAAAAACACAAAAAGTAAAGAATTTTTCTCATAAGCTAAGCTCTTTGATATCAGCTATTTTTAAAAACTCACGATAGATTACACATACCAAAGCTTGGCGATTGTTTTTGATTTTTTCATCTTTATCATTAATCATCACTTTATCAAAAAATGCATCAATCTGCGGTTTTAACGCAAAAAGATTTTCTAAAAGCTCTTGGGTGCTATGTCTTTGAGTTTTACATTGTAAAAATGCTTGGTATAGGTTTTTTTCCTCTTGGGTATTAAATAAGCTTTCATCAACTTGAACATCGCTTAATAAAGCGATATTTGCCAAACGCTTAAAAGTTGCAAAATTTTGATTAAAATCTGTCTTACTTGCACTTTGAATTAAAGCTTTTATGCAAGAATCAATATATATCACATCATAAGTCTTAGAACAAAGCACAGCTTTAACAAAAGAAGCATTCACTTCATAAAAAGTATACAAGCGCTCCAAAATAAAATCTAGCAGTATTTTATGATCAAAACTTTTATACTCACTAGATATAGCCTCTAAAAACATTTTAAGGTCAAAACTTTTATTTAATGCTAGAAGAATTTTTAAAACGCCATTTGCTGCTCTTCTTAAAGCATAAGGATCTTTTGTGCCGCTTGGAATTTTTCCTATAGAAAAAAGTCCCATAAGTGTATCAAGTTTACAAGCTAAAGCTACAATAGAACTAAACTCATTACTTGGCATTGCTGAATTATCGCCATTTGGAAGATATTGCTCTTTAATCGCCAAGGCAAGCTCATCACTCATACCCATAGCCTTAGCATAGTAAGATCCCATAATACCTTGAAGATCGGTAAATTCATACACCATTTGAGTACTAAGATCGGCTTTGGAATATTCCAAAGCTTTTAAAATTTCATCTTTTTGAGTATTAGCAAAAACCTCGCAAAGTTTAGTAGCGATTTTTTGCTCCCTAGTGATTTTATCTTTTAAAGTGCCAAGCCCTTCAAGATAAACCATTTGACTTATTTTATCGTTATTTAAACCTTGCGCTAAATCATTTTTCCAAAAAAACATCGCATCGCTTAATCTTGCTCTTAAAACTCTTTCGTTTCCATTAATGATTTTAGAATAATCCTCACATACTGCATTAGAAACTACCACAAAATGATTGCTTAAAGCATTATCTTTAAATACTGCAAAATAACGCTGGTTTTCTCTCATAGAAGTGATAATCACTTCACTTGGGATTTCTAAATATTCTTTTTCAAAATGTCCTAATAATGCTTTTGGGTATTCTGTAATAGCTACAACTTCAGCCAAAAGCTCATCATCTTCTGCAATTGTAATACCATTTTCATTTTCAAGTGCCTTTAGCTGATCCAAAATAATCGCTTTTCTAGTTGCCTGGTCTAAGATAATATAATTTTGTTCTAAAATTTTAAAATATTCATCAACATTTCCAAAAGCTATCAAATCATAGCTAACACTTCTGTGCACAAAAGTACTTTTTGCACTTTTAACACCATAGCTTTCAAATTCAACCAATTCATCATTTAATACACAACAAAGCGAACGAATTGCCCTGATAAATTCAAAGCAACCATCGCCCCATCTCATAGTTTTACCAAAACTCAAGCTTTTCAAAAAAGCCTCGATCATTTGCGGTAAAACCACTTTGCTTTGCAAGCCTTGTACTTGTTTTTGACAATATAATACTTCTTTACCTTTGATTTCTTTAAACTCAAGCTCTTCTTCTTTTAAGCCGCTTTTTTCTAAAAAGCTAAGTCCTGCCTGAGTAAGCTTTCCGTCTTTATAAGCTATTGCTTTGGGTGCACCAATAAATTCCACAAAAGAATCATCTTGTTTTTCTTTAAAATTTTCATGCATAAAAACCAGTCTTCTAGGAGTATAGAAAAATTTAAATTCTGATTCTAAATGATACTCTTGTAAAATCTTTTCCCATTTTTTACTAATATTTGGAAGTTCTTTCAATAAAGGAATAGCAGGAAGTTCTTCTGTGCCTATTTCTATTAACAATTTCATTTTACACTCTTTTTTAAAAATTTTTAGTGTATTTTACCTATTTTTTTTAAAATCTTTCTTTGTTTTTTGTTTTTCTTCTCTTTGCTTAGCTTTTTCTTGCATTTGGCGATTAAAACCAAATACAAGAAAAACCATAAAAGCGATAAACAAAGTTACGATAATATAATCTAACATCAGTCCCAGCACTCTGCGTTTTTAATACCAAGCTTTGAAGCACTGAACACAGGATCTCTACCTTGTCTTTTTTGCTCACTAAAATCTTTTAATACTTTTTTCACTATACCACCAAGTAATAAAATAGAAATGATATTAATCGTAGCCATAAAGGCCATAGTGGTATCAGCTAAATCCCACGCAAATTTTAAATCCATATTAGCACCGATAAAAATCATAAGCACTGCACTTACTTTGAAAAGATTGATAATGATAGGATTTTGAGTAAGGTATTTAATATTTGCTTGTGCGTAGTAATAATTTCCGATCAAAGAAGTAATAGCAAATAAAACAATACTTACAGTAGTAAAATGCACTCCTAAGTTTCCATAATATTCTCTCATGGATTCTTGCACCAAAGGCAATGCTGTTAAAATAGGCTTGCCATCAACACCGATATTATTGGCATAAGCAAGTGAAAATAATACTAAAAATCCTGAACTTGTACAAATAATCACATCAATTAGTACAGAAAACGCTTGAATAACCCCTTGTTTTGCAGGGTGAGTTGTCAAAGCAGAAGCTGCAGCATTTGGAGCTGAACCCATACCTGCTTCATTTGAAAACAAACCTCTTTTTATGCCTATAACCAAAGCAGAACCTGCAAATCCACCAAAAATAGCTTCAAAGTCAAAAGCACTTTTAAAAACCATAGAAAATACTTCAGGAATTTTATCAAAATTCATAAACATCGCTATGATTGATAAACCTACATAAATCATCGCCATAATAGGAACAATAACTGAACTTACTTTACCTATTTTAGTGTGATCACCAAAAAACATATAAGCTGCAAAAACAGCCAAAATAGCTCCAATCACAATAGGCCACCAACTTTGCGCAAAACTCACTTCACTAGCATCAACCATACCTTTGTAGTAAAACTCAAATGCTGAAGTCATTGTTTGGCTTTGAAGACCATTAAATCCATAAGCATAAGTGATGATCAAAATCACCGCGAAAATAGCACCAAGCCATTTTAAATTTAAAGCTTTACTAATATAATAAGCAGGACCACCTTTAAAGCTTTTACCATCGCGACTTTTATAAACTTGTGCTAGAGTACTTTCTGCAAAAGCTGAAGCGCCACCAAAAAATGCCATAACCCACATCCAAAATAAAGCACCTGGTCCGCCTAGCACAACCGCTACTGCAATACCTGCAATATTACCTATACCCACTCTTGATGCTGTTGAAATCATCAAAGCCTGAAAAGGAGTGATATGGTGTTTTTCGTGATTTTCTTGTTTTTCTGTTAAGATGTCAAAGACATAAGGAAGCATTCGAAATTGCACAAAACCTGTTAAATAACTATAATAAAACCCTGTAACAATAAGCAAAATTACCAAAATAGAATAATATTGATTATTGATAAGATCGACAAACTGGGATATTAAATCCATATCTCATCTCCTTTTTTAATTTATTGGCGTAAATTTATCATAAAAAAATGAATTTGCTATAAAAAAATATAATTTTAGGTTAAATTTATTTTATTTTTTAAAGCTATGTGAAAATTTAACTCACAATACAAGCAAATTAGTCATATAAAAAACTTTTAAGTAAAAAAAAAACTTTATTTTTATACACTTATTGTTTTAAATTTTATATAAAGGTGTAAAGATTGAAACATAATACAATGAAAATCTTTGTATTTTTTACTATTATTATTTTCTGGGCTTACTTTTCTTTTCCGGTTGAAATTTTACAAGTAAAAGACTCAAATGGCTTAGCTACAGGAGAATATGCATACACTGTAGAAGCAAAAGCTTATGTTCATAGCTATTTTACGACTTTAGGGCTAACAGTCGGTGGGGTTTTAATCGGCATTGTGCTTGGTTTTTTTATCGCTTTTTTAAGATGTTTAGAAATTCAAAGCTTAAACTTTATCATAGATGAATACATCGACATTATACGTGGAACACCAATTCTTTTACAACTTTTAATTTTTTCTGTAGTTATTTTTGCAACTTGGAGTGATAATTTTTATGTGGCTATTATCGCACTTGGTCTTAACAGTTCTGCTTATGTTGCAGAGATTGTTAGAAGTGGGATTCAAAGCGTGGATAAAGGACAAATGGAAGCTGCAAGAGCAATGGGACTTAATTACTCTGCTTCTATGAGATTGATCATATTTCCACAAGCAATTAAAAACATTTTACCTTCTTTAATGAATGAGTTTATCTCTTTATTTAAGGAAACTTCGATTGTAGGTTATATTAGTGTTATGGATATTACTATGCAAAGCAAAAGCTTACAAGCTGTTTATTACAACCCTAAGCCTATTATTTTTACAGGGCTAGTATACTACGTGAGTGTAAAAATTCTAACCTTGATTGCAAGATTAATAGAAGAGAGATTAAGCAAACATGATTAAAATTGAAAATTTAATAAAAAAATACGGTGATTTAGAAGTTTTAAAAGACATTAGTGTTGAAATAAACAAAGGTGATATTATCGCTATTATCGGACCTAGTGGTGGTGGAAAAAGTACCTTTTTACGCTGTTTAAACAAACTTGAAGTACCAGATAGTGGTAATATTTTCATCAATAATATTAATATATTGGATAAAAAAACTGATATAAACAAAATTCGCCAAAAAGTTAGCATGGTTTTTCAGCATTTTAATCTTTTTAACAATAAAAATGTCTTAGAAAATTTATGTTTAGCGCCTGTACAAACTAAAATCATGACTAAAGAAGAAGCGGTAAAAAAAGCAAAAGAGCTTCTTCAAAAAGTTGGCTTAAGCGATAAAGAAAACTACTACCCGCATAAACTTTCAGGTGGACAAAAGCAACGCATTGCTATTGCACGTTCTTTGATGATGAATCCTGATGTAATTTTATTTGACGAACCAACATCAGCACTAGATCCTGAAATGATAGGCGAGGTTTTAAATATCATGAAAGAAGTAGCTAAAGAGGGTTTAACAATGCTTGTTGTTACACACGAAATGGGTTTTGCTAGAAATGTTGCAAACCGAATTTTCTTTATGGATAAAGGGGTTATAGCGGTAGATGAATGCCCTAAAATAGCCTTTGAAAATCCACAAAATGAAAGATTAAAAGAATTTTTAAATCAGGTATTAAACCATTAATTCTTTTCAAACGAGGCAAAATTTTGCCTCAAAGCTTCATAGCTTACTATACCCACACTTGTTGCTAAATTTAAACTTCTGCCACATTCTTTCATCGGTATAGTAATAGTATTTTCCCATTTTCTCTGCATAAGATCCATAGGTAAACCAAAACTTTCACTACCAAAAAACAAAAAATCGCCTTTTTGGTAATTTACTTCAAAATAAGTCTGACTGGTTTTAGTTGTCGCAAAGAAAAATCTATCTTGAAATTTTCCATATTCGTTTAAAAAATCCTCCAAGCTATCCCACAATAAAGGATTTAATTTCTTCCAGTAATCAAGCCCCGCTCTTTTAACTGCTTTTTCATCGATACTAAAGAGTGGGTTAACAATATGCAAAGTAAACCCTGCATTATAACACATTCTTCCAATACTTCCGGTGTTTTGAGGTATACGTGGCTCAACTAAAACAATATGAAACATTACCTTCCTTTGGTGTCCCCAGCAAGGTTTGAACTTGCGGCCTCAGAATTAGGAATTCTGCGCTCTATCCAGCTGAGCTATGAGGACAAAATACTTTTATTATTTTAAGTTAAAATTTATTTTATAGAGCTTAAATTTTTAGCTCTATAAAAAAACATTTTGGATTTTCATCAAATCCCAATACCCCATTATGCGCATCAATGATTTGCTTGGATAAAGAAAGTCCCAAGCCATTTCCTTTTAATTTAGTAGTCTTAAAAGCCTCAAATACCATTTTTTTATCTTTTATACCTACTCCGCTATCATAAACTCTAATAAAAATTTTATCTTCTTTTTGCTCACATTGGACTTTGATACACCCCTCGTCATTTTCGCTTTCTTCGATTGCATCTATGGCGTTATAAAGCAAATTTTGCAATACCAATGCAAGCAAAGATTTATCTGCATTCAATCTTAGATCTAAAAAATCAAAACTAAAGTCAATATTCGCTAAATAATTATACGCACCAATAGCTTGCTCGCATTCATCTTGCAACTCTTGTAAATTAAATTCATTAAAATTAACATGCACACCTTTGGTAAAAAGCAAAGTGGAATTTACTATACGTTCTACCCTTGAAATTGCTTTTTGAATTTCTAAAACAATATGCTTGTTTTTCAACTCACTTCTTTCAAATAAAGTTGAACTTAAAAGTGAAATGGAACCAATAGGATTGCGTATTTCATGTGCTAAATGAGCCGCCACTGTACCCATACTCGCTAGTCTTTCGTTTCTTTTTTCATCGCTAATATCTGTTGCATTTACTATAAGTTTATCAATATGAGAGGTGATTTTAATCAGATAAAATTTATGGTCAAATTCAAGCTCATAATGTGTTTTATCAAGATCAATACATTCTAAAAGCTTTGGCTTTTGAGTGGCAAGATTATTTTGTAAAATAATATTTTTGTTTGCATCTAAAATCCACAATGCCATAGGTAAAACTTCTATAATCTCACTCACCATTTGTCTTAACGCAGTGTAGTTTTCATTAAGCTGTTTATATTCGTTTTCTATAACATAAGTTTGTTCTATTAAAGCTTTTAAGCCTTGCTGTAAATTTTCTTTTTCACTAGAATCTAAACTTTTTAAAATATTCTCATCCATTGTTATCCTCGATTAAAAATTTAAAATCTTCCAAAGTATATAAAAGCAAATTACGCTCCTTATTAGCCACCAATTCTTTACTAAAACCTCTTTTTGAAAAAAGCACATATAAATTTGGCTGAACTTGAAGCTGTTTTGCTTTATTTTTTAAAATATTTAAGATATTTTTACAAATCTTTCTTTCTTTAAATTTAACCTCACCTAAAACGCAAAAATTATTTTCACAATAATACAAATCTATCTCACAATAATAATTCCAAAAACTAAAAACCTGCTCCACTTTAAGCTTTTTAGCTAAAAAATCTTTGCACAAAAATTCAAAAATAAGACTTTGATAATTTTCTAAATTTGTTTTTATAATTCCCAACAATTCTTCTGTTTTATTGCTTACGATTAAGCTTAAATTAGGATATATAAAGTAAAAGAAAAACCTCAAACCATGATTTTTAAAAACTACCTTATCTTGAACAATATATGATCTTAATTCTTTTTTTACTTTCTGCCTTTTGTTTTTTATCGCAGGTTTTTCTTGACTTTTTTCCAAAACCAAGATATTTTTATCTAAAAGCTTATTGATGATACCTAATGCTTGAAAATGCGGAATAGATTTATTAATAGAAAAACGTTTTCTATCATTTTTACTCAACACACTTAAAGCTTTTAAGCTATTTTCATCTAAATTTAATTGACTTAAAATATCAAAAGCATGATTAATAAAAACATTTGAAATATTCTCATACAAGCTTAATTTCAAATCAAAATCAAATTCATCAAAAACACTATAAAAATCAAAAATCTTTTCAAGCTCAAAACCTTTACAAAGTTTTGAAAAATCACTAAAATTTATAGCTAGTTCCTTAATTTTAAATCTTTTGTATGATATAATTTTAACAAATTTTTAGAGGATTTTTTTTGAATATTGAAACATTAAAACAAGATATTATTTTAAAAAAAGGAATACATTATTTTGACTTTACTGCTAGCGCTTTGGCACTAAAAAGCATAGAAAAAGAAATCAAAAAAATACTTACAACCTATGCTAATACACATTCTGATAGCTCTTTAAATTCTTTTATCACACAACAATACTACGAAAACGCAAGGGCGAATTTAAAAAAATATCTTGAATTAGATGATAGTTTTGCACTTATAGCTTGTGGAAGCGGATCTTCTGCGGCAATTAAGAAATTTCAAGAAATCTTAGGCTTATACATTCCTCCGCGTATTAAGCAAAAATACTTTCGCGAAGTCAAAAAAAAATCGCTACCTTTAGTCATTATAGGACCTTATGAACACCATTCTAATGAGCTTTCTTTTAGAGAGGCATTATGTGAATACATTAGAGTGCCTTTAGATAAAAATGGCGAATTAGATTATGATTTTTTAAAAAATTTACTACATAAATCCAAAGATAGAGAAATTATCGCAAGTTTTAATGCTGCCTCTAATGTGACTGGTATTTTAAGTGATTATAAAAAAATCTACACTCTAATTAAACAATACAATGGTGTCGTTGCTTTTGATATTTCAACTCTAGCCCCTTATGCTAATTTAGATCCCAAATTTTATGATGCGGTATTTATTAGTTCTCATAAACTACTTGGAGGCGTAGGATCGTGTGGTTTGCTTGCTATTAAAAAAAATCTATGTGGCGATACTCCTAGTTTTGCAGCAGGTGGAACAGTGGGTTATGTCTCAAGAACTTCTCAACAATATTTATGTGAAGTTGAAAACCTAGAAGAAGGTGGCACACCTGGAATTATCCAGCTAATTAGAGCAAGCTTAGCTTTTAAAATACGTAATGAAATAGGTTTAGATACTATAGAAAAAAAAGAAAAGGAACTTTGTGAGTATTTTTTTAAACAATGTATGAATTTCCCAAAAATGACTTTATATGCAAAAAATATCACACATAGATTGCCTATTTTTGCTTTTAATATAGAAGGAATTTCTCCATTTGATTTAGCCTACAAACTAAGTAAAACATATAAAATAGAAACAAGAGCGGGTTGTGCTTGTGCAGGACCTTATGGACATGACTTGCTCAATTTAAAAGACAATCAAGAACTAAAATTTAAACCGGGTTGGCTAAGAGTGGGATTTCACTATACACACACAAAAGAAGATATAGAGTATTTTTTAAAAGCCTTGAAAGCAAGTATCAAGGCTTTGAGTTAATTATTGTAGGTCGTATTTTTCTACGATTTTTTGATAAGTACCATCAGCTTTTACTTTTTCTAAACCAGCATTGATTTTTTGAATAAGTTCAGTTTGCTTTCCTTTGTCAAATGCTATACAAAAACCAGAACTACCATCATTTTCTTCCAAAAACGCCTCTAATTCTTCATTGGTTTTTAAATAACCTTTACCAATATCTTTATCAGTTAAAACCGCATCTAATTTACCAGCTTTTAATGCTAAAATCGCCGCTAGCATTTCCTCACTCGCTACTACTTGAGCATTTGGGATAGATTTTGCAGCACTTTCTTGAATGGTACCAAGTTGCACACCTATTTTTTTACCTTCTAAACTTTGTTTGTCGCTAATACTAGCATCTGTTTTTAACTTTAAGTATAAATTTTTTGTATTAAAATAAGTATCGCTAAAATCCATACTTGTTAGTCTTTGAGGAGTTGAACTCATAGCAGAAGCGATCATATCAATTTTTCCAGCTTTTAAAGCAGGAATCAAACCATCAAAGCTCATATTTACCCATTCAAGTTTTAGATTTTCTCTTTTTGCTATTTCTTCTAGTAAATCTACATCAAATCCGGTAATTTTTGCATCTTTAATAAAATCAAAAGGAGGATAATTTGCAGCTATACCTACTTTGTAAACCTTTTCACTAGAAGCACCAGTTTGGTTTTTATCACTTGAGCAAGCACCTAAAACTAATATACCAAACAACGCTAAAACAACATATAAAATTTTTTTCATTTTTTTCCTTTGTTAAAATTAAATTAAAATTGATAAAAGATTATAATGTGTTTTGACGCCTATATTTCTTCATACTCTACCTCCTTATAATAAATGTGAGCATAATTATAAGCAAAAAAAAGGTTTTTGTAAAGAGTTGATTATAAATATTTTTAATTTAAGTTAATTTTTATATATTTTAATTAATGAGTTTAAATTTTTACCTTTTTACTAATCATTAGTACATATCCTATTCCAAGGCAAATAGACCACATGGAGCTACCTCCATAGCTTAAAAGCGGAACGGCAACTCCTTTTAGCGGTGTCAAAGAAATAATACCAAATGCATTCATAAAAAATGAAAATAATAAAAGCAATGCAACTCCTGAGCAAAATAAAAAGTGCACCTTATTTTCACAACGCCCTGCTATTCTAAAAATTCGAAGGATTACCAATAAATAAATCAAACAAATAATACTTAAACCCAACAAACCTATTTCTTCCGTTATACCTGATAAAACAAAGTCTGTATGTACTTCACTTAAAAAGCCTAGCTTGAATGTACCAAGCCCTAAACCTTCTCCAAAAAAGCCACCGTGAGCTATAGCATTTAAACTGTGTGAAATTTGATATGGTTCTGAATTATGACTTACTCTTAAAGCACTTGCCAGCCAATCAGGAAAAAAAGGCAAAAAAGCATCTTGGATATTTCCCCACCAAGCAGATATACGTTGAATTCTTCTTTGGTTACTTAAAATTACCAAAACTCCTATCATTCCAACAATAACCACACCAAAAGCAAAAAGCCTTTTACTCGCTCCTGCAAAAAAAGCTAAAGCAAAAACCAAGAAAAACGAAATCACACTTTGCCCTAGGTCATTTTGTGTCATATAAATATACCCTATCACACAAGCTGCTAGAATAAAATAAGGAATTAAAATCAAAACCTCATGCTTGATTGCTTTTTTACTATCATCAATTCTTCTAGTATAAGACCAAGCAAGAAAATAAATCAAACCTATTTTAAAAAACTCAACCGGAGAAATAGACAAAGGCCCAAGTCTGATCCATCTTTTAGCACCCCCTGCTGCCGTAGCAAGGAAAGTTGGTAAAAAAGGTAAAACAAGGATAAATAAAAACGAGACTAATAAAACACTTATCATGAGATAATGCGCCATTTTGCTATCAGGGTTTAACCTTGATACAAAATAAATAATAGCTATACCACTAAGCCCAAAAAAAAGCTGTCTGATAAAAAAATGAAATTCATTATACTCCAAATAAAGCACAGTAAAAGCGCTTAATGAGTAAGAAAAAAGTATGCCTATGGTAATTAAAATGCAACTTAAAAAAAATAACTTTCTATCAGCAACCAATATTATTCCCTAAATTTTTATAAAAAGTTAATTTTAATCAATTGCAACTTAAAATGATGTTATTTTAACATCAGGTATTGTTTTTATATAAAGATTTCAGGCTTTCATATGCAAGTTGAATTTTTTCAAATTCTTCACGGCAATAAGCTTGTTCGATTTTACTTTTACCTTGATGACGATCAGGGTGGTAAATTTTTACCAAATTAAGATAGTTTTGCCTAATAGTAGAAAAATCATCACTAGAATTACACCCTAATGTTTGAAAATAATTCTCAAATAACTTAGCCAAGGCATTAAATTTCCAATTTGTACTAGCCTTATTTTTCATTTTATTTCTAAATTCCAAAAGCTGAGTTTCATTGATTGTAAAATCTACACAGTATTTTAAATGCTCATTAACACTTGCTAAAATTTCTAAAAGATTTAAAGTGTTATCGTCTTTATACTCTAATGAAAAAATACAATTTTTCTCATCATATACGCTTTTATGGTCTTTAAAGTATTGCTCCAAATACACCGCAAATAATTTCTCATTCGAACTTAACGTGATCAAAATATTTTTTTGTGCAAAACCTATTTTAGCAAAGATTACCGGTTTTAAGGTATTCGCCTGAGCAAGATTTAATTTGAAGGTTTTATAGTGCGCAAAAGCAAGATTATCGATTTGATTGCCTGTATTTTTTTTATATTTATGATTTACAAGCTTTAAAAAGTATCTTCTTTGAGGAATTTCATTTTCCACAAAAAAAGACAAAGTTTTGTTTTTATTTCCGACAACTTTGGAAAAATTTTTACGGATAAGATCTTGAAAATATTTAAACATTAAAAAATCATCAGTATTAACACTAACCGATTCTAAAGTTTGCACTACTTGCATAAAATCCTCTCTATAAAACTAACTCCACAAAAATGCTTGTTCATTTAAAGCACTAGTGTGTTTTAAAATTTCATTTGGACTATAATCGGCTTTATACGATAAAGATTGACACCCTTTTACAAAATATCCTAAATAAATGTATTTTAATTTTTTCAATTGTGCTAGTTTAATTTCGGTTAAAAGTGAATATTTTCCGAGGCTTAAGTGTGAAAAATCAGGATCATAAAAACAATATATACTAGAAATTCCATCATCTAAAATATCAATCAAATCAACACAGACTAATTTATTATCAACATAAAAATCTAGCTCATAACCAAAGGTACCCGCATTATCTACGTAGAGATTGTAGTATTTTCTAAAATTGAGATCATAAATTTTCCAATTTCTCTTATCTTTTTGATAATGATGGTATTTTTCGTATAATAACAAATGCTCATCACTCAAAGAAGGTTTTTGCAAGATGATCTTAGTTGCAGTATTTTTTTTCAAAACCCTACGATAACTTTTACTAAAATGAAAATCATCCACTACGATACGTAAATTTTGACATTCATTACAACCATCGCAAATAGGTCTTGAAAAATACGAACCAAAGCGTCGCCAGCCTCTTGAAACTAATTCTTGGTTTTGCGCCTTAGTGATAAAAGAGACATAGTTGTATTCATTTCTACAATACCTATCCTCAAGATAAGGACATTCTTCTTCTAAAGTACAAAAACCTATAATATTCATTAGATCTTTTTAATATCACTATTTTTAACAAATTCCATAAATTCGTTTGCCAAACGCTCTTCTTTGGCAAACATTTCTTCAAATTCTTGTTCTTGTTTTTTTAGCTCATTTTGTTTAGCCAAATCTTTTCTTACATTCTCTAAATCAGTATTTTTCATACTAATTCCACTTTTACTTGCCTTGTTTTTTTCTTTTTTAACTTGACCTTGTTCTTTTTGAAGTACTTTTTTAATATCTTTTAATTCATCTAAAAAACTCATTATTCTCTACTTTCTTTTATTTTTTGTAAAGCAGCAGCAATCGCAGCAATCACCTCTTCTTTATTTTCTTGATGCCTATCTTCTGTTTTTTCTAAAAGCTCCTCCATGTGTGTTTCTATAAAAGAAGTATCAAAATAACCTCTTCTAAATTCCCTTATTTTGGTAATTGCGATCAAAAATGGCACAGTAGTTCTTATATCATCGATCACAAATTCCTTCAAAGCCCTCTCAAGCCTATTAACCGCACTATCATAACTTGAACCTTTGACGATTAATTTTGCAAGCAAAGAATCATAATAAGGCGGCACCGTATAGTCTTTATACAAATGACTATCCACTCTTACAGATGGACCTAAAGCCGGAAAATATTCGGTGATTTTACCTGGACTTGGAATGAAATTTTTCCACACATTCTCTGCTGTAATTCTAGCTTCTATAGCAAAACCTCTTGGTTTAATATCGCTTTGTTCTAAATCTAAAATTTCTCCATTAGCAATACGAATTTGTCTTGTGATAAGATCAATTCCTGTGATTTCTTCTGTGATAGGATGCTCTACTTGAATTCTTGTATTCATTTCCATAAAATAAAATCTATTATAATCATCAAGCAAAAACTCAACTGTACCAACATTCGTATAACCCACTGCTTTTGCAGCAGCTACAGCGGTTACTCCTATGGTTTTTCTAAGTTTTTCTGAAATACTCGGACAAGGTGCTATTTCGATAATTTTTTGATGTCTTCTTTGGATAGAACAATCTCTTTCACAAAGGTGAATGATATTTCCATAATTATCCGCTAGAATTTGAAACTCAATATGTCTTGGATTGATAACATATTTTTCCATAAACACTTCATCATTTTTAAAAAAGCTAAGCGCTTCTCTCTTACAAGCTTCAAAAGATTTTTCCAAATCCTCTTCTTTATGCACAACACGTATACCTCTACCGCCGCCGCCGCCACTGGCTTTTAAAATCACAGGATAGCCTATTTTCAAAGCTTGAAGTTTGATTTCTTCTAATGTACAATGATTTAATTTTTCAGTTCCAGGCACCACAGGGATCCCATTTTTTTTCATCAAATATCTTGCAATGTTTTTATTTCCCATTTTGCGAATAACATCTGATTTTGGGCCTATGAAAATGATCCCCGCATCCTCGCATTCTTTAGCAAATTCATAATTTTCGCTCAAAAATCCATAGCCAGGATGTATTGCATCAGCTCCACAAGCTTTTGCGATCTCTACAATTCTTTTGCCATCTAGATACCCTCTTATAGCATCCGTTCCTATTCTATATGCTTCATCTGCAACTTTTACATGCAAACACTCATAATCAGGTTCGGTATAAACTGCAACACTTTTTATGTGCAAATCCCTACAAGCACGGATTACTCTGACTGCGATCTCACCTCTATTGGCTATTAAAATCTTATGTATCATTACCTTGCCTTAAGCTAAAATATTAAAGGAAGCTTAGCATAAAAATATAAAAATTCTATAAAATTATTTATTTTTGCTAATTTTAAGGATATTTTGATAAAATTACTTCTTTATTTTGCGCCCATAGCTCAGCTGGATAGAGCATTTGATTGCGGTTCAAAAGGTCAGAGGTTCGAATCCTCTTGGGCGTACCACCTACTTCTTTTTCTTTTTAATAGAAAATTCATCTAAATCTAATTCTTTTTTATCTTTCATTTGATACCATAAAAATAAAATGAAAAATATAGCTAATATCATAGCTAAAACATAGTAAGTTCCATTTTCACTTTCAGATAAAAATAAATTTTTAGTATTCATGCCAAAAAAACCAACGATTAAATTCAAAGGTAAAAAAATCGCAGACATAATACTTAAAAAATAAATATTTTGATTGATTTTTTCACTTCTTATCGTATTAATGTAAGTATAAATACTCTCTAATCTTGTGATATTATCTTTAATATTTCTTTCAAGATTTGATAAATTTAATATAATTGCTTTTAAATTTTTCTTTATGAACTGCTGCTTTGTGTGACAAATTTTACATGCTTCCAAAAGCGAAGAAACTGTTTTATAGCTTTTAGCAAGCTTGACTTTTAAAGTAAAATATTTAGTTAGAAAATTTTTAACCTTTTTATCTTCTAAGATCAACTCTTCTCTTTTTTCTATTGATAAGCCAATGCTATTATTTTTTTCTTTTTCAATTCGTATGATTTCTTTTAAAATAGCTACAAATTCAGCACTAGAAAAATCATTGAGTGTTTTATTTTTATATTCAAAAATTTGATTGTCTTTAAATACAAAAATATTTCTAGAAATTTTAGCAATATCTAACATAAATATATCAAATTCATCTAATTCATAGTAAGCATTTGAAATATTAATATTGTTTGTTATTTGCTCTAAAGTGCTACTTAGCATGTTCTTAGTCTATAAAATTCTTTTCTAAAATTTTCAAATTCATCTTTAATGATGGCTTCACGCATTTGTTTTACTAAATCCAAATAATAATGTAAATTATGAATACTCGCGAGTCTAAAAAAAGTTAATTCTTTAGCTTTAAACAGATGGTTTAAATACGCTCTTGAAAAATTCCTACATGTATAACAAGAACACCTATGGTCTATAGGAGCATGATCGGTGATAAATTCTGCTTTTTTTATATTAAATTTACCAAAACTTGTAAATAAAGTTCCATTTCTTGCATTTCTTGTTGGCATCACACAATCAAACATATCCACGCCCCTTGCAACATTTTCAACCAAATCTTCAGGTGTACCAACTCCCATTAAGTATCTAGGGCGGTTGCTATCAACATAAGGCATCATAGCTTCAACCGTATCATACATAGCCTGATTCTCTTCTCCTACGCTTAAACCGCCTATAGCCAAGCCATCAAAATCCATCTCACAAAGCGCTTGAGAACAAATTTTTCTAGCTTCAAAATCAGTACCACCTTGAATAATACCAAAAATATTCTGCCCTACTCCCACACCTTGACTTTGCTTTAGCTTGTGATAATCAATAGCTTCTTTTGCCCATTTTATAGTGCGCTTTAAAGAAAGTTCTATTCGTTCTTTGCTTGCAGGCAATGCCACTAAATCATCTAAGATCATCATAATATCTGAATTAAAATCATATTGTGCATCTAAAACACTTTGCGGAGTAAAATAATGCAAACTTCCATCAATATGGCTTTTAAATTGAATTCCTTTTTCATCAGGCTTTGAGTTTTTACTTAAAGAAAAAGCCTGAAACCCTCCACTATCTGTCAAAAAAGATCCGTCAAATTGACTAAAACCGTGCAAACCGCCCATTTGTTTAACCACTTTAGATCCTGGTCTTAAATATAAATGGTAGGTATTTGCTAAAATAATTTTTGCATTTAAAATTTCACTCATATCCACAGCATCTAGACTTTTAATCGCTGCTAAGGTTCCAACTGGCATAAAAATAGGTGTTAAAATTTCACTATGTGTAGTTTTTATACGACAAGCTCTAGCATTTGCACTTTTATATTGAACTTCAAATTCCATTGATTTTCCTAATATTTTTTGCATAATCATACCAAAGACTTGCTTATAAGTTTTTTTGAAAGAAAGCCTGTTTTTAACAGGCTTAAGAAATTAGTAGTTTTTTACAAATTCAACGATTTTTTCACAACCTTCAATGATATCTTTTTCATTAGTTGCATAAGAAAGTCTAAAATACCCCTCCATACCAAAACCTATACCTGGTACTAAAGCTACTTTTTGTTCTTCTAATAATCTTTTGCAAAATCTCATCGAATCACCATCTACTTCTTTACACGAAATAAACAAATAAAATGCACCTTGTGGAATTTGTTCTAGTTTTAATTTATCACATCGACTTAAAATTTCGCATGCTAATTCTCTACGTTTTAAAAAGGCTTGTCTCATCATCTCAATATCATCATCTGCTTTTCCAAGTAAAGCCGGTAAAGCAGCATGCTGAATAATAGAACATATATTTGAAGTGCTTTGACCTTGCAACTTTTTCACCGCATTATTAAATTCACTCATTTTACTTGCCATATAACCAAAACGCCACCCTGGCATTGCACCACACTTGCTAAGTCCGTTAATACTTACAGTTCGGTTTAAAGCATCTTCACTTACTTGTGCAAAAGCACAAAATTCTCCATCATAAACTAATTTCTCATAAATCTCATCACTTAAAACCACAATCTTAGTGCCCTCTAAAACCTTAGCTAAAGCAGTAATTTCTTCTTTAGAATAAATAGCACCTGTAGGATTGGAAGGAGAATTAAACATCAAAACTTTAGTTTTTGGAGTGATGGCTTGTTGCAACTGCTCTGGAGTAATTTTAAAACCATTTTTAGCCTCACCTTCGATAAAAACCGGCGTTCCACCTGCAAATTTTACCATTTCTGGATAGCTTACCCAATATGGACTTGGTATAATAACCTCATCTCCTTCTTCCACCAAACACTCAATCGCCATAAACAATGAATGTTTTGCACCTACATTAGTGATAATTTCGCTTGGCTTATACTCTAATTTATTGTCGTTTTTAAATTTAAATTGTATTGCTTCGATCACTTCTTTTATGCCCACAACAGGCGTATAAGCACCGCAACCATTTTCAATCGCTTCAATCGCAGCATCTTTTATAATCTTTGGGGTATCAAAATCAGGCTCACCTGCAGAAAAACTGATCACCTTTTCACCATTTGCTTTTAAAGTTTTTGCAATATCAGTCATTACTAAAGTTAAGGATTCTCCTAAATTTTGAGATCTTTGGCTTAGCATTTTCATATCCTTTATTTTACACTAGTTTTATTTTTGATAATTGTTACAACTTGGAGCTTAAAAAAATCTACGAATAAAATTAAGACTGAATATTTTTAAAATTTTGTGTAGAAACTATACACTTTCTACACAAAATACACTAACTTTGTTTCTTTGGGTAATTACTCTAAAGCTTCTATATCGCTTTCATTATGATGGATAAAACGCTCATCTTTTTCTATAGTTTCAACCAAACGACCTACTCTTTCCCATCTTACTTTTTTATTTTCATCCCATGAGAAATAAATAAACCATGGTTGTCCTACTATGAATTTATAATCTACACTTCCCCAAAATCTACTATCGCTAGAGTGATCGCGATTATCACCCATCATGAAATATTCATTTTCAGGTACTTTATAGTAGTATGCATTAAAACCATAAATATTATTTTCTCCTAGTTCGTTAAATGATACAGGCTTCATAGCAAATTGACCTAGATTTAGATAACGAAAAAACACACTCTCTATATCCACTCTAGCATCATAATGAATTCCTTTTTCTATAAAAGGTTCTTTGACATAAAGTTTTCCACCGATGATTTTTGTTTTATTAGGGTAATAATCTTTCATATATTCATCACCCTCAACCATACGCACATACAAGGTTTTATTTGCAAAAACTATTTCATCACCGCCTTTAGCTACACACCTTTTAACGTAGTGAATTTTTGGCTCATGAGGATATCTAAACACTACTATATCCCCTCTTTTTGGACCTTCGCTACTGATTAAATGCCCATTTTTGTTAAAATCAGGCAAAACAGGCACTTCTACCCAAGGAATATGTGGAGTTGGAATACCATAAGAGAATTTTTTAACAAACAAAAAATCCCCTACCAGCAAAGTATTTTTCATAGAGCCACTTGGTATAGTAAAAGCTTGAATAAAGAAAAATATAATCAATAAAACAACTACTAAAGTCCCTGTCCAAGACTGAGTGAATTTATAGATTTTTTTCAAAAAATTCATTTTTTAATCCTATTTTTAGCTGATTTAATAGTGTTTTCTAAAAGCATTGCTATAGTCATTGGCCCTACGCCACCTGGTACGGGAGTGATATAGCTAGCTTTTTTACTTACATTTTCAAAATCAACATCACCTACAATTTTACCATCAACTCTATTAATCCCTACATCAACTACAACTACACCTTCTTTAACCATATCTTCTTTTAAAAGATTTGGACAACCAGCAGCTACGATGATAATATCTGCGTTTTTTGTATAAGCTTTTAAGTCTTTTGTATAAATATGACAAACACTTACACTTGCATTTGCATTTAACAAAAGCGTAGCCATAGGACGACCAACTATGTTAGAAGCGCCGATGACAACTACATCAGCACCTTGTAATTTTATATCATAATGTTTTAAAATTTTCATAACACCCAAAGGTGTACATGGTAAAAATCCACCTTTTAAATTAAGGTTTAAATTTCCAACATTAAAAGGATGAAATCCATCTACATCTTTATTAAAATTAATACTTTCTAAAACAATATCTTTATTAATGTGCGCTGGCAATGGTAGTTGTACTAAAATTCCATCTACACTATCATCATGGTTTAAAGTATTAATCAAAGCTAAAAGCTCATTTTGAGTTGTATTTACATCAAGTCTATAAACTAAAGACTTAATCCCACACTGCTCACAAGCTTTAGCTTTTGAGCCCACATAAGTTGCACTAGCAGGATCTTCACCCACCAAAATCACCGCTAAACAAGGCTCTATGCTTTGGGCTTTAAGCTCTATAACTTCTTGTTTAAGATTGTTTTTAATTTCATCGCTTAGCTTTTTACCATCTAAAAGTGTCATTTCTTTCCTTAATTTATAGCTTTCTTTAACTTAAAAAATTGTATCATAATAAAACTTCTTTTTTGTTAAAGGCAGTAAATGAAAATTATTTTATTTTTATTTTTTATAGTTTATGGTGTCTGGGCTGAAGATTTTATCTCCCCTAAAGAATACCAAGAATCCCTTTACAAAAACCCAAGAGGCATAAGTTGCGCAAAATGCCATGGCGATGGAGGACAGCAAATATTAGGTTATTATATTAAAAATGGAGAAAAAATTCCTTTTATTGTTCCTAGTATTAAAAACACTCCTTATGCGCGTTTTAGAGAAATTTTAGTCCAACCTCAAGAGGCTAAAAGTATTATGCCAACTTACTCTCTCACAGATGATGAGATCAAATCACTTTATAGATATATTACTAACAACAAAAGGAGTAAACAATGAAAAACAACAAAAAAGCTTTTGAAGAAGCTTGTGAGTACATCGCAGGTGGTGTTGACTCTCCTGTGCGTGCCTTTGCAAGTGTAGGCAGTAATCCTTTGTTTATCAAACAAGGAAAAGGTGCTTATATTAGCGATATAGAAGAAAATACTTATATAGATTATGTACAAAGCTGGGGACCTTTGCTTTTTGGTCATTGCGATGAAGATATTGAAAAAGCTTGCAAAAAAGCATTAGAGCATGGATCAAGCTTTGGTGCACCAACTTTAGCAGAAACCAAACTAGCTAAATTGATTTTAAAAGATTGGCCTCATTTAGACAAAATTCGCTTTGTAAGCAGCGGCACTGAAGCTACTATGAGTGCCATTCGCCTAGCAAGAGGATTTACTAAAAAAGATAAAATCATCAAATTTGAGGGGTGTTATCATGGACACTCTGATTCTTTATTAGTAAGTGCAGGAAGTGGTGCAGCTACCTTTAATACTCCAAGTTCTTTAGGTGTTTTAACCGATGTGGCTAAAAACACCTTAGTAGCAATTTATAATGATATTGATAGTGTTAAAAACCTAATCAATGAAGATCACAACATAGCATGCATCATCATAGAACCAATAGCAGGAAACATGGGGCTAGTGCCTGCTAAGTTAGAATTTTTACAAGAATTAAGAAAACTATGCAATGAGCATCAAATTCTTTTAATCTTTGATGAAGTTATGAGTGGCTTTAGAGCTTCTTATTTAGGTTCTTTTGGAATCAACCACATACAAGCTGATATAGTAACTTTTGGTAAAGTTATAGGCGGTGGCATGCCTGCGGCTGCTTTTGCTGCAAGAGCTGAGATCATGGACTTACTAAGTCCTTTAGGCGGAGTATATCAAGCAGGAACACTAAGTGGCAATCCGCTTGCAATGGCTGCAGGCTATGCTAGCTTAAAAAAAGCAAGAAGCTATGAAGGTTTATACGAAAAATTAGAAAAACTAGGCAAAAGACTTACCCAAGGTTTTCAAGAAGCGGCAAATGAATGCAATATCCCTTTACAAGTAAACTGCGTTGGCTCTATGTTTGGATTTTTCTTTTGTGAAAATCCTGTTAATAATTATCAAGATGCCTTAAAATCTGATACAAAATTATTTGCTAAATTTCACGCGCAAATGCTTAGCAAGGGCATATATTTAGCACCTTCTCAATTTGAAACAGGTTTTATTTGCGAATGCATGGATAAAAAAATCATCGATAAAACTATACAAGCAGCACAAGAAAGTTTTAAAGCCCTATGAATAAAAGACAAAAAATCATTCGTAAAAGCATAGAAGCTGCAGATGGACTAAGCCTTGGTATATCCATGGTGGTAGCTGTTTTAATCGGGGTTGGTATAGGATATTTTTTAAAAAATTTAACCGGCATAAACTGGCTTTTTTGGCTTGGAGTTTTTATAGGGGTTGCAGCAGCAATTTTAAATGTTTATAAAGCTTATAAGGCACAAGTGCAAAGCTATGAAGAATTTAAAGATGAAAATCGCTACAAAGATTTAAAAAATGATCCTAAAGCCTAAAATCTTAATCAAACTCTTGCTAGGACTTAATCTACTTTTTCTAGCAGGAGTTTTTTTCTATAAAGGAATAAGCTTTGAATTATTCATCAGCTTTGAATTTGGATTTTTAGCTCAAAATTTGATCATTGTATTTTCTTTTTTAAATTACAAAAATTTTATCTATAAGGCTGCTAAAAATTACACTTTTACTCAAAGACCTTTGCAAATTTTTGCAAAAAAACCACATTCTTTTCCAAAGATTGTAAAATTTATCCACGTAGATGACGATTTAAAACCAAAATTTAAAAGTATTTTTAAAAACACACTGGCATTTTTTTCTTTATTTAAGCTTTTTGCCTATGTTTTTTTAATTGCGGGATTTTTGTATTTGGAGTTTCAAGGCTTAATGAGTATTTTTGCCTTGTTTTGTGCAATGTTTGTCACACCCATAGCGGTATTAATATATAATTTTTTAATAAGAAAATGTTAAGCTCAAAAAGAACGATTAGATCATTAACTGCATTATTTCTTGGTATGATATTTGTTTTCATAGGAAGCGCCTTAACGGTAAATTCTATAGCCATTATCCTAAAGCACAACCAAGTTAGCAATTTTTACATTGGAGTTATAGGGAGTTGCTATTTTCTTGGTGCCATGATTAGCACTATTAGCGCTCATAGAATAGTTTCTAAAGTTGGCCATATAAGATCTTTTGGAATTTTTGCCATCATTTTTGGTATAGCTACTATGCTCCATAGTTTAAATTCCAATCTTTATTTTTGGATGTTTTTGAGATTTTTACTTGGTTTTTGTTACTATGCACTTTTAATGGTTATAGAATCGTGGCTTAATGAAAAAGCAAAAAACGCTATTCGATCTAGGGTGATAGCCTTTTATGAAGTTGTATTTTACTCATCTTCAGGTTTTGGAATTTTACTTATGTCGTTTGACTTTCCAAGCGATACAGTGTTTATTTTAAGTGCAAGTTTTATTATGTTTGCTTCAATTCCTTTATTTTTAATTCGCATCAAAGAGCCGGTTTTACCTCAAAAGACCAAAATTTCCATTCCAAAAATTTTTGATATCGTGCCTTTGGCTTTAGTAACAAGCTTTATAGCAGGTATGCTTTTAAATGGATTTTTCTCTATGGCTTCTTTATTTATACTCATACAAGGATTTGGTGCAAAAGAAGCTTCGATTTTTATTTTTTGTACTATGTTAGGAGGGTTTATATCTCAACTTTTCATTGGAACCCTTTCTGATAAAATCAGTCGTAAATTTGCTATTATTTTATGCGCTTTCACGGCTTTAAGCGCTATGCTTTGTATTTTATTGCTAAGTTATAATATTTACTTAAAATATCTTTTTGGCTTTTTGCTAGGCATGGGAATGTGCTGCTTATATGCTCTTTCTTTGGCAAGAGCAAACGACATGCTTGATGATCCTAGTAAAAGAGTAGAGCTAGGCAGAGCAGTTCTTTTTACCTACTCTTTTGGTGCTTTATTTGCTCCTGCTGTGCTTGGAACTTTGATGTATTATTTTGAAGGAAATGGCTTTATGTATTTTTACATTATCTTATTGGCTATTTTAATTCTTTTTGCTATTGATAAACCAAAATTCAAAAAGCTTACTAAATTCAAAAGAAGACCTGGTAATATGGTAATGTTAGATGATAACTAATATCTCAAACAACCCAAACCAATTCGCAAAAAACGAAACAAGCAAAGACAACAAAAGCGAAAAAACAGACAAAAAAACCTCACTAGATGAAGCTTTAAAAAACCCTTTTTTCTCTAAAGGAGAAAGCGGGACTAAGCTTCCTAAAGATTATGTAAGTCAAGTTGATCAAAAATTACAACAACTACTCAATAAACTTTTAGAGCAAATTAAAACCGCAAACAAAGACCCTGATCTAGCCATTTTTAAAAACCAAAAAGATCTCAATTTTGCCCCTAATTTTGCCAATGAAGTAAAAAAACTCCAAATAGAACTTTCTAAAATTCCTGAATTTGAAAAATTATTAAAAATGCTAGATGAGCTTGTAAAGCCTGCTAAAGATATTGACAATAAAAACCTTTCATCATTGGTAAAAAATTCAGGCGTATTTTTAGAAGCAAAACTCAACCATTCTTTAAAGGAGCAAAACTTACCCCAAAGCTTTTTTAATCTTTTAAGCACAATCAAAAGCGCATCTAGTGAAAATTTAAAAAAAGATATAAGCAATTTAGATCTTAAAAATCTTGACACCACAAGTACATTAAAAGAACTAATTCACATTTTGCATGCACACAAGAAAGAAAATAAAACTTCCCTAGAAACTACTCACTACAAAACACTTTTTAAGTTGTTTGATAAAATTGAAAATTTTAAAAATTATATCAATAAAAACCCTAATTCGATCAGCCAAGAAAAACTTCAAAATATCGCCAACAACTTCATCAAAGATTTAAACAAAAATTTAGCCCTTATCAACAAAGAATTAGCCAAACCCGAAAATATAAAAATTCAAAATACGCATATTTTAAAAGATCTCAGTCAAAACATCAAAGATTTTATCACACTTTTAAAAGATATTAAAAATCCAAAAAATACACAAGAGATTAAACAAGAAATTCTTGACAAAACATCTAAAGAAGAAATAGAAGAGGCAAAAACACCTCAAAAAAACAACCACGAAACAAAAGAAGTCAAAAATAAAGAAGAAATTTTAAATAACGAAAAAAACATCAAAACCTCTAAAGAAGATACACCGCACAACAAAAACACTCTTGAAAACACAAAGGAAGAAACAAAAGAATCTCAAAAAAACACCGAAGAATTAATTAAAAATGAAGCTAAAAATCAAAACTCACAACATAATAATGCCAAATTAGAAGATATCTTTAAAAGTACTTCAGGTAAAATTTTACTAGAAGATATTTTCAAACAAAGTGTCAGTAAAAATCTTAATTTTACTCAAAACATCCAAGAAGCACTTTTAAATAGCCTCAACAAAGAACTTGGATCAATAAGTAGAAAACTCAATGAAGTGCTAAAAGCTCTAGATCCTAAAAACCATGAAGCAAAAAATTCTCTAGATGACATCAAACATATAGAAAAAAAACTAGAATTATCCATTAAAGATCTTGGAAAAATCACTCCTAAAGATAGTACAGAAATTAGCTCTGAATTACAAAAAGACATCAAATCTACTCTTTTGCAAGTTTCTAATCTAGCAAAAAATCTAGACAATGAAACCATACTCAATCAAACAAATCGCCTTATAGCTCAACTAGAGTTTAACCAACTCTTATCACTAGCCAATAATAGCATTCACACTTTCTTACCTTTCTTTTGGGATGATTTAGAAAAATCTAATGTAGTTTTTAAACGTGGGAAAAAAGACAAATTTTATGCGCAAATTAACCTTGAATTTGAAAAGCTTGGCAAAATTAATGTCTTTTTATCACTTAGCAATGACAAATATATTGATATAAACATGATGGTGGAAAATATCGATTTTAGAAAAAAACTCTATGAAAGAGCGCATGAGTTAAAAAAAGCTCTAGTTAAAGTAGGACTTTTAAGTTCAAACTTTTTTATCAGCGATATCGCAAAAAGCAAATTCCAAAACCAAGAAGAATATAATGACTTTAATATGGGTTTTGACACAAGGGCTTAAAAATGGCTAAAAAAACAAAAAAAGCGGTTGCGCTAGGTTATAATAAAGAAGACCAAAATGCACCTAAAATTCTAGCCAACGCTAAAGGAGAAAATGCCACCAAAATCATTTCCCTAGCCAAAGAAAATGGTATCCCTATAAAAGAAGATAAAGATTTAGTGGAAGTTTTAAGTAAGCTTGATCTAGGTGATGAAATTCCACCTAATATGTACAAGGCTGTGGCTGAAATTTTTGCCTTTTTATACAAGGTGGCTAATGAAGATGAGACTAAACAAAGTCCGCAATCTTCTTAGCAAACCAAACCGGTTCATAGGTATTTTTACTCCATTTTAAATGGCCCTTTTGTGCAATTAAAACTATCGTAGAACCTAGTTCAAAATTTCCAAGTCTTTGGCCTTTTTTCACAAAAAGATCTTCATAAGTATGCGTAAAATCAAAATTAGCAGCATTAGTTTGTATGCTAGTATCAAATGTAAAGTGCATTTTGCCTACATTTAACGCACCTACAAAAACCATCCAAAGGATAAATTTTCCTTCTATTAAACACTTTAAAATCACTCTTTCATTTCTTGTATAAAGATTGATGATTTTTGCAAGCTTTGTCTCACTCACACTAAATAAAGCCCCGCTTACATAAGTAGCGCTTAAAATTTGCATATCGCAAGGTGCATGGTAGTGGTGGTAATCTTTTGGAGATAAATAAATATTTGCATAATCAATGCCGTTTTCTAATTCTTCTTTTTTGGCTGAATTTTTCAAAAGTTCTTCTATACTATAGCTTGAACCCTTAATACTAAAAGCCAAATTTTCTTTAAAGTCGTTTTGAAAACTACTTCCAAGTTCTAAAATTTTACCATCGCTTGGACTTATAAAAGCTTCTTCTAACTCTCTTTCATTAAGCAAGCTTCTTGTAAACAAAGCATTTAAGCTTTCATATTCTTCCAAAGGCTTAAATTCACTCATATCAATATGAAAAGCATTCACATAAGCTTTGTTAATATTTTTTTGGATTATTTTTGGAAATTTGTATTTTGCTATCACTCCAAATACTTTTGAAGCGCTATTACTAAGACCCATTTATTCTCCTTTTAATCTAATCAAAGCAATTTCACTAGGTGCTAAAAATCTTACCGCAGGACCCCAAAAACCAGCACCGCTACTAACATAAAGCAAACTATCCTTACTAAGCTGATAGAGCCCGTATACAAAGCCTTGCTCTAAATACACAAGCAAAGAAAAAGGAAAAATTTGCCCTGCATGCGTATGTCCTGATAAAATTAAATCAAACCCACTTACATCATAGGTTTTTACGTATTTTGGCTGATGTGTGATTAAAATATTAACTTTTTCTTGATCGATTTGAGTTTTGATTTTTTCTATATCACTTTCTTTAAAACCCAAACGCTTAGCACTTAAATCCAAAGTCCCACTTAAGGTAAATTCACCAAAATCAATACTTTCATCTTCTAAAACTTTAAAATTTTTCAGTGTTTTTAATTTTTGCCCTATAGCTTCAATATGGTTATAATACTCATGATTTCCATAAACATAATAAGTGCCATATTTTGATTTAAAATTTTCCAACAAGTGAACATAAGGTATACTAGCAATATCTGCATCAATTAAATCTCCAGCAATAACCACCATGTCAACATTTAAGGCATTTACCTTATCAATCAATGCTTTTAAAAAATCTTCACCTAAATTTTTACCCAAATGCACATCTGTTAACAAAGCTATATTTAAGTCTTCTTTTAGGTTTTTGATATTTATATCCACTTCTTTAACCTTAGGGATACTCACAGCATTTACAAAACCTTTAAAAACCATACTCACACTAAGTATAATAAGCCATGAATCAAATATCAGCTTTAAAAATTTCCTTCTTGGTGCACTAAAAATTTGCTCTTTTTTGTTTTTGTTAAAAAAAGCCCAAGAACCGCACTCATATATTAAAGCAAAAAGCAAGAAAAAGCAAGTTATAGCAGGAAAAATAGCTAAAAAATAATAAACTTTTTCATGTAAAATAGCCTCGCGCATACTTACAAAAAAAACCAACTCACATAAAAAAACAACAAAAATAAAACCCAAAATCATTTTTTTATAAGGTTTTAAAAAATCCACTCTGGATAAAAATCTTTTATAAATATACCAATTTGCCAAAGCAAAAAATGTAATCAATAAACCAAAAAATATAAACACTTTCATAATGGCAATTATATTTAAGCAAAATTAATACTTTTTAAAGTAAAATCGCAAAAAACATTCAGGAAAAAACCTTGGCTTTAATAGATTTAATCGATGCAAGTAAAAAATTTAATACAAAAATTGTCTTAGAAAACGCAAATTTTAGTGCAAACATGGGAGAGAAAATCGCCATAATCGGCAAAAATGGCGAAGGAAAATCAAGTTTTTTAAAAGCCCTAATAGGAAGTTTGAAACTTGACAGCGGCAGAGTGATTAGGCAAAATAATATTAGCATAGGCATGCTAAGTCAACAAGTAAGCTTTGAAAGCACTTTAAGCGTAAATGAAGCAATTAAAAAAGAACTAGAAGAAATTTATAAAGCTTTAAAAGAATTTGAAAATTACAATGAAAAACTAGCTCTTGAACCGCACAACAAAGAATATCTAAAAAAAGTAGATGAATTAAGCCTGCTCATTGATTCAAAAGATGCTTGGAATTTAGATCAAAAAATACAAAGAATTTTAGAAGAATTTAAACTAGAAGAATACAAAGACCGAGCACTTTGCTCTCTAAGCGGAGGCGAGATTAGACGTGTGGGGCTTTGTACGCTTTTACTTAAAAATCCTGATATATTATTGCTTGATGAGCCAACTAACCACCTAGATGTCTATATGAGTAGCTTTTTAGAAGAAAGACTAAAAGCTTCAAAAATGTGTGTGATTTTTATTTCGCACGATAGATATTTTATCGATGCAATAGCACAAAAATGCGTTGAAATAGAAGCAGGAAAACTAAGTATTTTTGAAGGCGGATACACACAATATCTAGAAAAAAAAGCAGCTATTTTAGCATCTTTAGCAAAAAGCCATGAAACCCTGCTTAAACAATTAAAAAGCGAAGAAGAATGGCTAAGAAGAGGAGTTAAAGCTAGATTAAAGCGTAACGAGGGACGCAAAGAACGAATTTTTAAAATGCGCGAAGAAGCTAAAAAAAATCCAGGAGCTATAAAACGTTTACAACTTGAAATCAAAAGAGCAAGTAAAAACTTTAACCAAGTCCAAAGCCAAAACCGCAAAAAAATGCTTTTTGAACTTAAAAATATCTCAAAATCCATAGCAAATAAAGTATTATTTAAAGACTTCAATGCAAGAATTTTACAAGGCGAACGCATAGCCATAGTAGGGAAAAACGGATGCGGGAAATCTACTTTTTTAAAAATTTTACTTGATCAAATTCCACTAGATAGTGGAGAGATTAAAAGAGGTGAAGTCAAGATAGGATATTTTGACCAAAGTAGAAGCTTACTCAATACCGATAAAAAACTTTTAGAAATTTTTTGCCCCAATGGTGGTGATCATATTCAAGTGCGTGGTAAAAATATGCATGTTTATGGGTATTTAAAACAATTTTTATTTCCAAAAGAATTTTTAGAACAAAGCGTAAGTGTTTTAAGCGGGGGAGAGAAAAACAGAGTTGCTCTAGCTTTACTTTTTACTAAAGAATATGATGTGTTAGTTTTAGATGAACCAACAAATGATTTAGATATAGCTACGATTAATATCTTAGAAGAATATTTGCTTTCTTTCGAAGGTGCGATTTTGCTTGTATCACACGATAGATATTTTGTTGATAAAATCGCAACTAAACTTTATGCTTTTGAAGAAAATGCCAATATCAATATAGAAGTTCTTTCTTATAGTGAATATTTAGAAAATGAAAAAGAATACAAAGACTTTGAAGAATTTTCCAAAAACTTGGAAACAAACACCACAACAAGCGTAAAAACAAAAGAAAAATCAAGTAAAAAACTAAGCTATAAAGAAAATGAAATTTTAAACTCATATCCTGATAAAATTCATAAACTAGAAGAAGAAATCAAAGAGCTCAAAAACGCTCTAAGCAATCCTGCAATCTATCAAGAACTAGGCATAAACACCCTATATGAAAAGCTAAATACTTTAGAAAATGAATTAAGTATCTTAGAAGAGGCGTATTTTGAAGTTTTAGAAAAAAGTGAAAGTGTAGATTGATATTTACCTTATATATTTTAAATAAGATAAAATTACTCAAATTTATTTAAGGAAAAACAATGACTTTGATAACTATTTTATGTTTATATACAGCTTTTTTAATTTTCATCTCTTATATGCAAATTGCATTTTTAAAAAAAGAAAGAGAAAAACAAGCAGTTATTTTAGAAGAACATGATTATAAAAATGCTGCGAATATTGCCATAGAAAATGAAAAATACAAAATCTTTTCCAGCCTTTACAATCTGATAATCAATATTTCTTGGATTGCTTTTGGTTTTTTATATTTAAAAGAAATTTTCATCAAAGAAAATTCGACTTTAGAAAATACTTTATTTTTACTTGCTTTTTTACTTATAATTAGCATTTTAAATTTACCACTTAGTTACTATGAGAGCTTCATAAAAGACAAAAAACATGGCTTTTCCAATATGACTTTAACACTTTTTATCAAAGACAGTATTAAATCTCTTGCACTGATGCTTATTTTTGGTTTTTTAATCATTTATGCTTTAGTATTTTGCTTTGAATTTTTTGGTACATATTGGTGGATAGTTGCTTTTGCGCTAAGTTTTATCATCATACTGATCATAAACCTCATCTACCCTACTCTTATCGCGCCAATGTTTAATAAAATGAAAAAACTTGAAGATGAAAATTTATTAGAAAAAATCACAAATTTAATGCAAAAATGCGGTTTTAGCGCAAACGGTGTATATGTGATCGATGCGAGTAAAAGAGATAAAAGATTAAATGCTTATTTTGGCGGTTTATTTAAAAGTAAAAGAGTGGTGCTTTTTGACACACTTTTAAATGCCCTAAAAGAAAAAGAACTCATCGCGGTTTTAGGGCACGAACTAGGACATTTTGTACATAAGGATTTATTAAAAACCTTAGCAGCTAGTGCTTTAATGCTTTTTGTTTTATTTTTTGCTTTTGCGCACTTGCCAAACTTTTTTTATAAAGAAAGTCATTTAGATGGAGTAAATGCTGGAGTTTTTGCTCTTTTATTAATCTTTGGAAATATCCTTGCTTTTATTTTTTCTCCATTACTTAATAAAATGAGTCAAATAAATGAATTTAATGCAGACTTGCACGGGGCCAAACTAAGTTCTAAAGAAGACATGAAGAATGCACTGATAGCTTTAGCAAAAGAAAATAAAGCCTTTGTTAAAACAAGTAAAATTTATACTTTTTTTCACTTAAGCCACCCTTGCATTTATGATAGGATCAAAGCTTTACAATGATTTCTATCCATCAAGCTCTAAAACAAGCTTATACAAAAGATCCCACTCACAAAGAATATATCCTTTTTATTCTTTGTGAACTTTTGCAAAAAGATAAAGCTTGGATTTTTTTAAATCCTGATTTTCAAATTGATGAAAAAATTTTTTTTGACTATGTTGACAAATTTTTACATGGTGAACCCTTTGAATATTTATTTCAAAAAACACAATTTTACGGTTTAGATTTTTTTGTAGAAAAAGGAGTGTTAATTCCGCGTTTTGATAGTGAGGTATTACTTGAAAAATGTTTAGAAATACTTGAACATCATACTTTTAAAAACATACTTGAAATAGGTTTTGGTAGCGGAATTTTGAGCATATGCTTAGCAAAACTTAAAAAAAATCATATCCATGCTTGTGATATCAACAAAAAAGCACTAGAGCTTGCAAAAAAAAATGCAGATTTTCACGGTGTTTCAAATAAGATTGATTTTCAACTTTGTGATTTTAAAAATATACAAGGAAATTTCGACTTTATTTTTTCCAATCCTCCTTATATTAAAAATGATTATCCTTTAGATAAATGGGTGCAAAATGAACCGCATAATGCTTTATTTGGCGGAGATAATGGCTGGGAAATTCTACATGAAATCATTCTCTTTGCAAAAAATCAAAACGCAAAAGTGTTAGCATGTGAATTTGGATATGATCAAAAAACAATCCTACAAAAACTTTTAGAAGAAAATGGCTTTAAAGCTTCTTTTTATAAAGATTATAGTGGCTTTGATAGAGCTTTTGTAGCGTGGAATTTAAAATATTAAACTATAATCACTTACATAGGAGAATATCATGAAATCTATATATTTATTTTTACTCGCAGGTTTAGTTGGTATTGAAATTAGCATAGGTGTCTTACTAGCTCCTACTATATTTTACCCTGCCAAATTTATAGGCGATGGAGTTTTGAATCATTTTCAAAGCGGAATTTTAATGACGCACATTTTTGTGCAATTTGGCTATGTTTTATTAGGTGTTAGTATTTTGTCTTTACTTATGGAAATTTTCTCTTTTAGAGATAAAAATTTGACTTTTAAAATAAATTTTTCAAAATTTATGCTTTCTTTGATCATTTTGGCACTAAGTTTGCTTTTCATATTTTACTTCACTGCTTATGTTTTAGAAGCACAAAGTTTAGGAGAAGAAGCAACTAAGACTAAAGAATTTGTAAAAATTCACAGCGCAAGTGAAGTTGTGATGAAAATTATCATGTTATCGCAAGTAGTTTTGTTTTTCTTAAATTTTAAAACAAAAAAGTGATATAATAAATTAAGTCTTTAAAAGGAGTCAAAGATGAAAATAAGCGATGTAGGAACAACTCAACAAAATCACTATCTCAACCAAGCTCAAAAAAATCAAGAAAAAGCTTTAGAAAATGTAGCCGCAATACGCGCTATTGATGGAACTGATGGGTCTAATATGGCTATAGCCGACACCTTAAGAAGTCAATACAGCACTATTGATCAAGGTATTTTAAATGCTTATGATTCAGTAGGTGTTTTGCAAATTGCTGATTCTACTTTAAATAATATTTCAGCTAGCGCAGATAGACTAAATGAGCTTTCAGTACGCTCAAACAATGCGGCATTAAATGATAGACAAAAAAGCATGCTAAATACCGAAGCAAGCAGACTAGTTAGCTCAATTAATGATGCATTTTCTAATGCCACCTACAATGGAAAAAATGTTTTCCAAAGTATGGATTTTGTTGTAGGAGCTGGAGTTGAAAATATCAACTTAAATCAACCAAGCACCGCTAACTTAAGTCTTGAAAATCAAGAAAGCATTCGTGATTTTCAAGATCAAGTAGGTTCTTTACGCGCAGACATTGGTGCGGGTATTAATGCGATACAAGCCAATATTAATTCATCTTTGCAAACTAGTATCAATACAAAAGAAGCCGAGTCTAATTTACAAAATAACGACTTAGCACAAAACATCAATGACTTTAACGCAAATTATCTTAAAGAAAATGCGGCTTTATTTGCAAATGCACATTCAAATATCATGCTACAAACTAAACTAGCAAGCTTACTTCAATAACAACAAAACTCCCACCGGGAGTTTTTCAAGGAAAAATATGCAAGATAATGCTTTGACAAAGCAAGTTTTAAAACACCCTTTATATGAAAAAATTCAAAAACTTAGCACAAAAATTCAAATTTCAAACTACCAAATCAATGATAGTTTTGATATATATTGTGACACAAATTTAACTAAAACCATCAAAGAAATCGCTTTAGATTTAAAACCTTGGCGTAAAGGTCCTTTTAAAATCAATGATTTATTTATCGATACAGAATGGCAAAGTTTTGTTAAATTTAATATTTTAAAAGAACATATGCCATGTATTGAAAACAAGGTTGTTGCCGATATTGGCTGCAATAACGGCTACTATATGTTTAAGATGCTTGAATTTAACCCTTTAAAACTAATAGGTTTTGATCCTTCGATTAAATATTATTTACAATTTTTATTACTTAATTCTATCGCAAAAACTCCTATACAATATGAACTTTTAGGGGTGGCTGATGTGCCAAATTATAGTATAAAATTTGATGTAATTTTTTGCCTTGGGGTGATTTATCATCGTAGCGATCCTATAGCAATGCTAAAGCAACTCAAACAGTCTTTAAATAAAGGTGGTGTAGTTTTTTTAGATACCATGTATATAGAAGATGAGAGAGAAATTGCACTCATTCCTGAAAAAACTTATTCAAAAATACCAAATATTTTTTTCATTCCGTCGATATTGGGTTTAAGAAATTGGTGTTATAGAGCCGGGTTTAGCGAATTTGAAGTAATAGCAACCAAGCAAACTGATCTTTTAGAGCAAAGAAAAACAGAATGGATTGACTCTTATTCTTTGGATCAATTTTTGGATCAGCAAAATTCAAATTTAACCTGCGAAGGCTATGAAGCACCAAAAAGAGTTTATGTTAAATTAAAGGTGTAGAAATGGCAAGAACTGCAAGTGCTGTTAGTATAGAAGAATTAATAGACCCTGAAGAATTAAACCGTATTAAATCAGAACTTATCACTTGTCCTGGTATTAACAATACCCTAGCAGGAAGTATTTCACACATTGAAAAAAACTACGCTAAAGGCATTTTGATCACAACACATGAAATGGCAGTAGATGAGCTAGGTTTAGTGCATAGTGGTTTTGTTTTTAATGCAGCAAACTATATAGCTCAAGCAGCAATCAATAAAGAATTTAGCGTCTTAATAGGCTCAAGAAGCTTTTTTTATGCACCCTTGAAAGTTGGAGATATTTTAAACCTTGAAGCAAGTGCTTTGTTTAGCGATGACTCTAGAAAAAGAGAAGTAAAAGTAGCAGGTTTTGTTAATGAAATTAAAATCTTTGATGCTTCTTTTCAAGTTGTAACTACAGAAGATCATATATTTAAACTCAAACAAACTCAAGCAGCAAATAGCCAAAACCAACAAGAGCCTGCTAAACAAGAAGCATCACAAGAGGAATTAAATGCTGTTTTAAAAGGAATCGGGGGTTAAGGGTAAATCCACCCAATTCTTTGGGCATTCTTTATGATAGGTCCCGCTTGCGTCATAGTATTCTTTGCAATCATCATAAAAGCGATTAGACACCCCTCTTTCATTTACAAAACATCCATTTAAAAACCAAAACACACAACCTAATAATAATACTTTTTTTAGCATTTTACACCTTATTTTAATCTAATTTGTTTTCGCCATTTATAAGGCTCTATAGGATCCTCATCCACCCATAAACCTTTTTTATGCTCTTTAGCATAATTTTGCTCATCTAGATACAAATCGCTATAATACTCATAAGCCCAAGCAAAGCCATTTTTAACCATAACCTGATTAATATCTTTGTCGTTTAAATATACAATTGCTAAAATTCTACCATATTTATCCTCATCTTTCACGCTTAAAGTAACCTCCTTTTTTAGCACAATAGCGCTTAAAAACTGCGTTGCCATTTTTCCATAAGCTTGATCGCTCTCAGGCGCATCAATGCCAAAAAGTCTGATTTTAAGTTTTTCATCTTTATAAGTAGCTTCAAGTGTGTCTCCATCTATCACGCGCGTAATTTTGGCTTGAATATAGGCATTCTCATCATAGTTTAAAACATAAGCAAAAGCAATCAAAAAAAGTGCTATTAAAAATTTCTTTGGATCTTTTAAAAGCATTATTAGTAAGTCAATTTGCTTTTTAGAAATTTTCATTTAAACCTCATCTAATAAAAATATGCCATAATATATCAAAAAGGAGAAAGTATGCAAGAAATTATACAAAATTTTAAACAAATTACTCAAATACCGCATTGTAGTTTTAACACTCAAGCGCTGAAAAATTTTCTTGTTGATTTTGCCAAAGAACATAACTGCCATGTAAGTATCGATGAAGCGGGTAATATCCATGCATACAAAGGTAAGCCTAAAATTTGCCTACAAAGCCATTATGATATGGTTTGCATGGGAGAAGCACCTAATATACAAATGTATGAAGATGATGGATATTTAAAAGCTAAAAATTCAAGCCTAGGTGCAGATAATGGCATAGGAGTTTCTTTAATGATGCAAGCCTTAAAAGACTTTGATAATATCGAATGCCTTTTTACCAACGATGAAGAAGTGGGGCTTTGCGGTGTAAACAACCTCAAACATACTTTAATCGCAAACAAACTTTTAAATTTAGATCATGAAAGCGATAATGAAGTAGTTATAGGCTGTGCAGGTGGTGTTGATATTTTTGCGAGTTTTGATTTAGAAATAGATGAAAAAGAAGGAGAGTGCTACGAATTAGAAGCGATTAATTTCAAAGGTGGGCACTCAGGAATTGACATCATCAAAAACATCAAAACTTCCATCAAAGAAGCAGGATATTTTCTAGCTAAAAACAAAGCAACTATTTGTGAATTTAAAGCAGGAGAAAGGATTAACTCTATACCAAAACACGCAAAAATCATAGCTTTTTTTGACACTCCTCCAAAAGAAAATGAGCATTTTAAGATTAATTATTTAGGTAAAATCAAAAGAAAATACTATAAAAATTCTCAAAAAATTTTAGATCTTATCAATGCTTTTGCACAAGGCGTTAGAACTTTTAATCATCAGTTAAATTTAGTTCAAACAAGCATTAACCTTTCGCTAGCTTATGAAAAAGATGAAAAATTTCATTTTGAACTTTTTGCAAGATCTAATGACTTACAAGAACTCCACCATATTGAACTTGAAACTTTAACCTATTTTAAAATGCAAAATTGCACTGTCTCTAGTGCAAATTTTTATCCACCGTGGGTGAATAAAGATACGCAATTTGGTGAAGAAATTTTAAGTTATTTTAAAAAAGAAAATCCAAATGCTAAACTTTACACTATACATGCGGGTTTAGAATGCGGCATCATCAGCGAAAAGCAACCTTTAGAATGCTGCTCCATAGGTCCAAATATACATAGCCCACATTCAACAGATGAAAAATGTGAAATAGCTTCTATTGAAAAAATTTCCACAATCTTGTTTAATATTTTAAAAAAATACCAATAAACTTCGACCAATATTTTAATTTATTTAAAATATTGGTAAACATTTATTTAAAAAACTAAATAATTTATTTACTATTAATATGCTTTAGATTATACTCTCATGATTTGACTATAAAGGAGAAAATCATGGAGGTATTAACAAACCTTAGCGAAGGCATTCAATTTAGCATTCAGCTTATTGTTGTTCTCGTTTGTCTTTTTTATGGAGCTAAAAAAGGCGGAATAGCCTTAGGTTTGCTAGGTGGTATAGGTTTATTGGTTTTAAGTTTTGGTTTTAACGTAGCGCCTGGAAAACCATCTATTGATGTAATGCTAACCATTTTGGCAGTAGTTATTGCTAGCGCAACCTTGCAAGCAAGTGGCGGCTTAGATGTAATGTTACAAGTTGCGGAAAAAATTCTGAGAAAAAATCCTAAATTTTTAACCATTTTAGCGCCTTTTGTCACCTGTATTCTTACTATGTTGTGCGGAACTGGTCATGTTGTTTATACTATGATGCCTATTATTTATGATATTGCGATCAAAAATGGTATTCGCCCTGAAAGACCTATGGCAGCTTCTAGCGTTTCATCTCAACTTGGCATTATCGCAAGCCCTGTTTCAGTTGCTGTTGTAAGCTTAACCGCACTACTTCTTAACCCAGAAATCAACAAACACCCTTTAGCAGGATTTGATGGTTATGTTGATTTGCTTGCTATTACTATACCTTCTACTTTGGTAGGTGTTTTAGCTATAGGTATTTTTTCTTGGTTTAGAGGAAAAGATCTTGATAAAGATGCGGACTTTCAAACTAAGATCAAAGATCTAGAGCAAAAAGAATACATCTATGGTGATAGCAAAACCCTTCTTGGACAAACACTTCCAACCATACAATGGGTGGCGATGTGGATTTTCTTAGGTGCTATTGCTATAGTAGCTATACTAGGAGCTTTTCCTGAACTTAGACCGCAATTTACCTCCAAAGGTGTTAGCAAACCTATGAATATGGTAGCAACAATACAAATTTTTATGCTTTTAGCAGGTGCTGCGTTAATCATCTTTACCAAACTTGATACAAGCAAAATAGCCAAAAACGAAATTTTTAAATCGGGTATGATCGCTTTGGTGGCCGTTTTTGGAATTTCTTGGATGGCAGATACTATGTTTGCAGTACATACTCCTATGATGAAAACATTTTTAGGTGACATCGTAAAAGAACACCCTTGGACTTACGCACTCATGTTGCTTTTAATCTCTAAATTTGTCAATTCTCAAGCAGCAGCAATCGCGGCTTTTGTGCCACTTGCTTTAGGTATTGGGGTTGAACCAGGTATCATCATTGCTTTTGCAGCAGCTTGCTATGGATATTATATTTTACCAACTTATCCAAGCGATCTTGCTACTATACAATTTGATAGATCAGGCACAACAAAAATAGGTAAATTCATCATCAACCACAGTTTTATTTTGCCAGGTTTAATTGGTGTTATTGTTTCATGTATTGTGGGGTATTTTTTAGCCTTAAATGCAGGTTATCTGTAAGTAACAAAAAAGGGCTTAAAGCCCTTTTTTTCACCAAAATGCTTTTATAAGATCAATAGGCATAGCCTGATACCCTGTACTTGCTCCACTAAAACGAATTTGCACAGAAGGTTCTTTAGCTCCCCATTTAAACTCATCAATTTCAGGTTTAGGCTCGCCTATTGCAATTCCTTTATTAAGATCAAAAGTCATTCCTGCATTTGCGCTATACACCACAATGGAATTTTTATCTTTGTGATATTCAGTTAAAGAAGTAACAGGTGAAAACCATTCATTACCTCTTTGTTTTCCATACTCCCAAATTTGCTCTACGGTTTTATTTTTTTGGTCTATTTTGTATACCACTGCTCTTGAGTATTTCATCGAAGCAAAAACAGGTTGTTCTATACCCCTTGCATCGCCATTATCAAAAGCTGTGATGTAAACATATCTTTTATCAGATTTTTCATCTATTCTAAAAGCAGTGTGTTGTGTCCATGTGAAGTCAAATCCACCTTCATCATTTTTATAGCCTGGACATTTACTATACTCGTCTTCACAAACTATTTTTTTGCCATTTTTATCAATAGGTTGTAAAAGTGCTTTTTTATATTTTTCCATCCATCCTTTGTGTGCTCCTAGTATCCATTTTACTTTTTTATCACGTCCTATTTTTATAATAGCACTTTGATGGCGACTTGAAATGATGATACTATCATCACTTGGATCATAATCTACACTATTTACATGCGCCCAGTTGCGACCTACTCCAGTACCTGCTATATCGCCAAAAGAATCACTCACATCCATTTTAGCCAAATCCTCATCACTCAAAGTAACCCCTGCTTTACTCGCATCTATATTTAAACAAACTGCGCCTTGATCTAAAGCTTTTATAATATTTGATCTGTATGGATCTAAAATTTCAAACAATCTCCACTCATCTACTACATTGCCATTTTTATCAACCTCCACTATCACATCACGCACCGAGCGTACATTTTTACCATCAGGGCGTTTTACATTAGCAGAAGCCACCCTTAAAAGATAGTTTCCATTTTGCATATCATCCATAGAGTGTGAGTAGTCAATATAAGAAGAAGGTAAAATACGGTTAAAAATTTCTCTACCCATTAAGTCATATTTTACATATCTTTGTCCAAAACCCCAAGTTAAAGCCCCATCATCATTTTGATGAAAACCCATCATAATCCCGCGGTTATAAATGTTATTCCAATCCATTAATTTATCACTATCTAAATACCAACGAATTTCACCCTTAGTATCAATGATAAATGCATTTGAATTCTCATCCCACTCCATTGCACCTCCAGCAGGATTGTTCCATACAACTTGTGAGCCTTTTCCGCTTTGTCTTCCTGGTGCATTGTTTACCAAGTATAGCCTATCTTCAAAACCCTTATCTACTTTAAGCACTTCTACCTTTTCAAAAGGCACACCTCTTTGCATAAGACTTCCGCTAGCTTCTATATTTACTCCACCGGTTGCTATTTTATATACCTCATCTACTACTTTTTCACTTTTACCAAAAGTCGTTTTAGTGTAACTAACTTTTACTGTATTTAAATATGATGGATAAAGTCCAAAAATAGGAATTCCTCCATAGGTTTTTACTTTGCTAGGACTAACCTTATAAGATATAATCTGCCCGTTTGGCTTTGGCACTATCATCACACTAACATCACTTAGCTTGTATCCACCATCCATGATCACCACACTAAGTGGAGATAAGCCATAAGGATTTATCTTAATAGCTCCTATCTTTCCCTGAATTTCCCAATCGATCTTTGCACCACTAGGTCCGCCCATAGCCAAAGAAACACTAGGCGCTATCACAACCACGCTACTAGCAAGCAAAACACTGCTTACGATTTTACTTATTTTCATCATTTTCCTTTTAAAAACCTAAAAATTATTTAGCAGAAAGTTCCTTAACTATACGGATTAAGTCTTCTAAAGAAGTGATATACTCAGGGTTGATTTGATATTTTCCATTTACTACAAAAGCAGGTGTACCGTAATTTCTTGAAATTTCATTAGCTACATCATAAGCAGCTAAAAGCTCTTTAGCTTCCTTAGTTTGTAAAAATTTTTGCAACTCTTCTTTGCTGGCACCGATAGCATTTAAACCTATTTTGTAAAACAAATCAAGATTATTCAAATTTAACTTTTGTTCAAAATGACTTACAAAATACACATCAGCAAGCTTATAAGTAAAACTTTTTTCACTAGTTACATCTAGTCCCAATGCCTTTTGCTTAAACGAAGCTAACGCAAACATTTCATTTAAAGCCCCGCCATACTCTAACATAGAACTTACCGAAAAAAGATCATATTTTAAATTTGGCAAAGCCTCTTTAACCTTTGCTAAAGTGTGAAATTGATGATGGTTATAACAATGAATACAACGATAAGAAAAAATTTCTATCAGTGAATTTTGTGCATTTGGGATGGGTGTTTTTAAGGTGATATACTCTTTACCCTCACTTAACGCATTGGCATTTACACTAAAAACAAAAGCTACAATAGCTAACAATTTAAACATTTTTTGCAACACTTGCATGATTTTCCTTTTTTAATGATTTAAAATACAATTTTAACATAAGATATAAAATCAAGAATGTTTTATGCTTTTCTTATAGCATTTTAGATAAAATTTATATTTATTAGACATAAAACAAGGCAAAATAAATGCAAAAGCTTCTAGAATCTTATGGTATATTGATACAAGAAAATATCAAAGATATAAATGTAAAAATAAATAAGAATACAATAACTATTCACAACTCCAACATTAGTGAAATTGATTTAAACATTCTAGAGCAAAAACAAATAAATAAAATCACTATAAAAAACTGCGAAATCGACTATATTTATTTTGCAAATGATAATAGTATAGAATTATTTTTTTCAGACTGTGTTTTTAAAAATCAAATCATTGCTAGAGGATTTAACTTTCGTAGAAAAGTTAGTTTTGAACAATGTGTTTTTGAAAAAAGAATTGACTTTACAACTGCGATTTTTAATAGCCAAGTTGATTTTAATTTAACAAAATTTGAAGATGAAGTTAGGTTTATAAAAGCAAAATTCTTAGCTGATTATACAAATCAAGAAAATATAGAAAATAATTTTAGAGAAGCGGTTTTTAAAGATAAAACTTCTTTTGCTAAGGCAGAATTTAAAGCTAGAGTGAGTTTTAATATAGCGCGTTTTGAAGGCGAAGCTAGATTTATAAACACAAAATTCTTAGCTGAGTATACAAATCACGAGAACATAGAAAATAATTTTAGAGAAGCAGTTTTTAAAGGCAAAACTTCTTTTACTAGGGCAGAATTGAAAGCCAAGGTTGATTTTAACACAGCACGTTTTGAAAGTGAAGCTAGGTTTATAAACACTTCTTTTTTTAAAAATACAATCATATTTAGTGAGGTAGAATTTAATAATGTTAAATTTATTTCCGGTAAAAAACGTGATACAATTAATATCAATGATACAGTAGAGCAAACATATCTTTTTCAAAATGTTACATTTAAAGGTATTGTCAATTTTGAAAACATACACATAAAAGATTTAAATTTTAAAAATGTAATATTTAACAATATCGTAGTTTTTGACAATACTACTTTGGATAGCAAACCAAAATTTATAAATTGTATTTTTTCCAATCAGTTTAATATAAAACAAGAACATATACAATACGACTTTAAAGACATAAGCAAAGACAGCAATGATTTAACAAAGCTACCAAATTTAGAAAATATAAATAAAAATGATGATTTTGAAAAGCCATCAAATTTAAGAGATTTATTTAGAAAATTAAAAAGCAACCGCATAGCTCATCACAATCTAATCGATGCTTCAGAATTAAGAGCACAAGAGCTTTATGCTAGAGAATTAGAACTAAAACACAAAAAAATTAAAAATTTAAAAGATACAATCGAGCAATGGCAACTTTTCTTTTATCGCAAGCTTTGCGATCATCATACAGATTTAGCTTTAAATGCAAAATGGCTAGTTTTTACGATAGCTTTATATATCTTACTTATAGGAAAAATTTGGTATATATATCCCATAGCATTAATAAGTTTTTTTATTATTGATGTTTTTTTAAAAGCAAAAAATACTTCTATAATAATATCATCTATAATAATTTTTATAACATTATGCAATCAACCCAAAATGATTTTAGCAATACCAAATTTATTAAGTAATGATTTTAACTGGTGGCAAAATTTAACCACATCAATTTATATCATAGTTTTTGGTTTAATCATCTTTTCCTTGCAAAAAACAGCAAGAAAAAACACTATCATACCAAATTAAAGGAGTTTAAATGCAAATGCGAATTTACTATGAAGATACCGATGCGGGTGGAGTGGTATACCATAGCAACTACTTAAAATTTTGCGAAAGAGCAAGAAGTGAGATTTTTTTTCAAAAAAACGCAAAAATTTTTGACAAAAACACAGGACATTTCCTACTTACTAAAGCAAATTGCAACTTTTTAAAACCCGCTAAACTTGGGGATCTTATAGAAGTAAAAACATGTATCACAAAGCTTAAAAAAGCTTCGGTTTGCATAAAACAAGAAATTTATAAAGAAAACACCAAGCTTTTTGAGGCTGATTTTACCCTAGCTTTTTTAAAAAATGAAAAAGTAGCCCCTATAGATGAGGCTATAGTTAAGGTTTTTACTGATCTTGCAAAGGAGTAAAACCTAAGCCTTGTGAGCGAATGATTTTAACCTTATAGTCAAATTGATTATCATTTAAACTCTCATCGAAAATTCTTTGAGAGTCTTTGTCTAAGTATTGTGTATAAAAATAATCAAGCCCCACGCTAGTTGCATACGCTATCCAATTATAGTTGATATTTTGCGAAAAAAGCTCGTTAAGATAGCTTAAAGTTTGATCCTCATTAGAGATAGAATTTGCTAGTAAAAGTTTTTTTCTATCGTTAATTTGCGTTAAACTTAGCAAGATAGGATTATAATTAATCTGAGTCGATAATAACACAAAAGGTTCTATATCGTAAGCTCTTATTTGTGAGCTTATCAAAGCTGTTTTAATCAACGAAGTATTTAAAATGATACTAGAATCTTGAAAACTTTGGTTTTGATTTAAAATGCTTCTAAAATCAAACTTAGAACTATTAATGGTATAAATTTTCTCACTACCATTACCTACATTTAAAACATTTTCATCTAAGCGATTAGCCAAGGCTGTTCCATCTGAAAAAATGATGTTTTTACCATTGGAGTACTCTAAAAGTTTTTGAATTTGTTTTTGATAATCTATACTCCCAAAATACACATTTTCATTTTGTGTATCAAAATTTCTTTTATGCGCAGTAGGAATAAAAACTTTAACATTAGCTTCAAGTTTTTCCTTGAGTAATTTTTTAACACCTTTTTCTGTAAAACCTGCAATGATATAGTTAAATTTCTCATTTTCTGCTTGTTTAAGCGCTTTGCTTATTTTACTTTCATCTTCAGTGCCTATCAAAAACACCTTTACTTTTATCTGTGCTCTTTGTCTTAGTAAATATGCTATGCTTGAATTGATGATGGTGTTAGAATAACTTTTAATCGTTTGCTCAGGTATAATAATAGCTAGTTTTATACTCGCATTTTTTTGAATTCTTTTTTCAAAATCTACAATGGAATTTAAAAGCTTAGTATAGATGTTAACTAAAAGTTCATTTGCATTATCACTACTAAATCTTGCTAAAAAATTAAAATAAAGTCCTGTTTCTAACAAAGTAAACAAACACTCATTGTCACAGTTTTGAAACTCTAAGTTAGGATAAAAAGCATCACTTGGTTCTATGGGCGATGGTTTTTGTTCTTTAGCAAAGATGTTTAAAACCAAAACAAAACTCACCATCATACAAACTAAACTTTTTTTCATAAATAACCTTTTATTTTTTTAATATCTTCTAAAAATTCAGCATAAAAGCTAGGATTTTTGCTTAAAAAATTCAAATCATAACTTGGCATAAGCAAACAGTGATTAAAATGCAAACACTGTCCTTTATACCTTTGAAAATCCTTAAAGCCTAAACTAAAAAATGCTTCTTTACCAAGACATAAAATCATCTTTGTTTTTACAAAATCTAATTCATTGTAAAAATACGGCAAACAAAGCCTCATAGCCTGCTCATCAAATTTAAAATTACTAAAACATTTAAACATATATGAAAAATATATTTCATTTTCAGTTAAATTTAAAAGCTCTTTACAAAGCTTTAAAAGCTCTTGCTTATTTTTAGAAGCAAAAAACTTTCCACTTTCATTTTCTTCTTTATCTATAAATGCTTGATAAATTAAAATTTTAGCATTTTTGACTTCTTTTTCCATTAAAGTGTATTTTCTTAACTTAGAAAAATGACAAAGTCTGCAGTTTTTAACCCTCTCATTTAACTCACTAAAGCTTAAATTCAAATGTCTAATTTTTCTTTGTTCATTAAAATATTCAAAGCCAAAAGCTTTTAAATAGTGCAAACTACGCTTATTCATCACACCAACGCTTCTAAATTTTCACCTTCTAAACGATAAGTTCTCCATTCATTCATATGTCTTGCTTGAAGTTTAGTGTAAAATTCTATACCCAAATCATTATCATTTAAGCAAACCCATTCTAAACGCTTGAGATTTTTTTCTTTACAAATTTGTGCTAAGTACTTAAAAACCGCTTTTGCATAACCTTTTTTTCTATATTGTGGCTGTATGTAAATATCTTCTAAATACAACCCACCTAAACCCCAAAAAGATGAAAAAGTATAATAATACATAGCATAACCTACAATCACACCATCTTCTTTTAAACTCAATGCCTTTGCATACTGATGTGTAAAAAAAGACTCTTCAAGCTCTTTAGTGCTACATTTAACATCATCAAGCATATCTTCATGGATAGCAAGTTCTTTAATCAAACCCAAAATAATCTCTAAGTCTTCTTTTTTGCTTTCGCAAATTTCAAACCCCATATTTTTCCTTTAGATTTCAAAAGTAAAATCAAAATTTAGCAAAAACTTTTAAAATAACTCTTAATTAAAAGCAGATTTAAGTAAGAATTTGTTAACATACACGCTTATTATTTTGTTTTTTATTTTAAGTTAAGGAAAAAATATGAAAAGAACATACCAACCACATAAAACTCCTAAAAAAAGAACTCACGGTTTTCGTGTACGTATGAAAAGCAAAAATGGTCGCAAAGTGATCAACGCTAGACGTGCTAAAGGTAGAAAAAGATTAGCGGTATAAAAGACTTTCTAAGTATTAAAGACTTAGGAGAATTTGCAGCAATTTACAAAGAAGGTAAAAAATGGCACTGCGAAGGCGTGATCATCTTTTACACCTTAAGTGATGAGAAAAAATTTGCTGTCGTTGCTAGTAAAAAAGTTGGAAAAGCTGTCATAAGAAATAGAGCCAAAAGGCTCTTAAGATCAGCTTTTTTTCAGGTTAAAAATCAAGTTGAAAACGGAAAATACATACTTGTAGCTAAATCAAGTATTACTGAAATTCCTTTTTTAAAATTAGAAAAAAACTTGAAATGGGGTTTGAAAAAAATAGGATGCATAAAATAGCTTGTCTAAAACTTATCAGATTTTATCAACTCTTTATCAGCCCTTTTAAGCCACAATGCTGTAGATATTATCCAAGTTGCTCCGAATACGCTTTATGGCAATTTAAAAAAAATAATATTCTTAAAGCATTTGTTGCTGTTTTTTTAAGAATTTTAAAATGCAATCCGTTTTTTAGAGGTGGTATTGATTATCCTAAAATACGCAAGAATAATCTAAACTCAGGTATATGTTTTAAACCTAGTTTTAATGCTTTAAAACAACTCAACTATCTTTATATCCCTTGCAACGATAATCAATTTTTTTTAATTAAGATTATATTTCCAAAGGACAATCCGTGTCAGAAAATTTATCCCAGCAAAAACGCATACTAATTGCCGTTGTTTTATCATTCTTATTTTTTGTAGTTTATGATTATTTTTTTATCCCAAAAGCTCCACAAGTTGAGCAAAACATCACTCAAATAGAACAAAACAATTCAGCTCCACAAGCCACTGCAAATACCAACACTCAGGCTCCAAAAACTGAACTAAGTGTTAACCAAAAAGAAGAAATAGCAGTTGTTAAAAGTGAACATTTTGAAGCACATATTGACTCTTTAGGTAGAATTGCTAAATTTTATTTAAGCGATGCAAAATACAAGGATGAAAATGGCAAAAGCATCAACTTAGTAGATGCTTCTTTATCGCCTATGCCATTAGAATTAAGATTTAGCGATGCAAAAATCAACCAAGAAGCATTTAATACAATATACACTGCAAGTCAAAAAACCCTTGAGGTAAATGATGATAACACCACACTAATTCTTACGCAAAATCTAAACGATCTTGTTGTGACCAAAAAAATCACATTCTATCCATACGGCAATTACGACCTAGAAGTTAGTTTAAGTAAAGATGCAGCTTACTTTATCACTCCAGGTTATCGTCCCAATATAGCAGTTGATAGCTACACAGTACATGGAGTTTTGATCTTAGATAAAGATGATAAAATCACTATGCTAGAAGATGGTGATGTAGAACATGATGAAAGCTTTTCAAATGTCACTCTTATGGCTGCTTCAGATCGCTACTATAGTGCTTTCTTTTACAACTTTGAAAATCCACTTAATGCGGTAGTTACAAAAGATAGTCATGAAAATTCCATCGTTTTTGCTAGCGCTAATAATATCTTCAAAGCAAGTGGTTATTTAGGATCAAAAGAGCATGAAATTTTAAGATCTATTCACGCTGACTTAGATGATGTAGTAGAATATGGTTGGTTTACTTTTATCGCTAAACCGATGTTTGAGTTTTTAAATTTCTTACATGGATACTTAGGCAACTGGGGTTGGGCTATTGTTGTTATGACATTAATTGTGCGTATTATCCTTTTCCCGCTTACTTATAAATCAATGATTTCTATGAACAAACTTAAAGACTTAGCACCTAAAATGAAAGAGATTAGAGAACGCTATAAAGGCGATCCTCAAAAAATGAATCTTCATATGATGGAGCTTTATAAAAAACACGGTGCAAATCCTATGAGTGGTTGTTTGCCTATACTCATTCAAATTCCTATCTTCTTTGCAATCTATAGAGTTTTACTCAATGCAATAGAACTCAAAGCTGCACCTTGGGCATTTTGGATCACAGACTTATCTGTAATGGATCCTTGGTTTATCTTACCTATATTTATGGGCCTAACTATGTTTATCCAACAACTTATCACACCAATGGCCATACAAGATCCTATGCAAGAAAAAATCATGAAATTCTTACCTTTGATTTTCACATTCTTTTTCTTGACCTTCCCGGCAGGTTTAACCCTATATTGGTGTGTTAACAATATATGCTCACTTATCCAACAAGTGATTGTTAATAAACTTTTCAAAAATCACAAAAAAGAGGAAGTAGCTAAACATGAACATAGAAGCTAAAGACTTACAAACTGCACTCATAGAAGCCTCAAAGCAACTTGAGTGCTCTGTGGTTGACTTAGAATACGAAGTCATTCAACATGCAAAAACAGGCTTTTTGGGTTTGTTTAGAAAAAATGCTATCATTTGCATTAAAGGACATAAAAAACCTCAAAAACCTCATTATGAAAAAGCAAAAAAATATCAAAATGAAAAATTAAATAAACACACTACAAAAAACTATGAAAAATACGAACCAAAAAAAGAATATAAAGAAAATCATTCATTTCAAAAACCTCTAGAAAACAATACATCAAGAGAACACTATAAAGTCAAAAATGATGCAATTTTTGATTCATTCCACAAGGAATCTTCAGAAGAGATCAATATCGCTTCTTATATTGATGAAATTCATTATTCATTAGAAAAACTACTTGCGACTTTTGATTTTGATATTAAGGTTATACAAGTGAGTGTTTGGGATGAAAATTGTGTTTTAATCAAACTTGATGGTGAAGATGCAGCCTTGCTTATAGGAAAAGAAGCACATAGATACAAGGCTTTTTCGTATTTGCTTTATAATTGGCTTAATGCTAAATATAAAATTCAACCTAGATTAGAAATCGCGCAATTTTTAGAAAATCAAACCCAAGCTATTGAAAGTTATCTAAAAATTCTTATAGAAAAAGTAGAAAGCACAGGAAGAGTTCAAACAAAACCATTAGATGGAATTTGGCTAAAACTTGCCTTAGAAAAACTAAGAGAACGCTTTCCAGATAAATACGTCGCCATCAAGCAAAACGATGATCAAAGATACATCGTTGTAAATGATTTTTTGAAGAAAAATGAATGAATGATACTATAGCTGCTATTGCTACAGCCCATGGAGTGGGCTCTATAAGTATTATTAGAGTAAGTGGAGTTAAAGCTTTAGAGCTTGCACTAAAAATTACTCGTAAAAAAGAACTAAAACCTCGCTATGCACACTTATGCAAATTATACAAAAACAACAACGATTTTTTAGATGAAGCTTTAGTGATTTATTTCAAAGCACCTTTTTCTTTTACGGGAGAAGATATAGTAGAATTTCAACTCCATGGAGGCTTTTCTTTGAGTGAAATTTTACTCGATGAACTTATTTTAGCAGGTGCACGCCTTGCCAACCCTGGAGAATTTAGTAAACGGGCTTGTCTTAATGGTAAAATGGATCTTCTAAAAGCCTTAAGCATACAAGATGCTATTATGTCAAAATCAACAAGTGCTGCAAATATTATTGCTAAAAACATTAAAGGTGATTTAAGTAAATTTTTAAATACCATTCGAATTGATCTTGTTCAAACACTTGCTTTTGTAGAAACTAGTATAGACTATGCAGATGATGATCTACCGCAAGATCTACTTGATCAAATCATCACTATGTGTGAAAAAAATTCAAAACTTTTGCGTGACATCGTAGATATTTCTTTAAGTAAAAAAGGTTTGATAGAAGGCTTTAAAGTTGTAATTATCGGCAAACCAAATGCAGGAAAAAGCTCGCTACTAAACTCACTTTTAGCATTTGATAGAGCCATTGTATCTAATGTCGCAGGCACAACAAGGGATCGTATCGAAGAAAGTTTAAAAATAGGTTCACACTTAATTAAGATCATTGATACAGCAGGTATAAGAAATGCAGATAATGAAATAGAAAAAATTGGGGTTCATTTAAGTTATGAAAGCATTAAAGAAGCAGATATTATCATAGCTGTTTTTGATGGTTCTAGAGAATTTGATGAAGAAGATGCGCGTATTTTACAAGCTTTAGAAAATTGCAACAAAAAAATTCTTTATGTCTTAAACAAAAGCGATTTAACCACTAGATTTCAACACGAAATAAGCAACTCTTGTATACGTATTTGCGCACAAGAAAATACCCAAGCTATCAAAGAAAATTTAAACGAATACCTTAACACCCTTGATGGCGATGGAATGCTAATTAGCAATACCTTAATACTCAATGCTTGCAAAAATGCTAGCGAAGCCATTTTACGTGCAAGAGATTTATTAAAAGAAAGCTCATTAGAGCTTTTTGCCTTTGAATTAAATTTAGCCATAGGAGAGATAGCCCAATTTACAAAAGATTTTGAAAGAGATGAAATTTTAGATGCAATGTTTAGTAATTTTTGTTTAGGTAAATAACAAGGAGAGAAAATGGATAAAGAAATTATAAAACAACACAAAATCAGCGATGAGGAATATCAAGAAATTTTAAACATACTAGGCAGAGAGCCTAATCTATTGGAGCTTGGAGTTATTTCTGCCATGTGGAGTGAACACTGTTCGTATAAATCAAGCAGAAAATACCTCAATGGCTTTCCAACCAAAGCTCCTTGGGTTATCCAAGGACCTGGTGAAAATGCCGGAGTAATCGATATAGGCAAAGGAATGGCTGCTGTATTTAAAGTAGAAAGCCACAATCACCCAAGTTTTATAGAACCATTTGCAGGTGCTGCAACCGGTGTAGGTGGAATTTTACGTGATGTTTTTACTATGGGCGCAAGAGTAGTTGCTGGCATGAATTCTTTAAAATTTGGCAACATTCATGATGAAAAAATAGGTAAACACCAAAAATACCTAGTTAAAGGTGTTGTAAGCGGAATTTCGCACTATGGTAATTGCATGGGTGTGCCTACCATAGGTGGAGAGTGTGCTTTTGATGAATGTTTCAATGGAAACATCTTAGTAAATGCTTTTGCACTTGGAACTTGTAAAATTGAAGATATTTTTTATGCAAAAGCTGAAGGTATAGGAAATCCTGTTATTTACGTAGGCTCAAAAACCGGTCGCGATGGACTTGGTGGAGCTGTAATGGCAAGTGATAGCTTTAATGAATCTAGCAAAAGCTTAAGACCAACTGTGCAAATTGGAGATCCATTTGCTGAAAAACTACTAATGGAAGCTTGCTTAGAGCTTTTTAAAACAGATTATATTGTAGGTATTCAAGATATGGGTGCAGCTGGACTTACCTCAAGTTCTTTTGAAATGGCAGGACGTAGTGGTAGCGGAATGAAGCTTTATCTTGATAAAACCCCTATGAGAGAAGAAGGCATGACTCCTTATGAGTTAATGCTAAGCGAATCACAAGAAAGAATGCTAATTTGCGCTAAAAAAGGTTATGAAGAAAAAGTAATCGAGATTTTCAATAAATGGGGGCTTGATGCAGCGATTATAGGTGAAGTTACCGATACTGGTAAAATGGAACTATTTTGGCATGATGAGTTAGTTGGCTTAATCCCTATTGAACCACTAAGCGAAAAAGCACCTATGCTTGATAGACCTGTAGCTAAGCCAGCATATTTAGATGAAATAAAAAACTATCAATTTAAACTCAATATTTCCACCCAAGAAGCATTTGAAAAACTCCTTGCAAATGAAAATGTAAGCAACAAAGCTTATATTTACGAACAATTTGATTCAAGCGTGCAAACCAATACTTTAAAAAGTGATGGAGCTTTAGGAGCAAACAGCATTCGAATCAAAGAAAACAATTGCTTACTTTCCATGGCAATTGAATGCAACTCAAGATTAAACTATATTGATCCAAAAATAGGTGCAGCAGCAGCTGTTGCAAGTGCAGGTAGAAAAATAGCATGCTCAGGCGCTAGACCATTAGCAATTAGCGACTGTTTAAACTATGGTAATCCACAAAATCCTGAGGTAATGTGGCAATTTGCTCAAGGCTGCGAAGGTATCAAACTAGCTTGTAAAGAACTCAACACTCCTGTGGTAAGTGGCAATGTTTCCTTATATAATGAAACCGATGGAGTGAGTATTTTTCCAAGTCCAACCATCGCATGTGTTGGAGTCAACGAAAGCGCAGAAAATGTTTTAAAATCATACTTTAGTAAAAATACACAAGCTATTTATTTACTTGGAGAAAGCAAAGGTGTTTTTGGTGGATCTTTGGTTGCTAAAGTTTTAGATCAAAAAGTTGCAGGAGAACTTAAAGATATAGATTTTAACGCGGAATTAAAACTATGGGATTTCTTACTAAAAGCCAATGAAACAAAATTACTTGACTGTGCAAATAGTATAGGTATTGGTGGTCTTGCTATCACTCTAGCAAAAATGAGCGCAAAGGCAAATTTAGGCATTGAAGTAAAAACTAATTTTGAAGATAAAAGTTTTATTTTTGAAGAAAGCCCAACAAGAGTTATAGTAGGTGTTAAAGATGAAGAAAAATTTATTAAATTTGTAAATGAAATGGGAATTAAATTTACAAAACTTGGAAATTTAAATGAAAAAGATTTCATTTTAGATGAAATTAAGATATCTTTAGCAAAACTACAAGCAATTTATTTTGATAAATTTAATGAATATTTAGGATAAAAATGCTTTTTGTTTTATTAATATTAGCAATTTTGGCATTTTATTGGTATTATAAAACATGGGGAAAAGATGATCTTTTGGGCTCTTTTAAAAAAGGAGCCAAAAGCTTTTCTCAAGGCTTTAAACAAGGCTACCATGAAGAAAGAATTGATGGTTTTAAAAGAAGACTAAACTACTATGTTATAGCACTTTTAGCAAAAATCGCAAAAAGCGATGGCAGGGTAAGTGAAAACGAAGCCAATATGATTTCACAAATTCTTGATTATAATGCCAAAGATTCAAAAGAAAGAGAATTTTTAAAACAGTGCTTCAATGAACACAAAAACACTTTAAATGATACTTATGAAGTAGCCAAAGAACTTATCAAAGAAGTGCCTTTACCACAGCAAGAACGAATTAATATTTTTAATGTTTTAGTTGCAATGGCTTTAATAGACGGAGAAGTCAATCATGCAAAAAAAGAAGTTTTAATGTCTATCATACGAGCTTTTGGACTAGATGCAAATTTACTTGATAAGCTTTTAAATTCCATGAAAACTCAAAATTCAAACATGAATTTACAAAAAGCATGTAAAATTTTAGGAGTAAATGAAAATATAACATTACAAGAACTGAAAAAACGTTATAGAGAACTTGCTAAAAAATACCATCCTGATATTTTAAATGCTAATCACAGCGATGAAGCCAAAATAAAAGAAGGTGTAAAAAAATTTCAAGAAGTTAACGAATCTTATGAATTTTTAAAACAATACATAGAAAGGAAAAACTAAATGAAAGCACTCATTAGTGTAAGCGACAAAGAAGGTGTTGTAGAATTTGCAAGCGAACTTGCAAAGCTAGGTTTTGAACTTTTATCTACTGGTGGTACATATAAACTTTTAAAAGAAAACAACCTACAAGTGCAAGAAGTAAGTGATTTTACTCAAAGCCCAGAAATGTTTGAAGGGCGTGTAAAAACCTTACATCCAAAAATTCATGGCGGAATTTTATATAAAAGAGAAGATGAAAATCATCAAAAACAAGCCAAAGAACATCACATCGAAAGCATTGATTTGCTGTGCGTAAATTTATATCCTTTTAAAAAAACAACCATTATGACACAAGATTTTGATGAGATTGTTGAAAATATTGACATTGGCGGCCCAGCAATGATACGCAGTGGTGCAAAAAACTTTAAAAATGTCATTGTTGTTTGTGATATTTTAGATTATGACAAAATCATTCAAGCTTTAAAAGAAAATACCTTAGATCTTGATTTTAGAAGATCTTTAATGATCAAAGCATACGAGCATACTGCAAATTATGATGCATATATAGCAAACTACATGAATGAGCGCTTCAATGGTGGCTTTGGGGCAAGTAAATTTATCGTAGGACAGAAAGTTTTTGATACAAAATACGGAGAAAATCCTCATCAAAAAGGTGCTTTGTATGAATTTGATGACTTTTTCACACATAATTTTACAACCTTAAAAGGCGAAGCAAGTTTTAACAACCTAACCGATATCAATGCGGCTTTAAACTTAGCAAGCGCTTTTGATAAAGCCCCTGCAGTGGCAATTGTAAAACACGCCAATGCCTGTGGTTTTGCTATAAAAGAAAATCTACTTCAAAGTTACATCCACGCATTAAAATGTGACACCTTAAGTGCTTATGGCGGAGTTGTTGCGATCAATGGAACCTTAGATAAAGAATTAGCACAAAAAATTAATGAAATTTATATCGAAGTAATCATTGCTGCAAATGTAGATGATGAAGCATTGGAAGTATTTAAAGATAAAAAACGTATTAAAATTTTCACACAAAAAGCACCATTTTTAACTAGAGCTTACGACAAATACGACTTCAAGCATATTGATGGTGGCTTCGTATATCAAGATAGTGACGAAGTTAAAGAAGATGAGCTAAAAAATGCGGTTTTAAAAAGCGAAAGAAAAGCGAGCGAAGAAGAATTAAAAGACCTTGAAATAGCTATGAAAATTGCCGCATTCACCAAGTCAAACAACGTAGTATATGTAAAAAATGGTGCTATGGTAGCTATTGGCATGGGTATGACAAGTCGTATTGATGCGGCTAAAGCAGCTATTAGCAAGGCAAAAGAAATGGGGCTTGATTTGCAAGGTTGCGTTTTAGCAAGTGAAGCATTTTTTCCTTTTAGAGATAGCATTGATGAGGCTAGCAAAATCGGAGTAAAAGCCATTATCGAGCCAGGTGGAAGCATAAGAGATGAGGATATTATCCAAGCAGCTAATGAATATGGCATTGCATTATATTTTAGCGGTGTAAGACACTTTTTACATTAAAAAAGGGAGATTAAAATGTTTAAAAGCATCGGTGCAAAGATATCTTTAGCAATGATTTCCACATTGCTTATTAGTTTTATTATTATGCAAATTATTTTGCAAAACGACTCTCAGCAAACAACCGATAGAATCAGTCGCGCTAATTTAGATACTCTAAGTGCTTCTGTTTTTCAAACATTAAGAATGGCGATGAACCTAGGCGATCCTGCTATCATAGAACAAGCTATTAAAGAAGCTGGAGAGATTGAAGGTATTAAAGATATTAAAATTTATCCCTCACAAAGCACCATTGAGCTTTTTGAAATGCAAAAATTTACAAAAAGCGATGATAGACTCATCAACGAACAATTTAGTAAACCTCAAGTTAGAGCAGTCGAAATCAACAATGAACAAGGGCATTATTTAAGATTAATACGTCCATTAATCGCCAATGAAACCTGTCTTGCATGCCATGCCAATGCTCAAAAAGGCGATGTATTGGGCGTGATGGATATGTACAATGACTTAAAACATATTGATGATGATCTAGCAGACTCTGCAAGAACTTATATTGTAATCTTTAGCGTTGCTTTACTTTTTACTGTATTTGCTGTGCTTTATATTTTAAAAATTGTTGTAGGAAATCCTGTCTTAGACCTTTTAAAACATGCTAAAGAACTAGCTAGTGGAGATGGGGATTTACGTGCAAGAATTAGCGTAAAAAGCAATGATGAAATAGGCAAAGCTTGTGTTTATATTAATCAATTTATCGAAAAAATTCAAAATACCGTTATTTCTACCAATGAAAGCTCTCAAATGGTAGATAAGCAATCAAAACTTCTAAATGCCAATGCACTTGATCTAGCTAATAGAACCAAAGAAGGTCACACTAAAACAGATGAATCTTACCAACTAAGTGAACAAATTCACACAGAATTACAAGATCTAGCTGTGCTTTCAAATAATGCAAACAAAGCAAATACAAAATCATTCGAAGTATTAAATGCTATGCTTGATTCGCTAGGTCAGGTAGTGGATAAAGTGAGAGTTGTTGCAGAAAATGAAGATGTTTTATCTCAAAAAGTAGAAATCATGGAAAAGCAAGCAGAGGAAATCAAAAAAGCCTCTGAAATGATGGGAGAAATTGCTGATAAAACTAATCTTTTATCTCTAAATGCAGGGATAGAAGCAGCACGTGCAGGAGAGTTTGGGCGCGGATTTTCAGTAATTGCTGAAGATGTGCGAAATCTTGCTCAAAACTCGGAAGAATTTTTGAAAAATATTGCTATAGTAACCAAGCAACTAGTAGATAGCATCAATGAAGTTTCTAAAGAATTAAAACACAATGCAAAAGAAATTAATTCACTAAATCAAGATGCAAAAGATCTAGTAGAAGGAACCAATGAAGTAAAAGTTTGCAATGAGAATGCAAGAGATTTAGCTAATGCATGTATGCAAAAAATTTCAAGTACACAAGAGACTTTGCAATCTTTACTAGATAAAATGCAAGAAACCGTCAAACTCAGTGATAAAAACGAAGAAATTTCAAAAATTTTACTTGATGTTGCACATGAGTTAAATATAGTCTGTCAAAATTTAGAAGATGAATTAAAACATTTCAATGTATAAAATAAAGGAGTATAAAAATGAAAAAATTACTAGCATTTGGCGCTGCAAGCGTAGCTATTTTTAGTGGGTGCTCGGTGGCGAATTTAAGTGTTGATGATTTACAAAATAAAGAATTTACTATCAGTTCTTATGAGGCTAATGGAAAAACTTTTGAATCCAATACAATAAAAACTAGCATTAGCTTTGACAATAAAGACAAAAGAGTATTTGGAGTATCAGGGTGTAATAGATTTTTTGGAAACTATAAAGATCAAGGAGATAGCATTAAAATAGAAGACAATCTTGCCTCTACTAAAATGCTTTGTGATCAAGAATCTATGAAATTTGAAGATAATTTCTTGAGATATTTTAATGGAGATTTTCAAATCACTAGTGATGATAATGGCATCATACTAGAAAATAAGAAAATGAAAGTATATTTAAAATAAGCCTTTTGGGCTTATTTTAAATGCTCTAATATATCCTCACAAACCTTTCTAGGTTCTTTTGCTTTATAAATAGGTCTTCCTACTACAATAAAATCTGAAAGATTTTCTTTCGCACATTGGATATCAGCCACTCTTTTTTGATCATCTGAATTTTCTTTAAAAGGGCGAATTCCAGGCGTCAAGGTGATAAATTTTGAATCTGTGTTTTCTTTTATTAGTAAGCTTTCATACACCGAACACACCATACCATCAAGACCACTTTCGTAGCTTATTTTAGAAAATTCTTTCACCGCTTGTTTAATATCTTGGCGGTATAAGCTAAAAAATTCTTGCTCATCAAAACTTGTCAATGCTGACACAGCCAATACTAACGGTCTTTTTTCTAGAGCACTCAAGCGATCCATGATTGTACACATAGCGCTTTTTCCAGCACTTGCATGAATATTAAACATATCTACATTAAGTTTTGCAAGTTCTTCACAAGCATCGGCCATAGTATTTGGAATATCATAAAGCTTTAAGTCTAAAAAAATTTTAAAATCATCTATTTTTTTAATCGCCTCTAAAAGCTTTACACCATCTCTTAAATAAGACCTAAGCCCTACTTTTATCCATATATCTAAACCCTTTAATTCTTTAGCCAAATGAAGGCAATCATCATAACTTGCCACATCAAAAGCCACACAAAGCTTCATTGTTTTTCCTTGTTGATTTTATCTAATACTCCATTGATAAATTTAGGAGCATTATCACCTGCCATTTCCTTAGCAAGCTCTATAGCTTCGTTAATGATAATCGCTTTTTGAGTAGAAGTAAATAAAATCTCATAAGCACCTAAACGCAAAATAGCTTTTTCTATATTAGCCACCCCATCTAATTTATACTCTTTTAAACATTCATTGATTTTTTCATCAAGAAAAGCAAGCTGCTCATTGATACCGTTGTATAAATCTAATGTAAATTTTCTTTGATCGTTGCGAATTTTTTTCTCATCTAAAAATTCATTGATAAAGTCTTTATTTTCCTGATTAAGCTGTGCTGCATAAAGCAAGGAAACGATACTTTGTCTTACTTGATGTCTAGTAGCCATTTTAAGCCTTAATTTTTTGAATTAAATTAAGCATTTCAACTACGGTAAGCATAGCTTCAAAGCCTTTATTTCCTGCCTTACTACCTGCTCTTTCTATAGCTTGTTCTAAAGTATCAGTTGTTAAAACTCCAAAACTTACAGGCACATTCGCCCCAAGTCCTACACTTGCGATCCCTTTAGTTGTTTCAGCTGCAACATAATCAAAATGCGGAGTGCTGCCACGTATTACCGCTCCAACACAACAAATTCCATCAAATTTTTTACTCTCTATAGCTTGTTTTAATGCAAAAGGAATTTCAAAAGCACCGGGCACTAAAATAAGATTTAAATTTTCTTCTTTACCCCCATGTCTTAAAAAAGCATCTTTAGCACCTTCAACCAAACGATCAGTAATGATGTGGTTAAATCTTGCATTAATGATTGCGATTTTCTCATCACCTTTTAAACTTAAGTTTCCTTCTATTATCTTCATATGTTTCCTTTTTAAATGATTTCTTGAATTTTTAAAAGCGTATCAACGCAATTTTTAAGTCTTGAAAGATCAAGCATATTTGGACCATCACACAAAGCCTCACAAGGATTAATATGCGTTTCAAAGAAAAATCCATCTACACCAACACTAGCAGCGGCTCTTGCTAAAGGTTCAACAAATTCGCTCTTGCCGCCACTGCTTCCTCCATTTGCCCCTGGCATTTGGACACTATGGGTAGCATCAAAAATAACTGGAGCGTATTTTCTCATAATAACCAAACTTCGCATATCTACCACTAAATTCCCATAACCAAAACTCGAACCTCTTTCAGCCACAAAAACACCATTTTCTTTTGCAACTTCAAACCCCTCTTCATCAATGCCTCTAGTTTGTAAAATTTTAGCTACACTGTATTTAATATCATCAGGATTTAAAAATTGTCCTTTTTTTACATTAACTTTTGCTTTTGTTTTAGCAGCTGCCACTAAAAGGTCGGTCTGTCTGCACAAAAACGCAGGGATTTGCAAAACATCTACAACCTCAGCCGCAATGCTTGCTTGAGAACTTTCATGAATATCAGTGAGAATTTGCATACCAAATTTATCTTTTACTTTTTGCAAAACCTCCAGACCCTTTTCAATGCCTGGTCCTCTGAAGCTATTAATACTTGTGCGATTTGCCTTATCAAAGCTTGATTTAAAATAAAAATCAATTCTATCATCTTTTAAAAAGCACTCTAGTTCTTGCGCAACCTTAAAAACAAGCTCTTCGCTTTCTATCACACAAGGACCTGCAATTAATATCATTTTTTTCATCTATTTTTCCTTGTTTTATTATTTTACTTTATTTTTTGTATTTTCTTCAAGTGGAAAAACAAAATTTAAAATAATCGCTGTAATTCCTCCTGCTGCAATCCCTGAAGAAAATAAAGTCTTAAACCATAAAGGCATAAAATTTAAAATATCAGGATTATTTGAAACACCAAGTCCTATACCCAAACTCATTGCAATGATAATAATAGAACGACGGTTTAAATTTTCTTTTGAAATAATCCTAACCCCCGTTGCAGCTATCGTACCAAACATCACTAAAGTTGCCCCACCCAAAACAGGCTCTGGAATTTGCAATGTAATATCTGCTACAATAGGAAATAATCCTAAAATCATCAGCATAAAAGCAACTATAAAGCCCACATAGCGACTTGCAACACCCGTTAAAGCTATAACGCCATTGTTTTGACCAAAACACGAATTAGGGAAGGTATTGAAAAAAGCCGAAACAAAAGAGTTAAGACCATTAGCCAAAACCCCTCCTTTTAACCTTTTAGCATAAAGCTCACCTTTAACAGGTTGGTTTGAAACTTCACTTGTTGCACTAATATCACCAATAGTCTCTAAAGAAGTTACCATAAAAACCAAAATCAAAGGTAAAATCAAATTATAATCAATACTTAAGCCATAATGCAAAGGATCGGGTAAAAAGATCAAAGGTAAATTTTCATTAAAGCTAAAGCTAAAGTTTTCAAAAGTCATAGCCACCAAAAGCCCTATAATCATAGCGATAAATAAAGATGAAATTCTTATATATACATTATCAAAACGATTTAAAATAACAATACTTAAAATCACCACTGCAGCAAGCAATAAATTTTGCAATGAACCAAATTCCCCGCTTGCTTTAGCAGCAAAACCACCTCCAGCACTTATCAAACCTACATTGATCAAACTAAGACCTATAATCATCACAACAATGCCTGAAACCAAAGGCGAAATAATTCTCCTAACAAAAGGAAGAATTTGAGAAATAATCATCTCTGTGGTAGAACAAAGCATTAAAGTCCCAAAAATCGCTCCAAGCATCGCTTCTTGACTCAAACCATTATCTTTTAAAACTAGTCCACCCAAAATAATAGGCGTAACAAAATTAAAACTTGTTCCTTGAATAGACAAAAGACCACTTCCCACAGGACCCCAAGTCTTAATTTGCAAAAGCGAAGCTACGCCTGAAGCAAAAAGCGACATACAAATGATTCTAGCTGTATTGCTATCATCTACCCCAAGTCCTTTACAAATCAACAAAGCAGGCGTAATAACAGCCACAAACATTGCCATCAAATGCACTAACGCAGCAAAAAAAGCCTTAGCAAATGGTGGCCTGTCTTCTAAGCCATAAATTAAGTCTGTTTTATTTTCCATCTTTCTTTCCTTTTGTTTGTTTACTTACCAAAATAATTCCTCCTATAACAATGCTGAAAATTCCTATAAAAACCATCAAACTAGGAAAATCATCTCCTAGCAATATACCCAAAAATAAAGTAAAAACTACATCTATATAACTAACCCCTGCAACCACTCCTGCTTTTTTTGCTACACCATAAGCTTTGGTAACATGAATTTGATACATAGCACCAAAAATACCCATTAAAATAATAAAAATCCAAGCTTTAAAACTAGGCATAACAAAAGGTGCGATTAAAAAGTCCAATTCTTTTGCCTCGTAAAATGAACCTATGATCATAGAAACCAAAGGCATTAAAGTACCAATCAAAACAAAAGATAAGGCTATAAAAGGCGCTGGATATGATTTTCTAAGTTCTCTTACGCTAGTTAGCGCCAAAGCTGCAAAAAAACCACTTAAAATTCCCAGAATGCTATTTTTTAAATCAAAACCCGAATGCGTACTACTATCTGCAAAAGGCTGACAAACCAATAACACCCCAATAAAAGCGATCAAAATTCCAAAACACGCTTTTAACCCTAACCTCTCTTTAAAAAACAAAAAGGCAATTAAAGCTATAAAAATAGGTGCTGTTTTTTGAAATGCAAAAGCACCTCCTAGGGAAATATTAGAAACATTATAAAAGAAAAGATATAAAGCAACTGTTCCTATAATACCTCTAAAAATAAGCAGTCCAAGATGTCCACCACTTTTATGAAAATTTAATTTTGAAAGAGCATAGAGCATGAAAGCGGTGCCTATGATATTTCTAAAAAACATAATTTCAATTGATGATAATTCTTCGCTTAAAATTTTTGCACAAGCACCCACAAGTGCAAACTCTATCGAAGCAATAATCATAAAATATATACCTAAATTTTTTTTGACAATTCTTAACATATTAATTCCACATAAAAATTCCCGTTATTTTAGTCTTTTTTGCTTAATTTTAAGGCAATTTTTATATAATCACAAATAAAAATTTAAAAAATGGGTATCAATGCAAAGTATTATTTTAATAGGAAAACCTAATGTTGGCAAATCAAGTCTTTTTAATAGACTTGCAAGAAAACGTATAGCTATCACTAGCGATATTAGCGGAACCACAAGAGATACAAACAAAATCGAAGTAGAGATTGATGGTAAAAAAGCTTTGTTAATAGACAGCGGTGGGCTTGATGAGAGCAACGAGCTTTTTAAAAACGTCAAAGCAAATTCTCTCAAAGCTGCTAAAAATAGCGATATTATCTTTTATATGGTTGATGGTAAATTCCTACCTGATGATGAAGATAAAGCATTTTTTTATGAAATGAAAAAACTCAACAAACCCATAGCTTTAGTAATCAATAAAGTCGATAACAAAAAAGATGAAGAAAGATCTTGGGAATTTTCAAATTTTGGTGTTAAAGAAGTTTTTAACATCTCGGTTACACATAATATAGGCATCGATGAGCTTTGCATGTGGGCTGGTAAATTCTTAAATGAAAGCTTTTTAAATGCAGATGAAGAAGAAGATTTTGAAAGTTATTTAGAAAATTTTGATGAAAATAGCGGAGATTTTAAACTAAAAACCATCAATGAAAACCACATTAAAGTAGGGATTATTGGTAGAGTGAATGTAGGAAAATCAAGTCTTTTAAATGCCTTAGTAAAAGAAGAACGTAGTGTGGTAAGCGATATAGCAGGTACTACCATTGATCCTGTTAATGAAAGCATTATGCATAAAGATAAAATCATCGAATTTGTAGACACTGCAGGGATTAGAAAACGTGGAAAAATACAAGGCTTAGAGCGCTATGCACTCAATAGAACCGAATATGCTCTAGCTAATGCCCAAATTGCGCTTTTAGTTCTAGATGCAGCTGAGGGTTTTAACGAGTTAGATGAGCGTATCGCAGGACTTGCTGCCAAACATTGTTTGGGTGTGATTATTGTTTTAAACAAATGGGATAAAAGCGAGCTTGATTTTGACAAAACTTTAAAAGAATTAAAACTAGATCGTTTTAAATTTCTAGCTTATGCACCTGTTGTAAGCGTATCGGCTTTAAGTGGAAAAAGAGTGCACGTACTTTTAGATAAAATCTTAGAAGTTTTTGCAAATTTCACACAAAAAATTCCAACAGCAAAGTTAAATGCTTTAGTAGAAGAGGCCACAAGAGCACACCCATTGCCTCATGATTATGGAAAACTAGTTAAGATATACTATGCCGTGCAGTATGACTTAGCACCTCCAAAAATAGCTCTAATCATGAATCGTCCTAAAGCCTTGCATTTTAGTTATAAACGCTATTTGCAAAATCAAATCAGAAAACATTTTAATTTTGAAGGCGTGCCTTTGATTTTAGCTTCAAGAAAAAAAGGTAGCAAAGATGAGCAAGAAGGATAACCTCCTTTTTGTAGGTTTTATGGGTTGTGGTAAAACGACTATTGCAAGAGCTTATGCAGAAAAATATGATAAATTTTTTTTAGATACAGACTGTTTGATTAAAGATAAATTTAATCTTGAAATTAGTGAATTTTTCAAAATATACGGGGAGAAAAAATTTCGTAAAGAAGAAAAAAAATTGCTTACTTTTCTTGCTAACACTCAAAATTGTTCCATTGCAAGTGGTGGTGGTTTTATACAACAAAAAGGGTTAAAAGAGATTGGTAAAATTGTTTATCTACAAGCAAGTTTTGAATACATCATACAAAGATTAAAGCAAAAGGAATTATCTGCAAGACCTTTACTGGCTAATCCAAACAACGCCAAAATGCTTTTTAAGCAAAGAATAAAAAAATATGAAAAAAAAGCAGATATTATAATTAACATTGAAAACAAAAGCATTAAAAAAATTATCAGAGAGATTAAAAAAGAGGTAAAATGAGAGTTATTACAGGTTTACAACCAAGCGGGGATTTACATATAGGAAACTATTTTGGATCAATCAAACAAATGCTAAACATGCAAGAAGAAAGTCAAATGTATATGTTTATAGCAAACTACCATGCTATGACTTCAAGTTTTGATGGGGAAAAACTTAGACAAAACTCGCTTAAAGCTGCTGCGGCTTTTTTAAGCTTAGGAATTGATCCGCAAAAAAGTGTTTTTTGGTTACAAAGCGATGTCAAAGAAGTAATGGAGCTTTACTGGATCCTTTCTCAATTTACCCCTATGGGGCTTTTAGAAAGAGCACATAGCTACAAAGATAAAATCGCCAAAGGCTTAAACGCCAACCACGGGCTTTTTTCTTATCCTGTTTTAATGGCTGCAGATATTTTACTTTTTAACGCACAAGTGGTTCCAGTCGGCAAAGATCAAATTCAACACGTTGAAATTGCAAGAGATATTGCCCTAAAAGTCAACAACGAATGGGGAGAAATCTTCACCCTACCTCAAGCAAAAGTTAACGATGAAGTTGCGGTAGTACCAGGTACTGATGGAGCTAAAATGAGTAAATCATATCAAAACACTATTGATATTTTCAATACTCCTAAAGCCATCAAAAAGCAAATTTCTTCTATCGTTACAGACAGTACAGCTTTAGAAGATCCAAAAGATCACACCCAATGTAATGTCTTTAACATTGCAAAACTATTCTTAAACACTCAAGAACAAGAAGCCTTAATCGCGAGATATCAAAAAGGTGGCGAAGGATATGGGCATTTTAAAATGTATTTAAACGAAATTATTAGTGAGTATTTTGCTCCAGCCAAAGAAGAGTATGAGAAACTACTAGCTAATCCTTCTAAAATCGAAGAAATTTTAGAATTTGGCGCAAACAAAGCAAAAAAACAAGCTCAAGAAACAATGGAAAAAATTTATGCTAAAATAGGACTATAATAAGGAGTTATAATGTTAGATCTAAAACTTTTACAAAATAATTTTGATGAAATCGCACAAAAATTAAAAGCTAAAAAAGTCGATGAAAATTTACTTAAAGAACTCAGTGAATTATTTGTCAATTTAAAAAAAGAAAAAGCACTTTTGGAAGAATTTCAAGCTTTTCAAAATAAATTTAGCAAAGAACTTGCAACTGCACAAGATAAAGAAAGTTTAAAAACACAGCTAAGCCAAAATAAAGAAAAAATCAACACTCAATCAAAAATCGTTAGTACACTAGAAGAAAAACTAGAACAAATTGCTCTTGCAGTGCCAAATATACCAGATGATTGTGTACCTTTGGGGGAAGATGAGGATGAAAACGTCGAACTTAAAAAAATACTTACTCCGCCTAGTTTTGATTTTGAGATCAAAGAACACCATGATTTAGGTGAAAAATTAAACTGGCTTGACTTTACAAGAGGGGTTAAAATCTCACAAAGTCGTTTTTGTGTACTCAAAAATGAAGGGGCTTTGCTAAGTAGAGCTTTAGTAAATTATATGATAGATTTTAATAGAAGTAGAGGTTTTGAGCTAGTTAATGTGCCATTTTTAGTCAATAGCGCAACTATGTATGGCACCGGACAGCTTCCAAAATTTAAAGATGATATGTATAAAGTAGAAAATGATGATTTATACCTCATCTCAACTTCTGAAATTCCTGTGACCAATCTTTATTCTAATGAAATTTTAACCCAAGAAGAATTGCCTTTAAAAATGACTTGTTATAGTGCTTGCTTTAGACAAGAAGCAGGAAGCGCAGGAAGAGATACTAGAGGCATTATCAGACAACATCAATTTGAAAAAGTAGAGCTTGTTAGCATATGTAAACCTGAACAAAGCGAAATGATGTTTGAAGAAATGCTAACTTGTGCAAGCGATTTGCTTAGTTCTTTAGGATTGGCTCATAGACATTTAATGCTTTGCACCGGAGATTTAGGTTTTTCAGCTGCTAAAACAGTAGATTTAGAAGTATGGCTTCCATCTCAAAATAAATACCGTGAAATTAGTTCGGTTTCCAACTGCAAAGATTTTCAAGCAAGAAGAGCTAAAATCCGTTTTAAAAACGACAAAGGCAAAAACGAATTAGTACACACACTTAATGGTTCTTCACTAGCCGTTGGTAGAACTTTGGTTGCTATTATGGAAAATTATCAAGAAAAAGATGGAAGCATAAGAATTCCTGATGTGTTAAGAAAATACTTTTAAGAGGAAACATGGCTGAAGAAGTAACACTTAAAGAAGAAAATAACCAAGAAAAAGCCTTTTCAGATATTGATGAAAATCCTGGAGTGGAAGAACAAACCATTCCTCCAGGTATGATACCACCTGAACTAGAAGATGAAGAAAGTACTTTTCAAAGAGTAGAAGAAGAACCCCCTGCTCCTCAACCCCAAGAAGAAAAAAAACTTTTTGACAAAAAATTTCTTATTTTAATTTCAGCGCTTGGAGGACTCGCGCTTGTTTTATTGATTGTTTTAATTATACTCATCTTTTCTAAAGATGAACAAAAACCTACTATACAAAATTTCGCAGATGATAATTCAAGCACAAATATCACCAGAGTAAAACAATCAGCGCTTGATTTAGTTGTACAAAAAGCAAATTTACTATATGAAAAAGGTGATATAGAAAGCGCTTTAGAGCTTTACAATAATATCAATATTTTCAACCAATCTCTATCTAGCTACAATCTTGGAGTGGCTCAGATGAAGCAAAAAGATTACACCAGTGCGATAGAAAATTTTAAACAATCTCTTGATCTAGGTGAACATAAAGTAGCAGCTAGTATTAATCTTGCTGTGTGTTATTATAATCTAGGCAATAGAGCAAAATTCAATCACTATATCGACTTAGCTAAAGCTTATCTTCCGCAAGATTCAAAGTCTTCTTTGTATTATTATTATCAAGGTTTGATTAATTACTACCAAGGTTTTTACCCAGAAGCATTGCAAATGTTTTCAAAAGTAGACAATCCATCTTACAAAGATGAGTCATACTACATTAGTGGCAAAATTTACTCTCTTTTACAATCAGAAAAAAATGCTATCAATTTCTTACAAAAACAAGAAGAATACAACGTAGATCTTCCACTAGGTTTATTATATGCAAAGATCGGCCAGTACGCCAAAGCAAAAGAACACCTTGAAAAATCAAGTAAAAGTGACTTACACAAACAAAGAAGTCAAGTTGCCCTAGCTTTGGTTGACTTAAAACTAGGACAATACGCCAATGGCTCTGAAATCTTAAAAGCTTTATATATTAAAGATAGAGATATCGGAACGAAATACTATAAAATCAAAACTAGATTAAAACGCAATTTGTCTAATATAGACATTGCTCAACAAAATTTCGCAAAAAGACTGATCACCGGAAAACAACAAATTTATGATTTGCTGTTTTATTTTTCCCCTTACCGTGTTTTTGATGTCAAACAGAGTATGGAGCTTATCACTAAGGCTGATTTGGGAAATTTCATACAAGGTTATGAATATGAACTGCTAGTTAAAAGCAAAGCCTTATCAGGCGTTAATGTGGAATTATCCCATGCAATCAACCTTGCTTTTAACTTTCACTTAAGAGAAGCAAATCAAGAATTTAAAAACATTAGTGAAATTTATCATGCGCATGATGTTATTCACTATAATCTTGCTCTTACTTATGCCCAACTGCAAGATTATCACAATGCTTATAAGCATTTTTCAACCGCATATCATCTAAATCCTAAAAACTACATTGCAGGAATTTTTGCTATTTTCTGCATGGATTTAGTAAAAAAAGACTATACAAAATTAACCAATGAGTTACTAGAAAACTTACAAGCAGATCCAACAATTGATCAAAACCATAATATTTACAAATATCTCATTCATTTATCAAGAAACGACTTTACAGCAATGATACCTTATTTAGATAATCTTTCAGGCAAAGAAAACTCACCATTAGAATTAATGTTTTCTATCATAGCTGCTAATGGAAATAATCTTGAAAATTTAAGAAATGAAAAAATTAAGGAACTTAAAGATTTGCTAAAAGAAGATATTATTAGTAATATCTTATATTTTAATTCAGAAAATACCAATCTAGATATAAAAGAGTATGCTAAAAAAGCTCAAATATACTTTTTAACCACTAAACTTGATTATAATTCATTATTTGGTGGCGCAGGCATTGTAAAAGATAGCTATGTAACACTTATGCAGATTACGGGTTTGCTTAATCATGTTAGAAATGACATTAAAAAAAGACTTTCTACTAGCAACAAAAACTCCATTGGGCTGATCTTTGCTTTAGCATATGTAGATATCTTTGCAAAAGAATACCAAGAAGCATACACGCTTTATAATATTTTGATCGATGATTATAAAATCAAAGATGCTCAAACACTCTTTTTAGCAGCAGTAGCTGCAATAGGCTCAAATAACCCAAATTCAGCTATCGCCTTACTTGAGCTTGCAAGATTAGAAAATGAAGAAACTCTAGAAGCTAGACTTGCGTTAGGTCTTTTATATCACGAAGTGCAAAATTTAGAACCTGCAATGTTTCAGTATGAAAAAGTGGGAAATAACTTCAAAAGCAAATTCTTTACCTTTGATATCAAACATTAGTATTTTCTATTTTATATAGAAAATACTAAACATATAAATAAATTTAACTTTAACTAGAGCAGATGGCTCAACAGAAACTGTTTAAATACAAGATAAGGTTTATGATGATAGTAAAATTAAATAATATTACATGAGATTATATAAATAAAAGAAGTGGCTCCGGATGTAGGATTCGAACCTACGACCAATCGGTTAACAGCCGACTACTCTACCGCTGAGCTAATCCGGAACATCAATAAATAAGAAATGGTATTATATAAGAAAAAAATACTTTTGTCAAGAGTTTTTTACAAAAAATTATATTTTTTTATAAAATTTTACCCCTGCTAAGTTTTTTACAGTAATTTGGCCTTGTTCAACCAGTTGTTTTAGCAGTTCTTTACTGTTTTGGCTAAATTTATTTTCTACGTCAAATTCACTCTGCGCTCTAAGCTGTACCATTTTCAAAAGCTCAAAAGCGTTAAAATCTATCTTATCGCCTTTATAATAATGCTTAGCAAGCACCACAGGCACAGTAGTAATACACGCGCTTAATTCCTCAAGTTTTTCCGTAGATACACCCTTAACTGGATAAGCTGGTGGTCTATCAATCGTGCTTAAATCAACCCTTAAAGGCTTAATTCTTGCAAAAACATCATTTAAAGCATGCATTTCTTCTTTACTATCATTTAAACCTTGTACGATTAAGACCTCCATCACAAGATCACCTAAGAATTTTTCCCTAAAAATTATCATTTTTTCAACCATAGTTTCAAGTCTAATTTGCTTTAAAGCTCTATCGATTCTATAAAATGTTTTTTCTATTGCGCTATCAAGGCTAAATTTCACAACATCAATTCCAAGCAGCGCATTAAAAGAATTAGGGTTTAAAACCCCACTACCATTACTTAAAATCAAAAGCTTTTTATCTTGTTTTATTTTTTTTAACTCATTAACTAGTTTCTCTAAATGAGGATATAAACTTGGTTCGCCATTTGCGGTCAATGTTAAAAAATCAAATTGCACATTACTTTCTAATGCTTTTTGCACTTCATGGATAATATCTTGAACTTCAGGATAGATTAAAGCCCTTTCTAAGGGTTTTGCAGCTTGTAACTCACAATATACACAGTCAAAATTGCATTGTTTTTGATTTGGACTTAAATCAATACCTAATGAAAGTCCAAATCTTCTTGAGCTTATAGGTCCAAAGGTAATTTTACTCACTTTTGTGATTTCTCTTGAACTAACTTAATAAAATATTTTGCATTTTCCACTGGAATATCTGGTAAAATCCCATGACCTAAATTAAAAATATGCGCACTACCTTGCATGATATTTAAAATTTTCTCCACTCCTACTTCGATCGCTTTTTTATCATACAACCTGCAAGGTTCCATATTACCTTGTAAAGTATATTTAGCACCTAGTTTTTCTTTTGCAAGCTCTAAAGGCGTACTCCAATCTACACCAAAAACATCAAAATTTCCATCGATATCATCTAAAAAGCCACTCACACCTTTAGGAAATAAAATCACAGGAATATCAGGATATTTTTCTTTTATAAAATTTGCGATCTCAAGCATATAGTTAAAAGAAAATTCAAAAAACTTTTCCTTCTCCAAAGCGCTTGCCCAGCTATCAAAAATTTGAATAGCATTTGCACCTGCTTTGATTTGCTCTTGAATGTAATACTTCAATGCTAAAGTAAGTTTAGATAAAATCTGATGTAAAAATTCAGGATTTTGATAAACTAATTTTTTGCATTTTGCATAATTTTTACTACCACCACCCTCTATCATATAAGTAGCAATAGTCCAAGGGCTTCCACAAAAACCAATCAATGCTTTATCTTGAGAAAGTTTTTCTCTAGTAAGTGCTAAGGCATCATATACATAAGAAAGATTTTTAATGCTTTTTTCCACATCTAAATTTTCTAAATCATCTTTTGTTTTCAACGGGTTTGAAAATACCGGTCCTTCTCCTTTTTCAAATTTCAAATCCATGCCCATTTCTAAAGGTACCACTAAAATATCTGAAAAAATAATAGCCGCATCAACCCCTAAAATATCAATAGGCTGCAAAGTAACTTCGCTTGCTTTTTTATAGTCTTTACAAAGAGATAAAAAATCTCCAGCTTTTGCTCTAACTTCCATATACTCAGGCAAATATCTTCCTGCTTGACGCATCATCCAAACAGGAGTATAAGGAGTTGGTTTTTTTAAACACGCATCAATAAAAATCATTTTTATTCCTTATATTAGTGATCGCTTTTATGTAAAAAATAAAGACCTATACAAAGAGCTAAAATAGAACCTGCAAGATAGGTCATATCTAAGACGGTGTTTAACTGCATTTGTAAAATTCTTTGGAAGAAATTTACCACCAAAACCATAATGATAACCTTTGCTAGTTTATCCTTGAGTTGATCTAAGCTATGCACTTCTAACACTTTAGATTGTTTTGTTTTTTTAAACTCTTGTATTTCACTAATAAAAAGCTCATAAATTCCAAAAGAAAAGATAAATAAAACTAAAGCCATTAGGTATAAATCCACAGCACCTATAATCAAACCCACAATATCCTCATGCAAATCTACTGTTGAATTAGAAACCATAAAGTATTCAAAAACATATTTTAAAACTTTAATTACATCGTAACTAGCTATAAAAAACAAAACAAAAGCACCAACAAGACCAAAAATAACCGGTAAAATAGTAACCAAACGACTTTTAACTAATAAATTTTCAAAAAATTTTCCTAGCATTTTTCCCCTTTATCAAACCAATTCTAACCATTTTTTTGCAATACGGACAGCATTAGTAGCCGCCCCAACACGAATTTGATCCGCTACACACCATAAATGCACAATATTCTTGTGATTTATATCGCGTCTAATTCTACCCACATAAGTTTCATTTGTATCACTTGTAAAAAGCGGCATTGGGTATTTTTTATTTTCTACATCATCCATTACAACAACGCTTGGAGCCTTAGAAAGAATTTCTCTTACTTGAGCAATATCCACTTCTTTTTCAAAGTGCATTGTAATGGCCTCACTATGGCTTCTAAGCACAGGAACTCTTACACAAGTTGCAGAGATATCTAGCTTCTTATGAAGTATTTTTTGGGTTTCGTTGATCATTTTTAACTCTTCTTTAGTGTATCCATTATCACTAAAAACGTCAATTTGCGGAATTAAATTTAAAGCCAAAGGATAAGGAAAGGTTTTTGCTTCAAATTCATCTAATTCAAACGCAAAAAAACTTTGCATACCTTGAACCAATTCTTCCATACCTTCTTTACCCGCACCACTTGCAGCCTGATAAGTGCTTACATCTACTCTTTTTAAATTAAATACATCATCTAGTGGTTTTAACACATGTACCATTTGTATAGTAGAGCAATTTGGATTTGCAATAATCCCTGTTTTTTTCCAATTTTCAATATCTTCACTATTGCATTCAGGCACCACCAAAGGAACATTCTCATCCATTCTAAAATGACTTGTATTATCAATCACAACAGCACCGCATTCAACTGCGTATTTTGCATACTCAGCGCTTATATTTCCACCTGCGCTAAAAAAGGCGATGTCTACAGGATTTTCCTTAAAAACACTTGGAGTTAATTCTTTAACTTTGTAGCTTTTGCCTCTAAATTCTACTTCACTGCCTGCGCTTTTTGCGCTTGCTAGCGGCAAAATACTTTCAACTGGAAAATCAAGCTCATCTAAAACATTCAAAAGCTCTTCACCAACTGCTCCAGTTGCGCCCACAATAGCAATTTTTTTCATTATCCTTCCTTTTTAAGTAATATTATATTTTTTCATTTTTTCATTAAAAATTTTTTCACTCATACCTATAAGCTTAGCCGCCTCACTTGTATCTTGTGAATTTCTTAAGGCTTCTAAAATCAATTCCTTTTCAAGATTTTTTATATCCTTGCTTTTTCTACTTTCTAAGAACAAATCTTGAGCACTAATCTCATCACTTTCACTTAAAATACAAGCCCTTTGTATAATAGAAATTAATTCTCTAATATTTCCTGGAAAATCATAAGACAATAAAGCATCTTGTGCCTCTTGACTTAATTTTTTTTCTTTAAAGTCATACTCTTTGCAAGTATCAAGCAAAACTTTTTGCGCTATTTGCAAAATTTCCTCTTGACGCTCTCTTAGTGGTGGTATATTAATCGGTATAGTATTAAGTCTATAGTATAAATCTTGCCTAAATTCATTATTGGCTATCTTTTTTTCTATATCGGCATTGGTTGCACTAATAATTCTAACATCAATCTTGATGCTTTTAGTACTTCCCAATCTTGTGATTTCTTTTTCTTGTAAAGCTCTTAGTAGCTTTGCTTGAATTTCATAAGGCATTTCCCCTATTTCATCTAAAAACAAAGTTCCTTCATTAGCAAGCTCAAAAAGCCCTATTTTAGTTGTATTAGCATCAGTAAAAGCACCTTTTTCAAATCCAAAAAGTTCACTTTCAATCAAATTAGATGGAATTGCTGCCATATTAATCGCCACAAAAGGCTTTTGCGCTCTTTTTGAATTTTTATGCACAAAGTTAGCAAAAACTTCTTTTCCTACTCCACTTTCACCAAAAAGAACAACACTTGCATCAGTTTTTGCTGCTCTTGTTGCTAAACCAAGGCATGCCTCTAATGCCTTAGAACTACCATAAAAATCTTGATTTTCCTCATTTTTACTGGATTTTTTACTAGATTTTTTGGAAGTTTTTTCTTGAATTATTTTCGCACGTTTGATAGCAGTTACCAAAGTGTTAATATCAAATGGCTTTACTAAAAAATCTTTAACACCCAATCTCACCGCTTCAATCGCACGATTTAAAGTTGCATTGCCTGTGATAATGATAAAATCATACTTATTTTCACAAGCTTGTACAAATTCAATACCATCCATACCTGGCATATTGATATCTGTAATAATCAAATCAACATCATCATTGATTTTTTTCAAAGCTTCAGTAGCTGATTTATAAGATTTGATAGTAAATTCCTCATACTCACTCAAGGCTATCTCGAGTGATTTTCTCATATTGATATCATCTTCAACTATAACCAAATTCATCATTCAACCTTAAGCTAAAATACCTTTTTTAGGGCCACTTTTTCCATGACACTCTTTGTATTTTTTACCACTACCACAAGGACAAGGAGAATTTCTAGGTACTTTTGCAACTTGTGCTTGTGCATTTTCATCTACACCAATTTCTGTTGTATTTGCTAAAAACTGCTCGTTTTGCTCTTGAGTTTTTTCTTCGAAATTTTGTGCTTCTTTTTGAGTAAACACTACATTAAATAGTAGTTTTAAACTATCAAATTTTACACGCTCTACAAGTTCCATAAAGAGATTATAACTTTCTTTTTTGTATTCCACCAAAGGATCTTTTTGGTTGTAACTTCTCAAGCCTATACCTGTTTTTAAAATATCCATTTGGTATAAATGCTCTCTCCATAAATTATCTAAAATTTGAAGATATAAAATTCTTTCGATTCTTCTTGCTTCACTTTCTTCAATAATATTCATTTTTTCTTTATAAGCTTGTTCTAAAATTTCAGTCAGTTTATTTTCTACTTCTACCACACCTAAGTCTTTAAAGTCTTCCTCTTTAAGTTCTAAGTTGCACTCATAGCTTACTTTTTGCTTTAAGTTATCAAAATGTTTTATATCATCTTCTAATTCAGCATTTAAATAAATTTGACTTACTAAAAAATTACTATATTCAGCAATATTTTTTAGAATTTTTTCTTGTAGATTAATTTCTTCATCTAGCAATTCATTTCTATAATTATAAATAGTTTTTCTTTGCTCATTAGCTACATCATCATATTCTAGCAAGTGTTTTCTACTTTCAAAATGCAAACTCTCTACTTTCTTTTGAGCATTTTCCACTGCACGGGTTACAATACGACTTTCTATATGCTCACCTTCTTCTATACCCAATCTCTCCATGATATTTTTAATACGATCGCCACCAAAAATTCTCAAAAGATTATCTTCTAAACTCAAATAAAACCTACTCACTCCAGGATCGCCTTGTCTTCCCGCACGACCACGAAGCTGATTGTCTATTCTTCTACTTTCATGACGTTCTGTTCCGATGATATAAAGTCCACCCAAAGCTCTTACTTCATCATCGATTTTTATATCCACACCGCGGCCTGCCATATTTGTAGCTATGGTTACTGCACCTTTTTTTCCTGCATCTTGGATAATCAAAGCTTCTTGCTCGTGATTTTTAGCATTAAGTACATGATGAGGAATACGTTCTTTAACAAGCATATTATGAAACACTTCACTTCTTTCAATACTTGCAGTTCCTACCAATACCGGCTGACCTTTTGCATTAGCTTGTTTTATTTCCTCAATCACTGCTTTAAATTTTTCTTCTTGTGTTTTATAGATCAAGTCGTCTTTATCCAACCTTGCAATTGGAATATTAGTAGGTATAGAGATAACATCTAAACTATAAATTTGAGAAAATTCTGTTGCCTCAGTTTGTGCAGTTCCTGTCATACCTGCTAACTTGCTATACATTCTAAAATAATTTTGGAAAGTAATATCTGCTAGAGTTTGACTTTCTTCTTGAATTTTCACTCCTTCTTTTGCCTCTAAGGCTTGGTGTAAACCATCGCTAAAACGTCTTCCTTCGCTCAATCTTCCTGTAAATTCATCAACTATTACAACCTGCTTATCTCTTAAAACATAATGCACATCTTTTTCAAATAAATTATGTGCTTTTAAAGCTTGATCAAGCTGATGAGCTAAAATTGCATTATCAAGACTATATAAATTTTCCACTCCGAATAATTTTTCAGCTTTAGAAATTCCAACCTCTGTGATCATAATTGTTCTATTTTTCTCATCAACAACAAAATCACCATCTGGAGTTTGTGGAGGAAGCACCGCTTCACCCCTTTGCATTTGCTTAGCAACTTCATTCGCTTTGATATAGCCATCTAAAGTTCTATTTGTAGGACCACTTATAATTAGAGGAGTTCTTGCCTCATCAATCAAAATACTATCTACTTCATCTACGATAACAAAATTATGCTCTCTTTGTACTTTTTCATGTTTTGAAAATTTCATATTATCGCGTAAATAGTCAAAACCAAATTCATTATTTGTACCATAAGTTATATCGCATTCATAAGCTTTTTTGTGTGCTTCATCGCTATTTTGTTCTGAAAGTATTACCCCTACACTAAAACCTAAAAAATTATAAATCGCGCTCATTTGTTCTGCATCTCTTTTAGCTAGGTAATCATTCACAGTAACTACATGTACGCCTTTACCACTCATAGCATTCAATACAACAGGTAAAGTTGCAACCAAGGTTTTACCCTCTCCTGTTTTCATTTCAGCTATTTTACCTTCATGCAAAACCATACCACCGATTAACTGCACATCAAAATGGCGCATATTAAGCGTTCTTTTACCCACTTCCCTTACTATTGCGAAAACTTCATTTAAAATTTGATCTAAGGTTTTTTCATGATTTTGAATTTGACTTTTAAAATCTAAAAAAATTTGTTTTAATTCATCATCGCTAAGATTTTGGTATTTTGATTCTAAAGCATTAATTTGTGCAACTCTTTTTAAGTATTTCTTCACTTCTCGATCATTTTTTGTGCCAAATACTGCTTTAAATAAATTAGAAAACATTTTTTTACCTTTATTTATAAAAATATATGCTAAATTATATCTTAGTTTTAATTAGAACTATATAAAAAGTTTTGTTTGGTTAATTTTTATATAATCAAAAAAACAAAAAAAGGACATAAATGAGAATTTTTTTATCTTTATTTTTTTTATTATATAATAGCTTTGCATTTGATATTAACTTTCAAAATTTTAGTAGTGATTTTGAACAAAAAGTTACAAGCAACAATGCAACACTAAACTATAAGGGTAATTTTATCATTACACAAAATAAAGCTTTTTGGAACTATACCCAACCCAATCAAAAACAAATTTACATCAATCATAAAGAAGTTGTGATCATAGAGCCTGAACTAGAGCAAGTCATTTATACGCATTTGCAAAATTTACCAAATCTTCAAGAAATTTTCAAACAAGCAAAGCAAATATCAAAAGAAAAATACGAAGCAAAATACGAAAACATCACTTATTTTATTCAACTAAAAAATGACAAATTAAATGATATCTCCTACAAAGATGAGCTAGAAAATTCTGTTAGTATTCATTTTTTTAATCAAAAATTTGATCAAAAAATAAATGATGAAGTTTTTTTACCAAAAATTCCAAGTCATTTTGATATTATTCAATAATCAAAATGGTATCTCTTTAAATAAATCTTGCTGATCTTTGCTTGGTGCTAACATTTGCATTTGCGCATCTTGCATTGTTTTTAATATCATATCCATTGCCTCTTTGCTTGTATTAGCATCTTGAGTTGAGCTTGGATTATTGTCATTTGCAACATCATTTATCACTTGAGTAGCATTGAGATCTTTTGTTGAATTTTGCTCTTGTTTTTTTGTAACTTTTGGGGTATTGATTATTTCTTTTGTAAGTTCTTTTTTATCATCATCTTCTAAGTCTTTAACATAACGCTTAAATTCCTCCAAATCAAATGGTGCAACTGAGTTGATTTTTAAAATATAAATATTGCTAATTTGTGTTTTGTACTTTTTATTGCTAAATTTCAATAAAGTTTCTTTGAAATTATTTTTTCCTATTTCTGTGAACAAGTCTTCATAAAAATAACTAGATATGATCGTATTTAACGCATCTGTGATTTTATTATAATCTAAATTTTCTCCTTCAAAATCTAAACTTAGCTCGATTTTTTTTAAAGTGTTTGCTCCGGTTTTGGAATATAAATCTGTTCTAAAATCTTCTATACTTAAAGTATTTGCAAAGACACCAAAGTACGCACATAATAAAAATGCAATCAATCTCATCTCATTCCTCATTTTCTTCTAAATCAATAAATTTTTCCTTTGAGTAAAACTGTTTCACTTCTTTGTCAGTTTTTAAAACACTTAAAAAATAATTCTCAAAAGGCATTTTATAATTATATACGATTTTCAAATGACAAGGATTAACAGCCCTAGAAAGACACACATATAATTGTCCTTTTTCAAAAATTCCATCAATATCACATATTAACTTATCTATACTCATACCTTGAGACTTATGAATTGTAATGGCATAAGCTAGCTTTATTGGATATTGAATAAATTTCGCCTTGATTTTAGCCTCCAATCGATCATTTTTATCCAATTCGTATTCTTCCAAAATATATTCGTAAACTTTTAATTTTAATCTTTCTTTATTGTTTTTCTCTATTAAAATAAATTCTTGCTCTTCATCTTTTATGAAGTCTATTATAACTCCTTGCTCGCCATTATAATAATTTTCTTCTTTATTATTAACACAAAAAATAATCTTAGCACCTATTTTTAACTTTAACTCCTCTAATGAATTTAAACCATTGATCCACTGTTGATAACTTTTATCATCCAAATTTTGATCAATCTTCTCACTAAAAGCCTTAAAAATTCTTTCTTCACCTTGCAGTAAATTTAATTTTTTTGTATTGATATCGTTAGTTTTTTTATTTGTTGCGCACAATAGCGTGTATTCATCCATGTAGATAAGCAAATCTTTTGGAAGTATAAGCATTTTTTTAAAAAAATCTAGTATTTGCTGATTAACCTCACCCATTCTAATAAAAAATAAATATTCATAAAAAAGCTTATCCATAGTTCTTTTTGTAATGGTAAGTTTTAAATTGGTAAATTTTAAATCAACCCATGCTTGAGAAGAAAAGGCGTACAAAGAGTGATTAAACAAACTATTATGCACTTGAGAATTTTTAAAATTTACCACAGGAGGAAGTTGAAAAAAATCTCCAACTAACAAGATTTTGCCATTAAATTCACTTCTTGATAGTCTATAGTATATCATCTCCATTAAAGAAGCACTAACCATGGATATTTCATCGATAACCAACAAATCGCATTGTTTTAAAATTCTTCTAATTTTTTCTAATTTATCTTTTTGATTTCTATCTTCATAATATAACTCTTCATAGTTTGCACATCTACCAAAACCAAAAAAACTATGTAAGGTTACCCCACCTATATTAAATGCACTTAGTGCTGTAGAACCTAATACAATTGCAATTTTTCCCTGTTTTCTATACGATTTAATAAGTTCTATGGTTAAAAATGACTTCCCAACTCCTGCTCCACCGCTTAAGAAAACATGCCCATCTTCTAAAAAATATCTTATTCTCTCTAAAACCATTTTAAAATTATAGTATCTTTTCTATAACAACCCCCCCCTCCCACAAACAACCTAAAAACTATAAAAAACAATTAACCCACATCCACCATACACCCTAAAAAGCCATAATTACACCAACAAGTTTACCAAAGCTACTTTCTTATATTAATCAATAATCCTAAGCCTATTAATGATAAAAAACAATATCTTATTAAATAAAAACATCTATAACAATCTAAGCAAATAAACAAGCAATCTATCAATTATAAATAATACACACCTAAGAACATAAAACTACAATTTCATCTAAAAAACCCATAAAAGCAAATTTAATAAAGCAATAAAAAAGATATACACAATTAAAAATTAAAACAAGCCTCCATAAATTATTAAAATAATTTAATACAAACTACAAAGCACCGCCAACTAAAAAACTAAAAAACTAAAAAAGTAATTTACCAAACTTACTATAAGCATTTTAAAGCTAAAACAACTAAACCTTCAAACCAACTAAGCCAACTATTAAAATAATTCAATCACAATAACACAACTTAAAAGCTATAGCAACCAAATAAACCAACTCTATACAAAAACGCTACGCCCACCCCCCCCCACACACACAAACCACACAAACCACACAAACCACACAAACCACACAAACCACACAAACCACACAAACCACACAAACTACACAAACTACACAAACTACACAAACTACACAAACTACACAAACTACACAAACTAATCAAACTAATCCACGACAAGCAGTAAAAACTAACTTAACCACTAAACAATTCATGATCGCACCATAAAAGAAATAAAAGAAACCTACTTTTTACAACTATCTCTAAAGCTCTTTATTATAATTTAATCACTTTCCTAGAAAGATATTTATTATAAAAAACCATAAAAGAAATAAATTATAAAACAATAAAAACTATCTCTAATAAAAAAAACAAAGAATAAACTAATTAAGGATTTAACTAAGTAATAAGTAAGAATAATAAGAGAATTAACAAGTCCGCAATGAGCTACTTTCCCCCTGCCAGTAAGGCGTAGTATCATCACCCACGATGTGCTTAGCTTCTTGGTTCGGGATGGAGCAAGGCGTCTCCACATCTGTATAATCACGGACATTGTTATTTAAATATTCTATTTAAATCTTTATACTGTTTTATCAAGAATACTTAAAAAACAATGTTAAGAGCAAGTTCTAATATCAACGAACTTCTACTATAAGATTTTACTTTTAAGACTAAAGCTTAATAAAAACCTTAACAAGGAAGTGATGCTTAAATAAGATAAGCCAAACGCTCTATTAGTACTGGTCAGCTAAAGGACTTTCATCCATTACACACCCAGCCTATCAAACTAGTAGTCTTCTAGAGAGCTTAGAGAAGATTCATCTTAGAGTTGGCTTCACGCTTAGATGCTTTCAGCGTTTATCCGTTCCAAACTTAGCTACGCTGCGATGCTCTTGGCAGAACAACAGCTACACCAGTGGTTTGTTCAACCCGGTCCTCTCGTACTAGGGTCAAATCTCTTCAATCTTCTTACGCCCACGGCAGATAGGGACCGAACTGTCTCACGACGTTCTGAACCCAGCTCGCGTACCGCTTTAAATGGCGAACAGCCATACCCTTGGGACCTGCTCCAGCCCCAGGATGCGATGAGCCGACATCGAGGTGCCAAACCTCCCCGTCGATGTGAGCTCTTGGGGGAGATCAGCCTGTTATCCCCGGGGTACCTTTTATCCTTTGAGCGATGGCCCTTCCACACAGAACCACCGGATCACTAAGACCGACTTTCGTCTCTGCTTGACTTGTATGTCTTGCAGTTAAGCTGGCTTATACCTTTATACTCTACGAACGATTTCCAACCGTTCTGAGCCAACCTTTGTAAGCCTCCGTTATTATTTGGGAGGCGACCGCCCCAGTCAAACTACCCACCAGACATTGTCCCACTTGAGGATAACTCAAGCTGGTTAGCTACCCAAATAAGAAAGAGTGGTATCTCAACAACGGCTCATATACAACTGGCGTCATATACTCAAAGCCTCCCACCTATCCTGCACATTCTTATCCAAATAGCAGTGTCAAGCTGTAGTAAAGGTCCACGGGGTCTTTCCGTCTTGCCGCGGGTAGGAGGAATTTTCACCTCCACTACAATTTCACTGGATCCCTCTTTGAGACAGCTCCCATCTCGTTACGCCATTCATGCAGGTCGGTATTTAACCGACAAGGAATTTCGCTACCTTAGGACCGTTATAGTTACGGCCGCCGTTTACTCGGGCTTCGATCAAGAGCTTCGCTAATGCTAACCCCATCAATTAACCTTCGAGCACCGGGCAGGCGTCACACCCTATACATCCTCTTACGAGTTAGCAGAGTGCTGTGTTTTTGGTAAACAGTCGGGAGGGACTCTTTGTTGTAAGTTTCTTCGCTTTCGGAGTAAATCCTAATACGAAGCGAACCACACCTTATACCGAAGATACGGTGCTATTTTGCAGAGTTCCTTAAAGAGAGTTCTTCCACGCGCCTTAGAATACTCATCCCACCCACCTGTGTCGGTTTACGGTACGGGCAACATTAGCTAAACTTAGAAACTTTTCTTGGCTCGACGGCATCAGCAATTCTCCTCGCTGTCCGAAGACTTTGAAGAGCCTTTCAGTTCTCGGAGTATTGTTATACGGATTTGCCTATATAACCTCCTACGACCTTAGACTAGCACTTCCATCCGCTAGCTTGCTTAGCCCTAAGCGTCCTTCCATCGCACACTAATGTTGGTATTGGAATATTAACCAATTTGCCATCGTCTACCCCTTTCGGACTCGACTTAGGACCCGACTAACCCTACGATGACGAGCATCGCGTAGGAAACCTTGGGTTTACGGCGTTAATGATTCTCACATTAATTATCGCTACTCATGCCTGCATGCTCACTTCTATTCGCTCCAGCACTCCTTACCGGTATACCTTCGGCGCAAATAGAACGCTCTCCTACCACTTGATAAAATCAAGTCTACAGCTTCGGTACTTACTTTAGCCCCGTTATATTTTCCGCGCAAAATCACTAGACCAGTGAGCTATTACGCTTTCTTTAAAGGATGGCTGCTTCTAAGCCAACCTCCTGGTTGTTTAAGTAACTTCACATCGTTTTCCACTTAAGTAAGATTTAGGGACCTTAGCTGGTAGTCTGGGTTGTTTCCCTCTTGACGACGGATTTTATCACTCGCCGCCTGACTGCTGTGATTACATATAAGGTATTCGGAGTTTGATAGGGTTTGGTACATTGGTGTATGCCCTAGCCCATTCAGTGCTCTACCCCCTTATATTACGACACAACGCTATACCTAAATATATTTCGGAGAGAACCAGCTATCACGAAGTTTGATTGGCCTTTCACCCCTATCCACAAGTCATCCGGGGGCTTTTCAACGCCTATCGGTTCAGTCCTCCACTAGTTCTTACACTAGCTTCAACTTGCTCATGGATAGATCACTTCGTTTCGGGTCTGCAGCATCTGACTTAATCGCCCTATTCAGACTCGCTTTCGCTACGGCTTCGCGTGTGCTTAACCTTGCCAGACACCACAACTCGCAGGCTCATTATGCAAAAGGCAGTCCATCACACTGTATTGCTACATAGTGCTCTGAATGATTGTAAGCAAATGGTTTCAGGTTCTATTTCACTCTGATCACCTCAGTTCTTTTCACCTTTCCCTCACGGTACTTGTGCACTATCGGTCTGGTAGTAGTATTTAGGGTTGGATCGTGGTCGACCCAGCTTCAGACAGGATTCCTCGTGTCCCGCCCTACTCAGGATACTGCTAGCTAAGGTTTGGTTTTCGTATACGGGACTATCACCCTCTATGGCTACACTTTCCAGAGTGTTCTACTAACCTCACCTATTGCACATTGCAGTCCTACAACCCCCAGTGCAAGCACTGGGTTTGCCCTCTTGCGCTTTCGCTCGCCGCTACTGACGCAATCTCTATTGATTTCTTTTCCTGTAGGTACTAAGATGTTTCAATTCCCTACGTTCGCTCCATTATGGTAGTATATATCTCTATATACTGGGTTGCCCCATTCGGAAATCTACGGATCAAAGCTTCTTGACAGCTCCCCGTAGCTTATCGCAGTCTAGTACGTCCTTCATCGCCTTTACCAGCCAAGGCATCCACCATTCGCTCTTAATAGCTTACCTTTTAAATTCATTCTAAAACGCATCACTTCCTTGCTAAAGTTTTTATGATAAGACTTTACTATCTTAAGACGGAAAGCATTTAAACACTTAATAAAACTAAAAATATTAGTCCAACTAAGCTGTGAGTTTAAAACTTGTCTTTAACTAAAAGCTAAAGAAAAGATAGCTAGGTTTTATCCTTTAACAAGTCCTGTAAAATTGTTTTTATTAAAACTTGCTTGTGACTCTTAACAATGATAATTCAAATAACATTAAATAACTAATCTAATATATAAAATATTCTATTATTTATTTAGCTTAGGTCTTAAAACCTAAAGGAAGTATATATCAAGAGTTTAAATAATTTAAAAACATAAGTAATAAATCATTTTACTTTACTTATTGCTTTATTATTAGCTATATACTTGCTTTAAGTTTTAAAACTTTAATTTATGATTGATAAACAAATCTTTTATGGTGGGCCTAACAAGACTTGAACTTGTGACCTCACCCTTATCAGGGGTGCACTCTAACCAGCTGAGCTATAGGCCCTTAATAAATGGTGGAGAATAGCGGGATCGAACCGCTGACCTCCTGCGTGCAAAGCAGGCGCTCTCCCAGCTGAGCTAATTCCCCAAAATTAGCTTTTCATCAATCTTTGAAATCTAAACAAGGATGATTGAGTCTATATATGAACTGATAGTTGTGAGACTTATCAGTTTGTACTCTAGAAAGGAGGTGATCCAACCGCAGGTTCTCCTACGGTTACCTTGTTACGACTTCACCCCAGTCGCTGATTCCACTGTGGACGGTAACTAGTTTAGTATTCCGGCTTCGAGTGAAATCAACTCCCATGGTGTGACGGGCGGTGAGTACAAGACCCGGGAACGTATTCACCGTAGCATGGCTGATCTACGATTACTAGCGATTCCGGCTTCATGCTCTCGAGTTGCAGAGAACAATCCGAACTGGGACATATTTTATAGATTTGCTCCACCTCGCGGTATTGCGTCTCATTGTATATGCCATTGTAGCACGTGTGTCGCCCTGGGCATAAGGGCCATGATGACTTGACGTCGTCCACACCTTCCTCCTCCTTACGAAGGCAGTCTATTTAGAGTGCTCGGCCGAACCGTTAGCAACTAAATACGTGGGTTGCGCTCGTTGCGGGACTTAACCCAACATCTCACGACACGAGCTGACGACAGCCGTGCAGCACCTGTCTCTAAGTTCTAGCAAGCTAGCACCCTCATATCTCTATAAGGTTCTTAGGATATCAAGCCCAGGTAAGGTTCTTCGCGTATCTTCGAATTAAACCACATGCTCCACCGCTTGTGCGGGTCCCCGTCTATTCCTTTGAGTTTTAATCTTGCGACCGTACTCCCCAGGCGGTACACTTAATGCGTTAGCTGCATTACTGAGATGACTAGCACCCCAACAACTAGTGTACATCGTTTAGGGCGTGGACTACCAGGGTATCTAATCCTGTTTGCTCCCCACGCTTTCGCGCCTTAGCGTCAGTTAAGTTCCAGCAGATCGCCTTCGCAATGGGTATTCTTGGTGATATCTACGGATTTTACCCCTACACCACCAATTCCATCTGCCTCTCCCTCACTCTAGACTACCAGTTTCCCAAGCAGTTCAACGGTTAAGCCGTTGGATTTCACAAGAGACTTGATAATCCGCCTACGCGCCCTTTACGCCCAGTGATTCCGAGTAACGCTTGCACCCTCCGTATTACCGCGGCTGCTGGCACGGAGTTAGCCGGTGCTTATTCCTTAGGTACCGTCAGAATTCTTCCCTAAGAAAAGGAGTTTACGCTCCGAAAAGTGTCATCCTCCACGCGGCGTTGCTGCGTCAGGGTTTCCCCCATTGCGCAATATTCCCTACTGCTGCCTCCCGTAGGAGTCTGGACCGTGTCTCAGTTCCAGTGTGACTGATCATCCTCTCAGACCAGTTAAGCGTCATAGCCTTGGTGAGCCATTACCTCACCAACTAGCTGATACTATATAGTCTCATCCTACACCGAAAAAACTTTCCCTACTCAACTTGTGTTAAGCAGGAGTATAGAGTATTAGCAGTCGTTTCCAACTGTTGTCCTCTTGTGTAGGGCAGATTAACTATACCTTACTCACCCGTGCGCCACTAATCCACTTCTAGCAAGCTAAAAGCTTCATCGTTCGACTTGCATGTATTAGGCACGCCGCCAGCGTTCACTCTGAGCCAGGATCAAACTCTCCATAAAAAATAATTGGATAAGTTTAATCTTTTTCTTCAAAGAAAAAGTTGATTGTTAAGATTTAAAAATAAATCTTTCTGGCTCAATCGATCACTTATTTAGATTTCAAAGATTGACTATAAGATTTGATTAACAATATTAATAATTTAAAGAACAAATACTAAAAAATTAAGACAAAAAATCTTAGCTTTTTAAATCCCTTTCGTTTGAAAAGGAAATGAAATTATAGCAACAAAAGCTTAAAGTTTTATTAAATGAAAAAAGAAATGAAAATAAAAAAAGAAATTTATAGAAAGGAGAATTTATAAATATAGAATAATAAATATAAAAGAATATAAAGTGTATTGATATAGGGTGTATGAAGTGAAGTGTGTTAAAGAAGTGGGGGGGGCACAAAAGCGGTGAATTAAAAATAAATCCCACCGCTTAAGTATAGTTTCATTCTATGATCATCATCGTATTTGTATTGATGTAGCGCTCTTGCTACATCTAATTTTATATAATACTCATTTGCTTTATTATAAGTATTTGTAAGCCTATTGCATCTAAAAAATGCTCATCTGCTAATCTATCTCCTGAATCTTTTTCATACCAAGCATAACCTATATCATAAAAGGGAGTAAAATAAAAATTCGTATTTGGTAGATTAATTCTTATACCAAAGTTAGCCACTATGGTATTATCTCCATCACCCTCACCATTATCATACGCTCTTACTCCATAAGCTCCACCTAAAGAGGAACTCTCAGAAGAATCTAATTCAAAATTTCCTAATACCTTTTGATAATTGATGTTTAATGTATGAGTGATGTATTCATTAATACTGTAATAATTATTCACACTAGCATTGAGTTTTCTAAACCAACCAAAGCCTTTAGATCCACTTTTAGATGTACTTCCAAATATAGTAGTACCATCATCATATACCTTACCTATACTTACTTTTGCACTATAACTTAAGGTGTTGTTTTCAAAGCCTCTAAATAAACCTTCTAATCCCATACTCCCTACATTAGAATGTTTATCAAAGGTTAAAAGATCCAAAGTTACATCGCTAAGTATCTTATGATAAATACTAGAAGTAAAGTACAAAGAGGAATTAGTATTAATCCACACAGGATAAGAAAAGTCTATACCAAAATTTCTAGAAGTACCACTAAAACCTAAACCCTCATAATCTCCACCTAAAGAATAAGTTCCTTGAGATATGCTTGGAGTAATTTTTAAATTTCCTAAAAAGAAAGTATAACTAGCCCCGTAGTTGATTTGTTTTTCATTGCTTGATTGTAAGTAAAAATTATAATAATCTCCCATATTCAATATAGAATTAAATCCCATACTAATACCAGCTCTTATATCCCCTGCACTTTTAATGCCATAATTATCAGTATATAATAATACATTAGCCTTAGTATCAGGGACTACTTCTATCACAACATCAGTTTCCCCTACATTCTCTCCTGCTTGTAAACCTGCTAAGGTTTGCACTCCATACATTTCATTGACTTTATATACACTATCTTCTATGAGTTTAGTAGAGATGATTTTACCTTTGATTCTTTCATTAAGCTTACTTTCTATGAAATGATCTTTTATAGTCGTTTTATTTTTTACAACATACTTACCCAGTGTTCCTAAGGCTATGTTAATTTGTATATTATCTTCAAATTCTTGTTGGGGTACATAAGCAGTTGCTGCAGGATAGCCATTGACTTGAAAATAATAAGCAATGATATTAGATATATCTTGCAAATCTTGCAAACTAAATTTTCTCATACTAAATTCACCTACAAGGTTTTGTAGGTTTTCTTCTTTAATGCCTAGTTTTTCAAAGCTAGTGTTTTCATTAACGATGACAAATTTATAATGAGTGATAACTTTTTTAGATGTGGCATTTGAGTTGTTTTGATGATGTGGCTGATGAGGCGTTTTGGTATTAGTTTCATCTTCTTGTTTGAGTTTTTCTTTTAAAATTTCTTTTTTTTCTTCAAAGTCTTTTTTAGCCTCTTGGCTTTTTTCATAATCTTCTTTGGTTTTTAGATTTTCTTTGATGGCTTTGTTTTGAGGGAGGTTTCTATCAGGAGATAGTTCTATAACCTTTTCTATATCATTTTTAGCTATGCTAATGCCTCCTTCATTAGCATAGATTAAAGAACTAAGTGCTATGGTGCTAAGTAAGAGTTTTTTCATAAATCTTTCATTCCTTATTTAACATTATCAATTAATACAAGCATTCATTACTTTAGAATTTGAGCTTGTCACACATGTTTTTTTATAATCATCGCCTTCGGTCTCACCTATGATGTTTATTTCAGGTTCTTTTCTTATGAAATCATTTCCCATTAATCCAAATGGCACTCCGCCAAAAGTCACATACTCTACCTGATCTACTCGATCAGGTAGAGTTGGAAACAAATCAATCCAAGGTAAATCCGGTTTTGAAGAATTCCCAGGATTAATATTTACTGCTTCTAGTATAGGTTTATAAGCTGTTTGAGCATAATCACCTACTAACAAAAAACTGCCATTATCTATTTTGTATTCTATTTTAGATTTAATATCTGACAAGCCCAACTGACTTAAGATAGCATCTTGCTGTTTTGATAATGAATTAATACTCAAGAGTAATTCACTAAGCACATTTGTATCAATTTGAGTGTTATTTCTTACATATTCGTTGTATTGATCTGCCAAAGCTTGCAATTGTTTTTTAATCTCTTCTAACTCTGCAATAAGCGAGTTAGAATTTAAAACAACATCTTTTAGATCATTTTTTAAAGCAAAACTAATTCTATCTTTATTTTCTAAGACCTTATCCATATTTGCTTTAATATTTTTGATATAAAAATCACGAATTCCACTTTCAAATTTATCTTCTGATGCTTGATTTAATCCATTATCTTGGTATGCTGCGATAAAATCTAAACTTTGTATGATTTTCAAAGCTTCTTCTTTGTTATTAACCGTATCTTTAAGAAAATATTTAGAGATAAATTCGATCTTTTCTTCCAAGGTCATTAATTTATAATCTTTCTCTGCCAACATTTGCAATAAGGTATCAATGTATACTTTATAATGTTGCTCTATAAGATCTCCCAAGATTTCTTCTTTAATAGTAACCTCAAATAAATCATCTTCACCTAAAATCGCCTCTTCGTTTTTTATACTTTCAACATCTGGATAATTTATTTTTTCACTTTCAACAAACTCTGGTTTACTAGGAAGTTCTATAATCGGTCTTGCGATAGAATTGTCTTGATTTAAAAATTCTTTATATTTTTCTTCTTTATTCTCATCTTTATATGTGTGAATATTTACTTGTGTATCTTTCCAGTAATTTTTATCAGAATCTACATCAGAAAAATCACTTTCATGATGATATACATGAATATCATCAAAAAACAGTTTTGATGTTTTATCATCATAAGCGCTGATGAATTTTCCACTTATTGCTTTTCCTTCACTTGCAAACGACTGTATTTGAGAATCTTTTTCAAAAAATAAATATATATTTTTTAAATTTAACTCAAAATCTTTGCCTGTACCACGGCCATCCACACGACCTATAAAACCTCCCGCATTCGCAAAATCACCTTTACCATATGCTTGAATATTTTTAATATTATACAAACTTATATTACTTAGATCTCCTTGACCTTCTTTTTGGATCCATCCTGCAAAACCACCGACATTTACTATGCTATTTTTATCTTGCTCTAATCTACCCAAGATAGTATCAATATCTCTTATAGTAATATTTGATATTGTTAATTTGTCGCTTCTATATCCTTCTATTTTACCTGCAAATCCTCCTGCAACAGCACGACCAGTTTCTAGGTTGTTATCATTGATAGCTTCTATTTTATTAGCTTTTATGCTGATATTATCAAAAATACCTCCATTAGCAAAGCCTACAAATCCTCCTGCATAAGCATTACCATTATTTTCTGAATCATCATAAAACACACTTTGACTATCTTTATTAATACTTTTAATATTTCCAACCGCTATGCTAATATTACTAAATTCGCTTTCGCCAGAATCAATACTCCCTATAAAACCTCCAGTATATGTATTACTCGAAGAATTAAACACAGAGTTGATATCTCCTATATCTAAATTTACATTCGATATCTTGGAATTATCAAGATTACCAGAAAATCCTCCCGTAACAAACCCTCCTCTAATCTCTTTAATCCCTCTAATATCGATATTATTAAATTGTCCACCTTCAAAAGAAATTTGCCCAGCAAAACCACCAGTATATGTTTCCTTAGTAGTTTTGTCATTAAGAATTTTTTTAATATCAAAAATACTTATATTTTCAAATTTTCCATTGTTTACACTTCCTGCAAAACCACCTATGTGCGAACCAAAACTAGTACTAAGTCCACTTATCTCATCTATATTTCCAAGTAAAATTTGATCAAACGTTGCTCCATTTACGTTTCCAACAAATCCACCTACATATAAACCATTATTTGATTATGCAAAAATTTTCGAAATATTCTTAAGTTCTATATTTTCAAATTTACTACTACCGCTTGCATATCCAATAAACCCACCTGTTTGCATTGCGTGTGAAATGATAGAATTTTGATTGTAATCAACTTTTATATTTTTAAACACAGAATTATTTGCACTACCAAATATCCCTGCATAAGTGATAGATGGCATATCAGTTGTATTTATGCTAATATTGCTTAGAGTAAAGCCTTGTCCATCGAATGTTTTATTAGAAAATCCATTATCTTTTACCAATTCCCAATTATCATAAATAGCATCTTTATAACCAACTATCATATTAGTACATCCAAGTCCTTCTATACAATAGTTTGCATAGTTTTGACCACTACTTGCTTTAAAATCTATATCACTTGTAAGTCTATATTTATCAGCTGTTTCTCTAAAGCCCTCTTTGTCATCATTCCACCCTTTGGCAAAATGCCACCAATCTACATCAGAACCTATACCTACATAATCATATACTTTAAAGTTGTTATTTGTGTTTGTATATTTACCAAACACTTTAAAAGAACTAGGGTTGTAATAATATCCACTAGCATTTAAATACATAGAACCTTTAAAGTTATTGCCATCACTTCCTTTGATATTTAATTTGCTAAGTTGATTACCATTAATAGAGCTTACATCAACATGAACTTCATTGCCTTGTAAGGTTATTTCATTAGCTGAAATTTGTTTTGAGTGTTCTCCTAAATTTTTATGATAGTCAGTATATGCATTAGATATTACTTTATTGCCTTGCAAGACAACGCTAGCAGCATTGATTTCACCACCCATATTAACCACATTACCACCATTTGGTTTAAACACAGGAGAGAAAGTATTATAAGCAAGTTTTCCATCGGCAAAATCTTGCATGCTTTCATTACTCATCGACGAAGTAGAAGCCACAAAGCGATTAGCATTGATAGTTCCTGTTTTAGTAATGATTACTCCATTGGGATTGATTAAAAAGACATTATTACCACCTGCATTTAATACACCTTCTATCATAGATTTGTTAGCACCATGGGCAATGTTTAGGTAGTTTTGTTGACCTTTGAAATTATTATTTCCAAAATTTACACTTTGATCCTTACCTATATTAAAACCACCACCCCATTGTATGACTGAGTTTAGCCCATTACCACTAACTTGCATATTATTGCCATTTGTAGTTATAGTCCCGCTAGTCCCATGAGTAAATTTACCTCCACTAGGTAAAGCCATAAGAGGAGAAAAAAGCATAGAAGAAACTATGCTTGAAAGTATGATATGATTTGATAGTTTATTTGTTTTCATAGTTATCCTTTCTTATGCTTTAGTTTAAATTCACTACTATGCTTTTTGCATCTTCGCTTACACTTAGAGTGTATTTAGCTTTTTGAGCTTTTGCTTTAATGTTTTTATGCAAGCTTTGATTATTTTTAGCGATAACTTCTAATAAGCTTTGTAAATCTTTTTGATTTAGATGTTTATTGTTTGCATCTACAAAGCCTTTTTCACTTTGCATTAGAATAAAGCTTTTATTTTTTACATTATTGTTTGTATATACATTAATAGAACTATCTTTAGAAAGATTAATAGCTTCTTTAGCACTTAAATAAGCCTTAGTATGATCTTTTAAGATAAAACTATAATGATCAAAATTATTTACAAGATCAGCTTTAATGTTTGTATTTAATACTAAATGATTATTAGTATTGCTTTGATGTGCTAGTTTTTTTGGTTTAAATTGATCTTGAGTTTGAGTTTGTAAAAAGCTACCAGCTAAAAGTGTGATGTTAGTTCCTTTAGATATATTTGTATTACCACTTAGATATAAAGTATTATCATAGCTTTTATCTTTTTCACTATATACACCAGAAGCTGTTATGATGATAGTAGAGTTGTTTTTATACTCATCTATGTTTAAATTGTTAATATGAGTATAATTATCATGAGTGTTCTTAGCTATACCTGCACTAATTACTACTTCACCTTCTCTTTTATCAGAAGCTGTACCTAGGGCTAAATTATCAAAGATAAAAGTATTGTTAGCACTTTCATTTTTAGCATTAACAACATAGACATTAGAACTAGCTGCACTTGAATAATCTTTGATATTAACAATATTACCACTAGCTTTTTGATTAGCTCTTAGTATGATCTTAGAACCTTTATCTATATTAGAAGCATTTGATAAAGATTGGACTATATTATATTTTATAGTGTTTTTTTCTAAATTATCTGCTTCTATAATAGCTGTGAGATTTCTACCTGATTTTACATTGTCTAAAACTATACTATTAGCATTTGCACTACTTGCATAATAGTCTTTATTCTCCAAAGTAGCTTTGCTTACTCCATATAAATACAAAGGCATGGCAATATTAGAATGGCTGATGTTGATGCTATTGTTATTAGCTTTAGAACTAAGGGTTTTTGCTGCTGTGATTTGGATTTTATCTTGGTGGTTTTCATCTTCATAAAATGTAATAAAATCACCTTCAATGTTAATGCTATTTCCGCTGGCGCCTTTAGTAGCTATACCACCATATAAGTTAAACTCATTTGCACCTGCAAAATTATAATTAACGCCTAATGGCTTTTTAAGATTAATGCTAATGCTATTATCGTTTGCTACACCATCATTAGTCACACCTGCATAAAAATCAAACAAGGCTTTAACTTCTACATTGGTACTTAAAGAAGCTAAAGTTTGCAAACCTTTTATATCTATAGTATTTTTATAAGCATTACCTTGTACAATTTTACCACCAAAAATGTCACCTACTAAAATAGCATTATAAATAAATGGAGTGCCTTTGGTATCTACCTTTAAACCCAAAGTTAAATCTTCAATAGTTAAAGAATTATTGCTTACTTCATAAGCTTGGCTATTGTTTACATTTACAAAGGCTCCACCCAAATGAGTCCACGACAACGTAGAATAAGAATCAATCGGTCCATGCACCAACAAAGAAGCACCATCTATGACGACTTTATTATTTTTAGCATTAGCATTATAAGCAATAGCTCCTGCAATATGAGTGGCTCTTTCATCAAAACTCAACCCGCCAATCTTGCTTTTTCTATATGGCGTAGAATGAAAATCTATCTTTGCACCCTTATTTAAAATCACACTATTATTATGCGTATTTGCATCTACACCAAATGCACCTAAGATATATGGAGCACCATTTAAAGGCAAAGTGTAAGTGTTTTCAACACCCATATTTACATAGGCATCTTTTAAGAAATTTAAGGTGTTATGGCTTGCTTCGCCTTTTCTTGCTATAGCTGGAGTGATTAAAAAATTATATTTATTATCCAAGCCACTAGCTTTAGGGCTAGCCACCTCTTTATCGGTTGGTTTTAGATAATACACTGAAGATAATTCTCCTGATTTTAATACCAAGGTATTATCATTAGCTTTTGCATTAAAGACATAAGCAGAAACCAAGAAAGGTATGTAGCTAGTTTGATGGACAGTAGCACTATAAAAACTGGTATTATGAAGCCCATTGATAACAAACATACCTTCTTTGATATTTGGAGTAAGCATATCTTGCTTAAAAGCAAGTTCTCTTGCTTTATTTTGGGTATCATGAATATTGTCTTTAGGGTTATCATAGATCAAAGTGATATTAGAAATATCTTTGCCATCACTCATTTGACCATAGAAGTTTTTACCATTTAAGAATTTATATGTGTTTTCTTGATAATCATATACATCATGATTAGAAAAACTATGTTCTTTAATAATATAAGCATTAGATGTCTTATCATACTCTGCATGGGTGGCTGCGTTTAAAGAATTTAGCAAAGTAAATGCAACCAATGATGTTTTTAATAAACCCTTGCAACTCTCCTTTATAGAGTGGTCTTTGGAAATTTTTTTATTCATTCAAAAGCTCTTTCAAGAATATTTAATAAATATTATTAATGATTTATTTTAATGCAAAATGTAATAATAATTACAACAACTAATTAACAAACAAATTTGAATATTAATATTATATTTATGAATTTAAGCTTAAGGGGTAAAAAATAATTGATTTTAAATATAGATATGTAATAATAAACATTATAAAACAAAAAAGAATTTAAAAGTGAATCAAATAAAAATAATATTGGATTATATGGCGACCCCTAGAGGATTTGAACCTCTGTTATCACACAGAGAGAGTGACGTCCTGAGCCACTAGACGAAAGGGTCATTAGTGGTGTCCCGTGTTGGATTCGAACCAACGGCCCCCTCCTTAAAAGGGAGATGCTCTACCGGCTGAGCTAACGAGACAATGGCGCGGCGGACGGGGCTCGAACCCGCGACCTCCGGCGTGACAGGCCGATATTCTAACCAGCTGAACTACCGCCGCACCTAAAACAATAAAAGAATGGTGGTCACTATAAGACTCGAACTTATGACATCCACCTTGTAAGGGTGGCGCTCTACCAACTGAGCTAAGCGACCATTAAAGATTTAGTGGTGTCCCGTGTTGGATTCGAACCAACGGCCCCCTCCTTAAAAGGGAGATGCTCTACCGGCTGAGCTAACGAGACAATGGCGCGGCGGACGGGGCTCGAACCCGCGACCTCCGGCGTGACAGGCCGATATTCTAACCAGCTGAACTACCGCCGCACCTAAAACAATAAAAGAATGGTGGTCACTATAAGACTCGAACTTATGACATCCACCTTGTAAGGGTGGCGCTCTACCAACTGAGCTAAGCGACCATTAAAGATTTAGTGGTGTCCCGTGTTGGATTCGAACCAACGGCCCCCTCCTTAAAAGGGAGATGCTCTACCGGCTGAGCTAACGAGACATTCAAAAAAATGAAATTATGCCAAAAGAATAATTTTTTGTCAAGACCAAAAGTAAAATTTTAAGCATATTTTATAATATGCTTAAAAAATCATGCAAGATCTAAAGAAACTTTGCCGTTTTTAATCTCTAAAACCTTAACCTTAACTTCAACTCCCACTTCTAGTTTTTCTTTGATTTTTGAGTTGTGTAGCAAGCCATCTACACCTTCTTTAAGCTCTACAAAAACTCCAAAATCTACAACCTTTTGAACTTTTCCTAAGAATTCTTCACCTATTTCAAACTTAGGCATTTCTTTTTTGTCGCGTTTTTTATTGAAATTTTTTGATTGGAGCAAATTTAAAATATATTCTTTGCTTTGTTGGATTAACTCATGGCTAATACCTGCGATTTTAACTTCGCCTTTTTCTCTATCTAAGTCAATGTTTACTTCGAATTTTTCGATGATTTCTTTGATAGTTTTACCACCTTGTCCGATAATATCAGGAATTTTATTTGGGTCTACGTTAAAAATTTCAACTTTTGGCAAAATTGCCTCATTGACAACAATATTTTGATTTGCTTCTTCCATTAAGTTTAAGATATGTCCTCTAGCTTCTTTTGCTTGATACAATGCTTCTTTTAATACCTGTTGATCTATACCACCAAGTTTTATATCCATTTGTAAAGCCGTAATCCCATCACAACTTCCTGCAACTTTAAAATCCATATCTCCATCATGATCTTCAAGACCCATAATATCTGTCAAAATCGCATACTTATCATCTTCAAAAACAAGACCCATCGCCACACCTGCAACTAATTTTTTACTTTCAACTCCTGCAGCTCTTAATGCTAAAGCACCGCCACAAACAGTAGCCATTGAACTAGAACCGTTGCTTTCTAAAATTTCAGATACCAAGCGAATTGTATGTGCGTATTCAGTATCCACGCTAGGATGTAATGCTCTTTTTGCTAAATTTCCATGCCCAAGCTCTCTTCTACCTGGAGCTTTTATAGGACTAGCTTCACCCACAGAAAAACCTGGGAAGTTATAATTAACCATGAATTTTTCACAAATTGGATTTTTTTCAGTTAGCAAGTCTGACATTTGAGCATCATTATCACTTCCTAAAGTTGCAACCACCAAAGCTTGAGTTTGCCCTCTAGTAAAAAGACAAGAACCGTGTGCACTTGGCAAGATATTTGTTTCTATATCTATCTTTCTAACATCTTTTAAGCCTCTACCATCTGCTCTTTTATTTTCATAGATGATTTGACTTCGGATTAATTCTCTTTTGCATACAAACAAGGCTTTTTCTATGTCTTCTAGTTTCCATTCATTTTCAGTTGTGATCGTTTCGTTTTCAATTTCTTTGGCTATTTGTAAAATTTCACTTGCTCTTTCACTTTTTGCCATTTGATTGATAGCTATTTTCAATTTAGCCATGTATGAATTTTTAATATATTCTATAATTTGCGCATTATCGCTTTCTACTTTAAATTCGAGCATAGAATTTTTTCTATAAGCAGCAAAAGTCTTCTCATACTCATTTGACCCGCGTAAAATCGCATTGCCTGCAAATTCTAAAGCCTTTAAAGTATCATCTTCGCTTAACTCATTCATACAATGATTATTATCTTGTTTATTTGCTAAAGCTCTCATCTCTATCATCAAAAGTTCATCTTTAACACCCGCTACGTAAAGATCTAAAGTGCTATTTTTTAGCTCACTATTGCTTGGATTTAAAACAAATTCATTATCAATACGACCTATTCTTACGCCACAAACAGGAGCTTTAATGGGAATATCACTTAAATACAAAGCAACACTTGCAGCATTTAAACTCATCACTTGTAAATCCACTTCAGGATCAGCAGATAGCACCATAACAACAATTTGGGTTGGATATGCATAGCCTTTTGGAAAAAGCGGTCTTAAACTTCTATCTATAATTCTCGCACTTAGTGTTTCATTGTCCCCAGGTTTAGTTTCTCTTTTAACATAACCACCTGGAATCTTACCCGCTGCATAAGCTTTTTCGATATATTGAACCGTAAGAGGCAGAAAGTCCTCTTCTACCATTTTATCTTCTCTAGCCACAGTTGCTAAAACCACAGCGTTTTTTTCTTGCATCAATACAGCACCCGCTGCTTGTTTTGCTACCTTATCTGTATCAAATATCTCAAGATGGCTGTTTATGTTGATTTCATGTCGCATGATTTTTCCTTTGTAATGTTTTTATCATAGGCAAAACCAAATAAGCTTTTTAAATTTTAAACACTAAAACTTAAAAAGCCTGTTTTTATTTTGCCTATAAATTTATATCTAAACAATAAATTGTCCAGATATAAATTTATCTTTTTAACGGAAGATAATATTTGCTCTCTTCTAAGATATCTAAAATTTCATGACTTTGCAAAATTGTTTTATTTTTAAAATAAAACTCAATATCTATAAAATGATCAATCTTTTGCACACAATAAACCTCATCTACAAAAACACTGATATAATCATAAACATCACTTGGCATTAAAGCTGTAGCGTAAATAATGCTATTTACTTCTTCTTTCAACAAACTTTTTATGCAAGAAGATGCGGTAATACCACTTTCACAACCTTCGTGCAGCATTAAGATATTTTTACCTTTGAGATCTTTTAAAAGATTACCTTTTCTATAACGATAAACATTTTTTAAAATTTTTTCTTCATAAGTTCTATTTGCTTCGCCATAGATATAATCTAAACTTATATCAAAAGCTTTTACTAAAGCCTCGTTGTATACTAGCTCTTTGGTTTCGCTAATCATTGCGATTTGGCATTCATTATTATTAGGAGCTTTAATTTGCTCTGTAAATAAAAAATTATATGGGATTTCTAGTTTTTGCGCAAGCATATTAACAAAAACTATAGATTTTAAAGATGGAGTGATGATGATATAATCTTTTAATTTATTAGTAGGTAATAAATCATATAATTTTTCAAATGCATCTTTTTCATCTTCAAAAAATATCATATCGACCTTTCGTTTTCTTGAAGCGAGAAGTCATAAGACACTCCACCCAATGGATAAAAATTAAACATAAAATACACACCGCTTTGATCTTTAGCGCTGATCCCTCCACTTGTAAGTTTAGGAGATATATCTTGACGGTACATCAAAGAATAATTCCAACATTTTCTTTGATACGTATAACCTACTTCCCATTTTTCAGGATCTTTTCCTAAGTCAAACCATAAACCACCAAAAATTTGATAATTTGCATTAATGTGGTATTGTGCTTTTGTACCTAAAAAGTTATATTTTTCTTTTTCATAGATCCTATATGCATGATTAAGGCTAAATTTCCACTCTCCATAATCAAACAATGCCTCGCTAAAAACTTTGTCAAAACGATTATCTATGCCTGAATACTCTGCTTCATTTCTAAAACTAATATAATCATTATAAAAATATTCTACAACATTATCAAATCCGCCAAAACTTCCCTGTTTGGTATAGTACTTTGCCTTCAAACTATGATAAAGTTTTTTCTTACCTAAAGTACTGTAAAAATACTGAAACATAGAAAAATTTAATTGCTCTGGATCGTTTTTAATGTCTATAAAATCTTCTGTGATTTCTCCTGATTTTGCTCCAGGTATATAATAATTAGCCCCTAAATACAAAGTATGATAAAAATTTTCATAAGGCTTAGAAAGATCTGTGTATAAAGAAAAATTATGTGAATTACGAAACAAATGCTCTTGATTTTTTAAATTAGTATTGGAATAATCCACAAAATTCGCATAAATTCTTTCTGTAAAAGTAAAATTTAAAAAATCATCAAAAAGACTTGTATGATAAACCAAAGGTAGATCAAAGTCTAAAGTTTTAGCATAAATACCTGTTTGCCTATAATATCTATGAAAAGAGGCATCAAGACTATATTGTATATAATTATCAAAAAAGCCATTTAAATATCTATGATACTGAAAAGAAGGGTATTCTTGCAAGGTATCTTTGTTGCTGATTTTAGAAGTATCTATATAGTACTTTGCATAAGCACCATAATAATTATCATCATCAGATAAAAAATAATTTATTTTTGAAGTCACCAAAGAAGCTTCTGTTTTTGCACTAGAACTTAAGTTGGTATAATCCACATCATTTAAATATGTTGCATCAACCCATAAGCCTTCTTGAAATTCATCACTTAAAAGACTTTTAAACAGTGCCTCACTGGAGTATTTTACTTCTATACCATAATGTTCTTTGTTTTTTAAATTTTCTTTTCTTTTGTAGCTTGATTTTTCTCCAAAAATACCACCACTGATTTCACCTTGAGAATATGGCGTATCAATAAATCTTAAAGTTGAATACAAACCATATCCTCTTTTTGTTCTAATTTGAGGTTCAAGCTGTATATCTGCATTATCATCAATAACATAATAAATAGGTTGGTTATAATACAACCCTTCACTTTGTTTTAAAATCACTTGAGGAATCAATAAACCACTCTTTCTTTTGGTGTCCACACTAAATCCAAAATACGGCAAATACATCACAGGTGTATTTTTTACATACAATCTTGCATTATACAAGTGTAAAAAATTACTTTCTTTATTAAGTTTACCTTCATCAAAACGAATTTCCCAGTCAGGATTTTCAACATTACAACTTGAGACAACCGATTTTTTAGTAATCACAAATTTTTCATCAAAATTGGCTTGATGACATTGCATCCAAACCTCTAAATCATTGTTAGAAAAAAATAAATTTTTAAATGCCGTTGTGTTGTCTTTGAGATTAATTTTAGTATATGTAGAATTGGTTCTTTCTTTTTGTCCTCGTAAAATATTTACATCACCAAATAATTCTAAATCTTTTGTTTTTTCATTAAATTTAGCTTCATTAGCAGTAATCAAATACAAATCAGAAACCACAACTACGTTATTTTTCGCTTCGATGGTATCATTTTTTTTTACAACATCCAAAGCATAAATATCTACTTTAGAAGCATACAAGCTTCCTATGCAAGCTAAGGATAGTAATATTTTACGCAAGATCAATCACCACAGTTTTAGCCGCATAATCATGCCAAGTTTTTAAAACGACATTACTTAAAGCCCAAGCAAATCCCAATCCATATAGCATATCACTGATTTGCCTTACACCTGCTCTTAAAGCGCTTTGGGTAAAACTAGGCTTATCTAGCAATTCTTGATCAATCACCATAATCTTTAAAAGCATTTTCCCTAAAGTAGCGCCATATAAATAAGTAAAAAGCACATGGTATGTAAATTGCAAGATCAAAATTCCACTCGCAAAACGCATTAAAAGGTTATGAATTTCTTCATATGTTTGAGCGGAATTAAATTTATCAAGCAAAATGACTGCAACAATCGCAAGTATTACAAAACTATCCACAATATAAGCAAGAAATCTTTTTTTAAAACTTGCTATTTTTAATTCTTCTTTTTCTAATTTGTCGAATAATTCTTGATTAGTACTCATTTAAGAACCTGAAAAGCAATATCTTTTCTATATTGTTTTCCCTTGAATTGTACATTCTCACAAAGCGCATACGCATTTTTTTGAGCTTCTTCTATGTTTTTTCCAGTTCCCACGCAAACCAATACGCGTCCACCACTAGCATATAGTTTATCATCTTCTAAACTTACGCCTGCGTAAGAAATATGAGAATTTTGCGGGATATCTCCTATTTCAATCAATGCTTTTGGGGAGTCTTTGTAAGGATAATTTTTGCTCGCACACACTACGCCCACAGCAAATTCATTTTTAATTTTTATAGTAGTATTAGCTAAATTTTTATTAACACAGGCTAAAAATAGATCTAAAGGATTTTCGATTAAAGGCATCAAAACTTCACACTCAGGATCACCAAAACGTACATTATACTCCAAAACATAAGGCTTGTTGTTTACCACCATCAATCCTATAAACAACACCCCTACAAACTCAGCACCTTCTTCTTTCATGCCTTTTAACGTTGGTGCAACAATATCTTTTTTTACCTGCTCTAGTAAATTTTCACTTGCTAAAGTACTTGGAGCATATGCACCCATACCACCGGTATTTGGTCCCTTATCGTTATCTAATAATCTTTTATGATCTTGAGCAGCTGGCAATAAAACGAAATCACTTCCATCACAAACCGCAAACACACTTAATTCAAAGCCGTTAAGGTATTCTTCTATAACAACAATTTTTCCAGCATCACCAAAGCTTTCACCACTCAGCATATTTTTAGTAGCCTCTAAAGCCTCTTCATGGCTTTGAGCAATGATCACTCCTTTGCCTGCACATAAACCATCAGCTTTCACCACAATAGGTGGAGTTAAAGTCATAATAAATTTTTTAGCTTTTTCATAGTCAGTTGTATTTAAAAATTTGGCTGTTTTAATTTTGTATTTTTTAAGAAAACTTTTCATGTAAGATTTTGACGCTTCAAGCATAGCAGCTGCTTTAGTAGGTCCAAAAATAGCAATATTATTTTCTTTAAAAAGATCCACTATACCTTCTGCTAAAAAATTTTCGCTCCCAACTATACACAAGTCAATCTCAGATGCCTTTGCATAAGCCGTGATCACTTTAGGATCTTTCATATTAAGATTAGTTCCTATTTTAGCGGTAGCACCATTTCCTGGAGCAAAGTAAAATTCTAAATTATTATTTGTTTTTTGAAGAGCCAAAGCGATGGAATATTCTCTTGCACCGCTTCCTAATATTAAAATTTTCATTATTTTCCTTAAAAGTGTTACAAAACCCAAATGGCCGGAGTATAAGTGTCTGACCCTCAAAAAGTCAAAGTATGCCATTAGGTGATTTTTAAAGGCTGCAGCTTCTCGCTTTTTCTCAAAGCTCAAACGAAGTCACAGAACACGGTAAATCACACATCACAGCTTATAATTAATGTGTTGGATCCTCTTTAATACCATATCGAACCATTTAGGCAGTATAATTATATCTAAGAAAACTTAAAAATAGGGTTTAAAAAGGATTTTTATAAAATTTTAAATTTGGTCTTAGATTCTTTTTTGAGAAAATATTTTCCTTCTAAAATAACATCAGCCACTGGCGCCCAAATAGTCTTTTCATCAACATACACTATATCAAATTCGTTATTTTTCATCAAACCTTGATAATTTACTTTTTTAGGTGCATGTTTAACCACATAGTAAGGATTCATAGCAAAAATTTGAATTTTCATACTTACATACAAATCTGGATTAGATGTTACCACCAAAAAGCTTTTTTCGCATTCTTTTCTGACTTTTTTAACATAAGAAAGCAAGAGTTGGTCGTTTGGATTTAAAGCATGTTTATTCAGTCTATTTAAATAAAGTTCAGCAAATGATAAAGTGCAAAATGAAATTTCGGTTGTATTTTTAAAATATGAATTTTTTATACTTGTTGATTTTAATGACTTTTTCCAAATTTCTATATCAAGCTTAGTTGCACATATATTAAGTCCTTGTTTAATTTTATCAAACAATTTCTCTCTAGCCATATTAAAGCTATTACTAAAAATAGAAAGATTTTTTTCATAGAAAGATTTTCTCATTGCTTCTAATCTCTCTACGCTTTTGGTAAAATAATCTGCTTCGTTTTTTATTTCGACTAATTTTTGTTTTTTTTGTTGAATCAACTCTTCAAATTCCTGACGCTTTTTTCCAGTCTCTGTTTCTAATCTAGCCTGTTTGGATTTTATGTCTGTTATCAAAGTACTCATTTGACGATCAAGTGCTAATTTTCGATTTTTTCTATTATCAATAGAAGCTAAAAGTGCTTGATAGTGGCACTGATGAGATAAAAAAACTTCATCATACAAACGCTCCATATTGATATGCTTTTGCTTATCTTTCATATCTTTATAAGCCATTTCAAGATGCACGATGATATTTTTCATCGCAGAAAAATCAGCCTGATTGATAGTGTTATCTGAAAAAAGTAAAGTATCCAAAGCCTTGTATAAAAAACGTTTCATCGCAAAAAAATCAATAGTATATGGCACCTCACTGATGTCAATATCTTTAACCGCGTTAATAGACAAGGTTTCATTATAAAAATACCTTTGAATGGCTTGTGGAATAGTCAAATTTAAGGTGATTTTATCTAACTCGTCATAATTAGTTTCTCTATAAAGTTCTTGCACATATGCATCACGTCTTGTAAGCCTTAAATCCTCTAACTCATCATCACTTTCTGTTTTCCAAAAATCTCTTTCCTTGATAAAATCATTATCTCCAAATTCTTGGAATTTAGATGGTCGTAAATCTGTAATATGCTTTCCATCGGATCTAAATTCAACAAACATACCAACCGTTGGCATACTTCTTTTATCATGCCACGCATGCTTATTAAATTCAAAAAAAGTTTTTGCTAGATTGATCACTGTTCCTCTTCCAGTAGCATCTACATAAACCATTATTTTTCCGTGCATATACAAGTCCTTAAAATTTAAAGAAAAAATTAAACTCTTATTTTAACTTTGTTTTCATAAATTTACAATAATATTTTAAAATTTAATAAAATAAAATATTTTAGGTAATTCATTTATGTTTTTATATCAATATTTTAAAAATCCAAAACAAACCGGAGCTTTTTGTGCAAGCTCTAAACAACTAAGCAAACTAATTACTTCTCACGTACAACATGCAAATAATATTGTAGAAATTGGTCCAGGCACAGGAAGTTTTACTAAATACATTCTTCAACAAAAAAACCACAATGCGAGTTTTTTTGCAGTTGAGATCAATCCCCACATGGCTAATAAATTAAAACAAAACATAGACAACATTGACATAGAAGTAAGATCAGCAGAATTTTTACCCGAAATGCTAGAAAAAAGATCAATTAACAGTGTGGATTTGATTATTTCAGGAATTCCATGGGCTTTGTTAAATTCCCAAGAGCAAGATTTGCTGCTAAATTCCATTCATGATGTTTTAGAAGAAAACGGTTGCTTTGCTACTTTTGCCTATATACTTCCAACACCAAAAGGAAGAGCTTTTAAAAAGAAACTTTTTGCTACTTTTAGCAAGGTAGAGATTTCACCAATCGTTTGGCAAAATCTACCCCCTGCTTTTGTATATTTTTGTACTAAATAATCATTCCCACTCAATAGTCGCTGGTGGTTTACTAGAAATATCATACACCACGCGATTAATTCCTTCTACTTCATTAATAATACGGCGTGATATATTCTCTAACAATTCATAAGGCAAATGAGAAAAAGTCGCAGTCATACCATCGCTTGCATTAACTACGCGTACGCATATTGCATTATCATAAGTTCTGTTATCTCCCATTACGCCAACACTTTGTACATTTAAAAGCACACAGAATGCTTGCCAAGTTTTATCATACCAACCACTGCTTTTTAACTCTTCAATTAAAATCACATCTGCTTTTCTTAAAAGCTCCAAGCTAGGTTCATTAACTTCGCCCATAATACGTATAGCTAGTCCTGGCCCAGGAAAAGGATGACGATACACTACATCTTTATTTAAACCAAGTTCCATTCCTAAAGCCCTTACCTCATCTTTAAAAATCTCTTTTAAAGGCTCGATAAGCTTTAAATTCATCTTTTCAGGCAAACCGCCTACATTATGATGAGATTTTATAGTTTTACTAGCTCCAACAACTGAACTTTCAATAATATCAGTATACAAAGTTCCTTGTGCTAAATACTTAACATCTTTATGTTTTTTTGCTTCTTCTTCAAATACTTCTATAAAGGTATTGCCTATAATTTTTCTTTTTTGCTCAGGATCTCTCACACCCGCTAAGCGACTTAGAAAAATCTCTCTTGCATCAATACTAATTAAATCAATACCCAAAGTATGTCTAAACATATACTCAACTTGCTCTTTTTCTCCACTTCTTAAAAGTCCATTATCAACAAAAACCACTACCACTTGATCTTTGATCGCACTTGCAAGCAAAGCAGCTACTACACTACTATCTACCCCGCCACTTACTGCACAAAGAACTTTATCATTACCCACTTCTTCTTTGATTTTCTGCGCTTGAGTTTTTGCAAAAGATCCCATATTCCATACACTATCGCAGTTGCAAGCATATTTAGCAAAATTTTTCAAGATACTCTTTCCAAATTCACTATGTTGTACTTCAGGGTGGAATTGTAAAGCAAAGAATTTACGTTTTTCGTCTCCAAAAACACAAAAAGGGCTATTTTCACTAGTTGCTAAAACTTCAAAGCCTTGTGGTAAATTTTCTACCTTATCAGAATGGCTCATCCAAACCGTTTGTTTTTTTGGTAAATTTTTAAACAAATCACTATCGTTTTGAATATCTATAGTTGCTTTACCATACTCTTTGTGTCCTGCCGGAGCTACGTTTGCGCCAAAATGATGTGCCATAAGTTGCATACCATAACATATCCCTAATACCGGAATATTAAGCTCGAAAACACCTTTATCACAAAAATAAGCATCATTTGCGTACACACTAGCTGGCCCGCCACTTAAAATAATACCCTTAGGCTCCTTAGCCTTAATCTCATCTAAGCTTACATTAAAAGGTAAAATTTCTGCATACACACCCTGCTCTCTTAATCTTCTAGCAATTAATTGTGTGTATTGAGACCCGAAGTCTAAAACTAAAATATCTGCTTTTTTCATCTAACTCCTTTATAAATTTAACAGTTGAAATTGTACATACCAAACCATAATAGATACTACATAACCTATTAAAATTGTCCAAGCATACTTTAAATGTGCATTAAAAGTATAAATACCTTTCATTTTACCCATAACACCCACTCCAGCTGCAGAACCAAAGCTTATCAAAGAACCTCCAATTCCCGCTGTAAGTGTAACTAAAAGCCATTGAGTATCATCCATGCTTGGATTTGCTTTTAAGACTGCACTCATTACCGGAACATTATCTACAATAGCAGATAAAAATCCTACTCCTATATTGATACTTGTTGCGCCAAATTTTACATAAAGATCTGAAGCATATGCAAGCCAACCCACAAAATGCAAAGCACCCACTGCAGATAAAATACCAAAGAAGAACAACAGAGTATCCATTTCAATGCGCGTCATATAGTAAAACACATTTAAATCTTTTTTACCTTGTTTTTTATTAAAAAAGTATATATATAAGCTTAATAAGGAAAGACCAAAAATCATCCCCCACATAGCAGGCAAATCACAAATACTATGGATAAATACAGCCAAAGCAATAGTTAAAAAACCCAATGCAATAAATACCTTACCACCTGGTTTAATTTCAACTTTTTCTAAATTATCTTTATGGAAATTAGGCTGAACATTTGGAACATAGCGTGATAATAAATATGCTGTCAATAACCAACCGATAAACGAAGCAGGAAATAAAGCAAAAAATTCAAAAAAAGTTGCTTTTTTTGCAGTCCATACCATCAAGGTAGTAATATCACCAAAAGGCGACCAAGCTCCACCTGCATTAGCTGCAACAACAATGTTAATAGCACCTGGGATTAAAAATTCTTTATTGTTTTTATCTATAGTTAAAAGCACCGTAGATAAAATCAAAGCGGTGGTAAGATTATCTGCGATTGGCGAAATAAAAAAAGCTAAAATTCCTGTTAGCCAAAATAACTTCCTATATGTATATCCCTTGCTTACAAGTTTATATTTTAATGTTTCAAAAACCGACCTTTCTATTAGTGCTTCTATAAAAGTCATAGCTGCTATTAAGAAAAAAACAATTTGTGCTATTTCTAAAATCAAATGATTAACACTTTCTTCAAGTATTTGAGTGTCTAGATCATTTAAAACCATGTAAATACCAATTATAATAAAAGAAACAGTGCCTATAAATAAAGCAGGTTTTGTTTTATTGATGTGATATTTTTCTTCTGCAGCAATAAAATAATACCCTAGTATAAAAATAATCAAAATACCTATACCCAAAGCACTAAAAGCCAAATTTAACTCATGTGTTGGACTAGCTAGCAAAAAGCTAACCCCCAAACACAGCAAAAAAAATATTTTACTCATATTTCACTCTCCAAAGATTGGAATTTTTTAATCTCCTTAACACTGCCGTTATTATCTTTGATTTCATAAAATGGAGCATCTTTATACCCGCAAGCGTTTAAAAATATTAATAAAAAAAATGTTAGAATAAATAAATGAAAATTAAAACGAGCCATTACATCATCAATGAACTTGCCGATTTTAAACATTACAAACCTTTAAGGGCACTTTTTCAATATAAAGAGTTTTTAAATTTATTAAGTTATAACCATCAACAAATGATTAGCAAACTCTTTATTAAAAATGATACCTTGATTATTTTAGTTAAACACCATATTGCATACATGGAGTTAAATCACGATAATACCAAAAAAATGATTAAAAATCTCATAAAAAACTATACTTTAGCTAAACCTATGAGTAATTTTGCCAAAGTAAAAAATATCAAAATCCTAAGTGATAAAAATTTTACCGCACAAAAAAACACCACCAAACAAAGACCCCAAAACCACTTAGAGCTTTCTAGCGGAAACTTTATCAATTCTATTCAAGATCCTATTTTACATCAAAAATTTGAAGAATTAAGGGTGTTAATAAAAAATGTTAGAAAATGAACTCAAAACTTTACCGGATCTACCTGGCGTATATCAATACTTTGACGCACAAGGAAAATTGCTATATGTAGGCAAGGCCAAAAACTTAAAAAACCGTGTAAGAAGTTATTTTAATTTTACACCTAAACTTTGTCCTAATCCTAACAACAGCTTAAGAATCCAAAAAATGATCAGTGAGGCTTCGCACTTGGAATTTATCACCACAAAAAGTGAAGCTGATGCTTTGATTTTAGAAAATTCTTTCATAAAACAATTGCACCCTAAATATAATATATTGCTAAGAGATGATAAAACTTATCCTTATATTTATATTGATTTAAACGAAGATTTTCCAAGATTTGAAATTACAAGAAAAATCATTAAAAAAAATAAAATTAAATATTTTGGTCCTTTTTTTAAAGGAGCAAAAGAACTTTTAAATGCGTTATATTTATCTTTTGAACTTAGACAAAAAAAATCCTGCAAAGAACTTTGTCTTTTTTATCAGATTAAACGCTGCAAAGGACCATGTGAAAAAAAAATCACACAAGAAGCTTATGAAAAAATCACACAAGAAGCTATACAAGCGCTTTTAAATCCACTTTCTTTAGTTAAAAACCTAGAGCATAAAATGCTAGAATATGCAAAAAATGAAAACTATGAAGAAGCAGCCCTTATAAGAGATCAGATTAAAACCATTCAAGATTTAAGTGTAAAAATACAAATCGATCTTGCCAAGCTTGAAGATTTTGATGTTTTTGCAGTCTATTGCGAGGATAATCTACTATCTATGGTACGATTTGTGATTAACAATGGTAAAATCATCAGCTCAAATCATAAAATTTTAGCACTTAAAAATCAAAGCGAGTTTGATCCTAATGCAATCTATAAGCAGTATATATTAGAAAATTACACCCAAGAAGCTCCTATTAACTCAACTCGCATATATACACATGATGAATTTGAAGATATGGAGCTTTTGCAAGATCTACTTAGCAAAAGGTTTTCTAAGAAATTCCACCTTAAAATGCCAAAACTTGGCGAAAAAAAAGCATTGTGTGATCTTGCCTTGGAAAATGCAAAAATCAATATACAAAAACACCTGAAAAATGAAAACTACCTACTCTTGAAAGAAATAAAAGACTTTTTTAATTTGCAAAATTATCCTAATCATATTGAAATTTTCGATAATTCTCATATGCAAGGTGAGGCAAATGTCGGTGCTTTAGTGGCTTTCAAAGATGGAAAATTTGATAAAAGTTCTTATAGACATTATCATCTATCTTATAAAAATGATTATGATCAAATGCTCCAAACTCTTAGCAAAAGAGCTTTGTCATTTGATAAAAATCCACCTCCTGATTTATGGTTGATTGATGGAGGAGATGCTTTGTTAAAATTAGCCAACGATATCATTAAAAGTTCAGGTGCAAACGTGGATATACTAGCCATATCAAAAGAAAAAATCGATGCAAAAGCACACCGTGCAAAAGGAAGCGCTAAAGATAAAATTTACACCCAAGATGGCAAAATACAGTTAAATACTGACGATAAAAAATTGCAATTTTTACAAAAACTACGCGATGAAGCACATCGCTTTGCTATTAGCTTTCACCAAAAAACAAAAAGAAAGCAAGATTTACAAAGCTCAAAATTAATACAACTTGGAATTTCTCAAGGCTATATTAAGAAATTTTTGGATTATTATGGTAATTTTGATAATATCTTTAACGCAAGTTTTGATGAATTAAAATCACTTTCTAATGCAAAAATAGCTCAACTAATTAAGGACAATACATGATACTTTTTATAAGCTTTTTGGCTTTAACTCTGTGTTTTTTAAACTACTATTTTTTCTACCCTATTAATGAGAATTTATTTTATCTTTATAGTTTTATATGTGTTTTAATTGTATGCATATCTATAAGCTATGTATTTATAAGAAATAAAAACAATAAAAAAAATAATATGATAATTTGGGATTTGGAAGATTATTTTAATTTACCACATTCAAATTCTCTACAAGAAACCAAAGAAAACTTGAAAAAAGTTTTTCAAACACAACAAGTGCAATTACAAGATCAAAAAACACAAAAACATTTCATGCAAAAGCAATTGCATGATCTTATACAAAGCCTACACTATAACAAACCATTAAAACACGACAAAGTACTTCAAAACATTTTTCAAGAATTTAATATTATAAAAAAATCTCAATTTAATATTTATAGAAATATTCACGCATGCATTATCAATGATAATTCAATCGAAAATTATCTATTGCAATGCATCTTGCACGATATGGGTATTTCTAGCGAAATCAAGACAAGTGAAGAAATAATATATGAAAACTATCAATTTGTCATCTCAAAAAATCCGGTAGAACACGGCTTAAATTATGTTTTTTCGCAAGTTGATACTAAAGACTTGGCAGAATTCTTAAATACTCATTTTAAACAAGATTTCTACCAAATGCCTTATATGTCTAATGTTTTAATTTTTAAATCTTCTAGCTTTGAAAATGATCTTATTTTAAACATCACAAACCAGTTTTGCCAAAACAATCAAGCAGCAAGCAATCTTAGTGATTTTAAAAGCACTCTAAGGTTTTGTTTTAAATTAATACTACTTGATTATGAAGTGATTAAGTTTGATTTTGATTATATGCTACATTTGCTCCATGAATACAAAAACAAATACCCCGAAAGCAGAATTTTACTTTTCTCTAAAGAAAGAGTGAAGGAATGTAATTTTGCAGATGAAATTTTACACGATCTTAATAAAAACGAATGGCTTAATTTGCTTAAAAAATATCTTTAATCAAGCTTGGTTCTATGATTGATTGCCTTGTGCAGTGATATAAAGTCAACATTTTCCAAGCTAACGCCACTTGGAATTCCTTGCGCGATTTGTGAAAAACTCAAATCAAGATCTTTTAACTTTTCTTCTATAAAAAAAACAATCGCATCAGAATTTAAACCCTGCGTAAAAGCGAAAAAGATTTCTTTGGAATTTTTACTTTGTATCATATTTCTTAATCTTGTGATATTTTCTTCACTAGTATCATCTAAAACAAAATACAAGCCATCAAAACTTCCACTATCTTCTAAAACCAAAACATCTTTTGGATCTTGAACAATGCAAATGATTTGCTCATTTCTCTCTTCACTAGAACAAATCTCACACAATTCGTTTTCACTTAAGGAACCACATTGTGTGCATTTTCTAATCATTCGAATAGATTCTTCGACACTATATGCTAATTTCGCACCCAACAGCGGATCTTTTATACACACATGATAAGCAAGTCTTAATGCTGTTTTTTTACCTATGGTAGGGAGTGCTGAAAAGGCTTCAACTAATTCATTAAATTTTTCTAAACTTTTCAAGTTATTTTAGCCTTGAAAAGACAATTTTAAAAGTATGATAACCATCTTCGTAGCTATATGTCAAGTTATAACCATGAAGATTGCAGATATTATTAATAATATAAAGTCCCAATCCCATACCTTCTACTTCGTTATTATGTTCCCTAACAAAAGGCTTAAGGTAATAATCAAAAGTTTTCTTAAGCTGCACACCTTTATTTTTTACAATCACATAATCCCCAGAACATATAATCTCACAGCTTTTATCTTCTGAATACTTAATCGCATTATCGATTAAATTTTTAAGCATTAAAGAAAATAACTCCAAATCAGCAATGATCATCGTATCTTCTTTATAGGAGATTTTAACTTTTTGATAAAAATCATCTCTCATGAGGTAATCTTCAGCCTGTTCTAAAATCAAGCTTAGATGATAAGTCTGCAAATTAAGTTGACAATTTCTTGATAATACTTTTTCAATTTTTCCAAATTCATCTATCAACAATTCAAGTCTTTCAAAAATAGCAACAAGGCGGTCTTTTTGCTTTTGATTATCTAGCATTTCGCAAACTATCCTACCCTTACCTATAGGTGTTTTTAACTCATGCATGATCATTCTTAAAAAGAATTGTCTAGATTTAACTAGTTCTTGAATTTTATTAATAGCATGATCAAACTCAAAAGAAATTTCAGAAATTTCGTCATTAATTTGCGAATACTCCGACAAAGATTCGATTTTTCCTGCGCTAATATTTTTAATTTTCTTTTTTAAAATTTTCAATGGCATTAAGGATCTTAATACAGAAAAATATAAAAATATAATTAAAATCAAACTAAAAAAGAAACTAAGTAAAAACAAATACTCCAAGCGTGCAGAAGCATTTAACTCATAAAGTCTTTTTGTATTCATTCGCTCTACGTAAAAAAAGATCTGATTGTGATAAATTATAGAAGAAAAACTTCCGTATAAAGAATTAATCCTAAGTACTTTTTCACCTTTTGAAACTATATGCTTAATATTGCGTTCGTTTTCAACCAATTTAAAAGATTTAGAAAGAAGATATTCATGAATAGAAAAACCTTCTCTTCTTTCTAAATTGTAAATAATTTTCTCCACAATTTCTTTTTGTCGACTTTGTTCACTTGTCAAATAAGAATCAATCTGAACCTTGCCAAGAAGGACAAACAAAGCACAAACAAATAAAAAAGCAGTCGCAAAAAGAATAGTAATCTTAAGATTAATAGTTACTTTCATCCTATTAACTTATACCCTATCCCTCTAACTGAGAAAATATGCTTTGGTGCTTTTGAACTATCACCGATTTTAGTTCTAAGTCTTCCAATAATCACATCTAAGCTTTTAGAATCTTTATCTTTTAAACTTTTACAGTGATATACAAGCTGCTCTCTACTCACTGAAAAACCATGTTGTCTGATCATATAGCTTAAAATTTCATATTCAGCAGGAGTTAAAACCAAAACTTCATCATTATAGCTGATCTCATGTCTTTTTTCATCAATCTTAAATGCAGAATTGATAATTTTTTCTGGGGTTTCATTTACACGTTTTGAACGACGAATCAAACTCATGATTCTTGCGTGCATTTCTTTTGGATCATATGGTTTTGGAAGATAATCATCTGCACCTATTTGAAGTCCTACGATTTTATCGCTTAAGTCACTTCTAGCCGAAGAAATGATAATAGGTATGCTATATTTTTCTCTTATTTCACGACAAACTTCAAGACCATCAAGTCCTGGTAAAGTCAAATCAAGGATTAAACAATCGTAGTTTTTTATACCAGCGCTCATTCCTAAATAAGGATCTTCGTAATTCGTAACTTTAATATTAAATTGAGCTAAATATTCTGCTAAAAATTCCGCAAAATCTGGATCATCTTCGATCATTAAAACATTAATCATCATTTATCCTTCTTAATAAAATATGTTACAACTTAATATTATAACACATAATTTAATTTTTCATTTATTTTTTTGCTAAAATTGCATTATTAATTTTCAATTGAGAGGAAAACAGTGGAACTTAATTATTATGAAATATTAGAAATTTCTCAAAATTCTGATAAAGACACTATTAAAAAAGCTTATAGAAAAATGGCCTTAAAATACCACCCTGATAGAAATCAAGGAGACAAAGAAGCTGAAGAAAAATTTAAACTAGTTAACGAAGCTTATGAAGTATTAAGTAATGATGAAAAAAGAAGCATATATGATAGATACGGAAAAGATGGCTTAAAAGGCCAAGCAGGTGGTTTTGGTGGTTTTGGAGATATTGATTTAGGGGATATTTTTTCAAGCTTTTTTGGAGAAGGCTTTGGATTTGGCAGCTCTAGTCAAAGAAGAGAAAAAAAAGAAAAATACCCACGTGATTTAAAAATAGCCACCAAAATCACATTTAAAGAAGCTGTTTTTGGCTGCAAGAAAAAGATTGATTTTCGTTATAAAACTTTTTGTAAAAGCTGCAATGGAAGTGGTTCTGAAAACGGAAAAGAAGATATTTGTTCATATTGCGGTGGTAAAGGACAAGTAGGCGTTAGACAAGGTTTTATGACTCTAGTTCAAACATGTAATCACTGTCATGGAAATGGAAAAGTCATTAAAGATAAATGTAAAACATGCCATGGAAATGGATATGAAGAAATAAAAGATCAAATCGAGCTTGATATACCTGAAGGCATAGATAATGAAATGAGTCTTAGAGTTCAAAACAAAGCCAATGAACTTCCAAATAGCTCACAAAGAGGAGATTTATATATCAAAATTATTGTTGAAGATGATGAGAGATTTATCAGACATGAAGATGATATTTATACTATCGTTCCTGTGTTTTTCACTCAAGCTGCTTTAGGAAAAACCATAAAAATCTCCACCATAAGAGGAGAAGCAGATCTAAAGCTTCCAGTTGGCGCAAAAGATAAACAAAAATTTGAATTAGCCAATGAAGGGGTTAAAAATATTCACACAGGAAAATTAGGCTCGCACATTGTGCAAATTGATATTAAATTCCCTAAAAATCTCAATGAAGAACAAAAAAACCTTTTATTGCAACTTGAAAAAAGCTTTGGTATAGCCGATGAAGAAGCGTTTATTGAGCAAGAAAGTTTATTTGATAAAATAAAATCTTGGTTTAGCCATTAAGGATAATTTAAAGCCATATTCATGGCTTTAAATATCTCTTCTCTTTGTTGCTTACACTCTAAAAAAAGTTCAAATGCAAACACGCCCTGCCACAAGAGCATATCTGTTCCATCTTTAGTTTGCAAATTCCATTGTCTAGCTAACTCCAAAAAAGGAGTATTTTTACCATAAATTACATCAAAAGCATATTTGGCATTACAAAAAAGATTTTCTAAAATATCTCTTTTGCAAGGCAAAATCATATCATTCAAACCTGCGCTAGTTGTGTTAACAATCAAATCAAATTGAAAGTCAGGTTGTAATTGTTCATATAAATAACAAACACTATGGTTTAGTTTTTCAAATCTACCATCAGAACGATTAACAATTGCTACTTCAATATCTTGTGTTTTTAAAGCATATGCTAATGCTCTGGCTGTACCACCTGCACCCAAAATCAAAGCATTTTTTATATTCTTAAATTCTTCAATCGCTTTTAAAAAACCCAAGTAATCTGTATTGTAAGCATAAATTTTATTATTTTTATTTAAAAGAGTATTAGCAGAACCTATATGCAAAACACTTTTATCTTTAAAATCGGCTATTAAACAAGCCTCTTCTTTAAAAGGAATGGTAATATTAACTCCATCAAAGAATTTTACGACATCTTTTAGTTTGTTTTTTTCTTGGAGGTGATAGCGTGTATAACTTGCACAAAAATTAAGAGTATTTAAGGCATTATTGTGCATTCTAGGGGATTTAGAATGCACAATTGGATCGCCAATAACAGCAAAGATTTTCATTTGATTCTAAAAGTAAATGCACCTTTTGCAACATTAGAACGAATTTTTTCTAATTCAGCTTTTAGTTCGCTTTCTTTATAAGGACCAACTAAAACCTTGGTAAGCTCTTTTCCATTAACCACTGTTTTATAAATTTTGTATTCATAGCCTTTAGATTTTAAAAGATTTAATTCTTTAGATTTCAAATCTAAACTATTCAAAGAAAATACTTGCACGTAAGCACCTGCTGGAAGCTGAGTTTGAATGCTTGGAGTTTGAATGCTTTCAAATAGCTCATTTGCATTGCTACTTTGCTCTGGTGCTTTTGGTTTTTCACTTACACTTGTCTTTGGTTTTTCAATCGGCTTTTGAACTGGATTTTGAGCTACTTTTTCCACTACTTTTTCTTCTTGTTTTTCTTCAACCTTAGCAACTTCTTCTTTTGGCTCAGAATTTGAAATTTGATCCAATACGCTATTGTTTGTTGTTGGAATTTCTTGTTTTATCTCTTCAGTAGTATTAGTGTCAACCAAAGCACTTTCTTCTTTTAATTTTCTAGCCAAAGCCTCAAATTCATCTTCTTCTTTAGCGCTATCAGTAATTGGTAGAGAATTAAAATTATTTTCATAAGAAGATTGCTCTTGTGGCTCTGGTGGCATTTGCAACGCTTTTTCTTCACCTGGATCATTGATTAACTTCATTACAATCATCACAACCAAAAAGACAATAATCAAAATAATAGATCGAAGTAAAATCTTCTTTAATTTCTCACTTTTGTTGCTCTTTTGCAAAATAATATCATCAAATTCATTTTTGTTGTTTTCTTCCATTTTCTACATCCTTTCAAAATTACATATGTTTAGACCAAGAAGCACCACGCTCTTTTTGATAAACCTCATAAGGTAAAGTAAGAATATTAAATTCTTTAGGTATATCCAAGCTAGGAAAAACCTTCCATTCAACTGGCATTTTTTGAGAAAAAAGCAAAGATAATTTTGACCCCAAAGAACATGCCTCATTAAAAGTAGTATGACCCTTATGAATATACAAATGCAAATGGTTATTGCTCTTTGTTTTATAAGCAGTAAAATTAATAAAACCCTCTTCTCTTAAAACTAGTTGAGCTCTATGCCAAAAACGTTCAGCATTAAAGCCATTATAATCAAATACTATGTTTTCAACCTTATCAAAACTATTGATCAACGAGTGTGCAACAATAATCTTTTTCTCCATGTGCTCTTGTATCACATTCGCAGTTAAGGGTGCATTTATTTTTTCAAATTTATCAAAAAATATTCTACCCTTGTGTTCGTATTTGTTTACTATAGTATTGCGTTTAATGTAATAATGGCTTGTAACCATTTTAATTAAAGCTAAATCCATTGTTGTAATCAAAATAAAGCCCTTTCATAAATAATAAAATTACTTGCTAAATCTTTTAATTTAGTCTTAATTTCATCTTGTAATTTTGTATTTTGTATATCATCTAAAATATCTGCTATATAATTTGCAACAATGCTAATTTGCTCTTCCTTAAAACCTCTTGCAGTTAAAGCCGCGGTTCCAAGTCTTAATCCACTTGTTACAAACGGGCTTCTAGTTTCTCCCGGTACAGTATTTTTATTTGCTGTAATTCCAGCTCTTTCTAAAGCCAAATCCGCATCTTTACCACTAAATTCTTTATTTAAAAAACTCAACAAGATTAAGTGATTATCTGTGCCACCGCTAACTAGATCGTATTTTCTGTCTATTAATACTTGTGCTAGTGTTGCTGTATTTTTAATGATTTGTTTTGCATATAATTTCCACTCATCACTTAGGTTATATTTAAATCCGACCGCTTTAGCAGCAATTACATGCATTAAAGGTCCACCTTGAATACCGGGAAAAATCGCTGAATTGATTTTTTTTGCAATTTCTTCATCATTGCACATTATAATCCCACCTCTTGGGCCTCTTAGAGTTTTATGGGTTGTTGAACTTACAACATGCGCATGAGGAAAAGGACTAGGATGCTCACCCGCAACAACCAAACCAGCAATATGTGCGATATCAGCAAACAAATACGCACCAACCTCATCTGCAATTTCTCTAAATTTAGCAAAATCAATTATTCTAGGATAAGCACTAGCACCACAAACAATTAGCTTTGGCTTAACTTCTTTTGCTATTTCTCTAACCTTATCATAATCAATTCTTCCATCAAGCTCCACTCCATAGAAATGACTTTCATAAATTTTACCTGAAGAACTTACCTTTGAACCATGAGTTAAATGTCCGCCATGACTTAGATCCATACCCAAAATTCTATCGCCTGGATTTAACAGTGCCATATAAACACCTTGATTAGCTTGTGATCCTGAATTTGGTTGTACATTAGCAAAATTACAATTAAAAAGTTTTTTACATCTTTCTATAGCAATTGTTTCTATTTCATCTACAAATTCACATCCACCATAATATCTTTTACCAGGATAACCTTCTGCATATTTATTAGTAAGAATACTTCCCATTACCTCCATCACTTCTGGTATGGTAAAGTTTTCACTTGCTATCATTTCAAGACCATCGCATTGTCTTGTTAATTCTTTTTGGGTTAAATCAAAAATTTCTTTATCAAAATTTTCTAACATTTACTCTCCTTTTGCTTCGTTTTTAAGTGGTCTCATTGCTGGAAAAAGGACAACATCACGAATTGATTTTTTATTAATCAAAAGCATAATAAGTCTATCTATCCCTATACCCTCGCCTGCAGTTGGTGCCATAGCATAGCCTAATGCGTTAACAAAATCCTCATCCATCTCACAAGCTTCTTCATCGCCTGCATTTTTAGCTTCGATTTGCTTTAAAAATCTCTCATACTGATCAAGAGGATCGTTTAATTCATTAAAGCCATTTGCAATTTCCCTGCCCGCAATAAAAAGCTCAAATCTCTCTGCAATTTCTGCATCTTTATCACTTCTTCTTGATAAAGGACTAATTGATATTGGAAAATCTACTACAAAAGTAGGATCAATTAATTTATCTTCTACATAGTGATCAAAAAGCTCAGCTTGCAAATGACCTAGCTCTAATTTTTCATTTACTTCAAAACCATCTCTTTGAAGTTTTTCTAAAATTTTAGCCTTATCATGAATCAACTCATCATCCAAACCACCATATTTTTTTAGAGCATCTTTATAGGTAATTCTCTCAAAAGGTTTAGAAAAATCGATTATTTTTTCATCAAATTCAAGCTTTTTATCTAGTCCTAACTTATCCAAAAGCATAGCAAATAACTCTTCCGTTAAATCCATGAGATCGTGATAATTATGATATGCCCAATAAAATTCTATTGTTGTAAATTCAGGATTATGTGTTAAATCCATACCTTCATTTCTAAAACATCTATTAATCTCATAAACTGCTTCAAAACCACCTACAATCAAACGTTTTAAATAAAGCTCAGGAGCAATTCTTAAAAATCTTTCTACGCCCAAAGCATTATGATAAGTTACAAAAGGTTTAGCATTTGCACCACCTGCAATAGGATGCATCATCGGAGTTTCGACTTCTAAAAATCCTTTAGATTCAAAAAAAGCTCTTATATAAGAAACGATTTTAGAACGCAAAATAAAATCTTTTCTTACCTCACTATTCATAATCATATCAAGATATCTTTTTCTATATCTTTGCTCAATATCTGTCAATCCGTGATACTTCTCTGGAAGTGGAACTATAGCTTTTGTTGCTATTTGAATTTCTTTCACGTGAAGACTAAATTCTCCAGTTTTAGTCATAAAAGGAAAACCTTTAACTAAAACAATATCTCCTACTTCAAGATATTTTTTTAAAATACCAAAATACTCTTCTCCTAAAATATTTTGATTAAAATAAATTTGCAAATTATCTTGCTCATCTTCAATATTGGCAAATACAGATTTTCCAGCTATTCTGAGAAGTTTTAATCTTCCAGCTACAATACCATATGAATTTTCATCTCTTTGATTTTCCATATCCTTAATATAAGTAAATTTATTTTTATACTCACTTATATTCATCTCTTTTTTTAAAAAATGCGGATATGGATTTATCCCTAACTCTTTTAACTCATGTGCTTTTTGAATTTTTTGTTGCTCTAAAATATTGTCAAACATCGACCTACCTCTACTTTTTACTACACTGCGGACACAAACCATAAAGCTGCATCAAATGCCCTGTTAATTTGAAATTATATTCTTTTGCTATTAACATTTGTTGTTGTTCGATAATTGAATTTTCAAATTCCACTATCTCACCACAACTTTTGCAAATTAAATGATCATGGTGTGGTTTATTGGCAAGTTCAAATTTTTTACCTGAAGCTCCAAAAGATATCGAAGTAGCCATACCCGATTCTTCTAGTAAATTTAATGTTCTATACACCGTAGCAATACCTACGTTTAATTCTGGGTTTTTTTGTTTTATCTCCACATATAAGCTTTCAGGGGTATAATGCACATCACTATTGTATAAAGTTTTTAAAAGAACTTCTCTTTGTTTAGTATACTTTAAGCCATTATCCTTAAGTGTTTTTTTAAAACGCTCTAGCAATACATCATATTCTATATTTTCAATTTGCATTATCCATTCTCCGAATTTAAACTTAAGTTAGAATCTTTGATTTTTTCTTCAATTTTTTCCAAACCATTTTGAGTAAATTCCGTATTCATAATATATTCACCGGTTTTTCTAAGCAAATCTAAAGTATGGCTATTATTTGTATATTTTTCTAGGCTCGAATTTAAAAATTCTATATTGCTTACACAAGCTACTAAAATAGCAAAAATCAAAAATATCTTAGCACTACCAAACAAAAAACCACCGATACGATCAATAAATCCAAGTCCACTCATGCTAAACATTTTCGATAAGATATTTCCCAAAGCCATACAAACTATCCAAATACAAACAAGTAATACTAAAAAACCAGCAAAAATCGCAAGATTTTCATTTTGAATTGAATAAAAATTATTATTGATAATTTCTGCTACTTCTTTAGCATATCTTGAAGCAAGTAAAACACCACCAACTATCCCTAATAAACCAAAAATCTCTTTAAATAAACCACTTACTAAGCCTTTTAAGCCCAAAACCGCAGTTAATCCCAATACAAAAACATCAAACCATGAAAAATTTTCCATACTCTCTTAAACTCCAAATATTTATTCAATTATCTTAGGTACAACAAAAAATCCATCTTGGGAATTTGGAGCATGTTTGCTTACTGAATCAATCACATCAGATTTTTCACTTTCATCACTTCTAAAAGGCGTGCCACCATTGGTGGTACTTGTCATTGCTTCTATATTGGAAAGATCTAGTTCGTCTAATTTTTCAACAAAATTAACAATCTGACTTAGTTGCTCTTCCAGCTCTTGTCTTTTTTCATCTGCTATTTTTAAAGCACTTAGTTTCTCTAGCTTTGTTAATAAATTATCATCAATTTGCATGATTTACCTTAATTTTTAAAATGATCTTCTAAAAACTCTTTTTTAGATAGAAAATTATAACATAAAATCATTTATTTTTTCATTTTTATATGTTACAATTATAGACTTTAAACACTAGGTGGTATTTTACTATATAATCATAAAGGAAAAATATGGCTTTAAAAGATAATTTAAAAGCAGTTCAACAAGAATTAAGCTCTCAAGAACAAATGATGGAAAATTTCATTAAGTCAGAACGTTTTATAAGAAAATACAAATACTATTTTATCACTTTTATTGTTTTGCTAATTGTTTATTTTGGTGGAAGTTATATTTATCATATCAACCAAGAAAAAAATATAAAAGAAAGCAATCTTATTTTTAGCAGTTTGCAAAAAAACCCATCAGATCAAAAGCTTTTAGAGGAATTAAAACAAAAAAATTTAAACCTTTATACTATTTTTTTAATGAGCCAAAACAGTCATGATCTCAATCAAACCACCGCTTTTGATATTGATCCTTTGTTAAAACAAATTGTTTTAGCACAAAATAATCAAAAATCAGACTTTTTAAAAGACTATAATATCTTACTAAAAGGCTTTGAATTTTTAAAAAATAATGATTTTAAAAATGCAGATCTTGAATTTAATAAAATACCAGTAAATTCGCCATTATGGCAAGTTATCACTAGCTTAAAACACTATCAAGGAATAAAATGAAACACATTTATTTGTTTATCATAACACTCGTTTTTTTAAGCGCATGTGGTACAAAAAGAGAATACTATCAACCTACACAGGTAGATCCACTTCCAAATAGCGCAAAAAACATCAATGGTAAAATTACAAGTTTTAATAACAATATCGCACAATTAAATAACAATGCTTTTATAAACACAACAGGAAATATTATTGACTTTAAATTAGATAAAAACTACCACATCTTAAATGCATATCAAGATGAAATTCTTATAGCAGATGATAATGGAAATTTTAAAATTTTAAATCTAAAAGGCGAAGAGTTATATTTTTATAAATTTAATGAAAGTGTTGTTAGTGCAAGTTTAGATGGTGATGATATCGCTTTGGTTTTAGCAAGCAATAGCTTGGTTTATGCAAACAAAAATCTTGGTATAAAAATGCTACAAAATTTAGGAACTGCTTACGCTCAAGATAGTCGTTATGCTAATCCTTATTTCTTAAATACCATTATTATCTATCCTATGCTAAATGGTAAACTTGCTATAGTAAACAAAAGCAGTTTAAAAGTAAGCAAAGAAATCATGGTAAGTAGTGAAGAGTTTTTTAACAACATCATTTATCTTCATGTTAAAAACGACACAATGATTGCAGCAACTGCAAAAAAAATCATCGTTGTAACCCCTACTAATAGAACCGTATATCTTAACGAGGACATCAAAGAAGTAAACGCTAATGATAGAGAAATTTTTATACTCACCAAAGATGGAAGAATTATCAAAAATGATTATAATCTTAGAAAAATTAATGAGGTAAAATTTCAGTTTGCTTTATTTTCAAAAAGCACATTGCATCATGACTTTTTATATATCTTTGAAAAAACAGGATATTTAATCCGCTTAAATACTGATTTAAAAAACTATTCTGTATACAAATTAAGCGATGCAGTAGATCAAAAAAGCTTTATGAGTCATGACAAATTTTTCTATAATAACAAAGTTTTACAGTTAAATTAAAATGAACCAAGAACTTAGTAATATTCTTATCAGTTGCGGCTTAATTTTAAAAAATACCAAAAGCATAGATCTTTCTAGCTTTAGCAAAAAGAAAAAAATACTATGCTTATACGGGGAAAACACAAAAAAAGAATACTGCTTGGTTTTGTTTTCTTTTGTCAAAAGTAAAATTCTTGCAAAAGATAGCTTAGAATATGAAAGAATTATCAAGCAAATCAGTACCCATCTAGATCTTAACTTTAAAAATTCTTTTATCTTTCATCAAGCCTTAATCTGCTCCAAAGCAAAAGCATATCTAAATAACCAAGGAATCAAAACCCATGCTTTTGTGTGATATTGGAAATACAACCGCGAGTTTTTTAAATGAACAAAAATTCCATTCTATGAGTATTGAACAATTTTTACAATACGAACCAACACAAAAGGTATTTTATATCAATGTTAATCCTAACTTAGAAGAAAGATTAAAACGCAATCCTTTATTTGTCAACCTTGCACCATATTTTAATTTCGATACAATTTATGACAACCTAGGTGTTGATAGAATAGCAGCTTGCTATACCATAGAAGATGGCGTAGTGGTTGATGCAGGATCAGCCATAACAGTAGATATTGTTTCTAACTCCATTCATTTAGGTGGTTTTATTTTACCCGGAATTGAAAACTATAAAAAATCTTTTGCAAATATTTCATCACGTTTAAAATACGAACTTAACACCCAAATCAATTTCGACGCCTTCCCACAAAGAACTGTTGATGCATTAAGTTACGGTGTTTTCAAAAGTATTTATTTACTCATTAAAGACAGTGCTTATGATAAAAAACTATACTTCACAGGTGGCGATGGACAATTTCTGGCAAATTTTTTTGACTATGCTATTTATGATAAATTTTTAATTTTTAGAGGTATGAAAAAAGCCGTTTGTGAAAATTTTAAACTATAAAATTTATTTCTCTTAATAACTCCACAAATTATAAGCTTTATTTAAACTCAAAACAATTATATTTTGATATCATTAGCAAAATCAAACACACAAAAGGAATAAACAACAATGGATCAAAAACATTTTGATACCGTGGTAATTGGCGGTGGGATTTCTGGTGCTGCAGCATTTTATGAGCTAGCAAGATATACAAATATACAAAACATTGCTTTATTGGAAAAATATAATAGCGCTGCGACCCTAAACAGTTGTGGTACAAGCAATTCACAAACTATCCACTGTGGCGATATAGAAACAAACTATACTTTAGAAAAAGCAAAAAAAGTCAAAAAAACAGCTGATATGATTGTAAAGTACGGGCTTTTACAAAATGCTCAAAACAAATTTATGCACTCACATCAAAAATTAGCATTAGCAGTAGGTGATACAGAATGTGAGTACATGAAAAATAGATACGAAGAATTTAAAGAACTATATCCTTATATTAAATTTTACAACAAAGACGAAATCAAACAAATAGAACCTAATGTTGTTTTAGGTGAAGATGGTGTTAATGATAGAACAGATAATGTTGTAGCTATGGGTGTAGAAGCAGGAGAAATTTACACCACTGTTGACTTTGGCCTCATGAGTCAAAGCTTAATAGAACAAGCTCACAAACAAGGCAAAAACACACATGTTGCTTATAATCAAGAAGTTGTTTTTATAGAAAAAAAAGATGATATTTTTTATATCAAAACAAAAGATTTTAAAGAATATAGTGCAAAATCTATCATAGTCAACGCAGGTGCGCATTCTTTATTTTTAGCACATAAAATGGGTATAGGTTTAGACAAATCTTGCTTTCCTGTTGCAGGAAGTTTCTATATGACAAAAAGAAAAATCCTAAATGGTAAAGTCTATATGGTACAAAACCCAAAACTACCTTTTGCTGCTTTACATGGAGATCCTGACTTACTTGCAGATATGAATACGCGCTTTGGCCCTACCGCTTTAGTTATTCCTATGTTGGAAAGATATCATGGTTTTAAATCTTTACCTGAATTTTTCAAAACACTTAACCTTGATATGAATGTAGTTAAAATTTGCTTTAATCTTTTTAAAGACTCTACCATTAGAAACTACATTCTTTATAATTATTTATTTGAAATTCCTTATATCAACAAAAAACTTTTTGTTAAAGATGCCAAAAAAATTGTTCCTAGTTTGAAAACTGATGATATTTATTATGCTAAAAAATTTGGTGGGGTTCGTCCACAAGTACTTGATAAAAAAGCAGGCGAGCTAATGCTTGGTGAAGCAAGTATCACAGAGATTCCAGGTATAATCTTCAATATGACTCCAAGTCCAGGTGCTACAAGTTGTCTTGGGAATGGCTATAGAGATGCAAAACTTATCTGTCAATACCTAGGTACAAATTTTAATGAGGATTTATTTGCTAGCGAACTACTATAAAAAGGATTAAAAATGCTAAAAAAGACAAAAATTGTTGCAACGATTGGACCAGCAAGCGAAAATGAAACTACTGTTAGACAAATGATCATTAATGGTGTAAATGTCTTTCGTTTAAATTTCTCACATGGTAGCCATGAGTATCATAGTCAAAATTTAGCCACTATTAGAAAAGTCGCAGCTGAATTAAACGCAAGAATTGGAATTTTACAAGATATAAGTGGTCCAAAAATCAGAACTTTAAAAATTCCAGAACCTTTTGAATTAAAAAACGGCGATCGATTAGACTTTTACAAAGATACATTTGATGGTGAAAAATTTTCTAATGAACATTATAGAGTATGCATTAATCACCCAGAAATTCTCTCTATGTTAAAGGTTGGAGAATACATTTACCTTTGTGATGGCTCTATTAAAACCAAAGTAGTACAAGTTGAAAAAGATTTTATCCAAACCCAAGTAGAAAATAGCGGAATACTTAGCTCAAACAAAGGAATCAATTTTCCTAACACAAAAATCAATATCGATATTATCACACAAAAAGACAAAGATGATCTAGCTTGGGGTATTAAAAATGATGTTGATTTTCTAGCTATTTCTTTTGTGCAAAATGCCCATGATATTGATGAAGTAAAAAAAATTCTTGATGAAAATAATGCTAAAATTGCTATTTTTGCAAAAATAGAAAAATTCGATGCAGTTGAAAATATCGATGAAATTATAAGCTGCAGTGATGGTATTATGGTTGCAAGAGGTGATTTGGGTATAGAGGTTCCTTATTATAGAGTACCAAATATACAAAAACTCATCATAAAAAAAGCCAACGAAGCTAACAAACCAGTCATCACTGCCACACAAATGCTCTTCTCGCTTGCAAAATCTAAAACAGCAACTAGAGCTGAAATTTCAGATGTGGCAAATGCGGTACTTGATGGCACCGATGCAGTTATGCTTAGCGAAGAAAGTGCTGTTGGTATTGATCCTGCCAATGCAGTAGATATCATGACTCAAACTATCATCGAAACTGAAAAAAACTATCCTTATGAAAAATTTGAAAATTTCAAATGCTTTAATGAAACAGATATCATCGCAAAATCAAGCACTCAATTAGCAACTGATTTAAATGCTAATGCAATTTTCACCATAACAAGCAGTGGTGCTTCTGCCATTAAAACTGCGAGATATCGTCCAAAAATGGACATTATAGCTATTACACATTCTAAAAAAACTTTAAATTTCTTAAGTATAGTTTGGGGTGTACAACCTGCTATTTTAATAGAAAAACATGAGAATTTAACAGAACTTTTAAGCAACTCAGTAAAACTTGGAGTTGAAAAAGGTTTGATGAAAAGAGATGGTGTTTATACCCTTACAGCAGGTTTTCCTATAGGTGTAGCAGGAAGTACGAATTTAATTAGAATTTTACAAAAAGATCAAATCGAGTATTATTTAAGTTTGGGTAAATAACCCAAACTTAGTATTCTTCTTCTATCAAATCACACAAACAATGTATAATTAAAATATGCATTTCTTGAATTCTTGCAGTATCATCGCTTGGGATAACTATGTTATGATCGCATAATGCATTCATCAAACCACCGCCTTTCCCACTTAAACCTATACACTTAACTCCAATGCCTTTAGCTTTTTCAAACGCTTTGATAACATTGATGCTCTTTCCACTCGTTGAAATACCAATTAAAACATCATTACCGCTAGCCAAAGCTTCCACTTGTCTTGAAAAAACAAATTCAAAACCGTAGTCATTTCCTATAGCACTTAAAGCTGAAGTATCTGTACTTAGCGCAATAGCAGCCAAAGCTTTTCTTTCTTTTTTATATCTCCCACTCAATTCAGCTGCAAAATGCTGGCTGTCTGCTGCACTACCGCCATTTCCACAAATTAAAATCTTACCACCTTGCTTTAGACAATTTTTCAATTCTTGAGCAACCAAAGCAACTTGCTCTTTTAAATTTAAAACTTGCTCTAAAGTTTTTTGATGTTCTATTATTTCTTTTTCAATTTTTTTTATCATTAACAATCCTATTGATAATATTAGTGGTGCTAAAACCTTCTTCAAAATCAATCAATTCTACTTTTTTTACTATGTCTGATCCAACTACTTCTTTATCTTTATAATCAGCCCCTTTTACGAGTATCTCGGGTTTTAAAAACTGGATCAATTCAAAAGGCGTATCCTCATCAAAAATTACCACATAATCTACAAAATACATACTCGCAAGCATACATGCACGTTGAAATTCAGCATTAATGGGTCTTAAATCTCCTTTAAGTCTTTTAATGCTTTGATCTGAATTTAACCCCACAACTAACACATCTCCTAGCCTTTTGGCTTTTTCAAGGTATTTTATATGCCCATAGTGCATGATATCAAAACAACCATTTGTAAAAACCACTTTTTGATGTTGTGTTATTTTTACAAGCTCTTCTTTACTTTTGATTTTACCCTCAAAAGAAGCTTTTTCTAAATTTCTTATCTCATCTAAACTAACACTAACGCTTCCAACTTTTGCCACTACAACCGCTGCAGCATCATTGGCTAATTCACATGCTTTGACAATATCAATCTTTAAAGCCAAAGCATAAGCAAGCATAGCTATAACACTATCACCAGCACCAGTTACATCATATACTTCTAAAGCCTTAGCAGGGATAATATGCAAACGATCATCAAAAAGTGCAATGCCTTCTTCAGATAAAGTTATAATCGAATAACACAAACCAAGATCATCTTTTAATTGTTTTATTGCTTGTTCTAGATTTTCTATTTTCTCTACACCTAAAGCCTGCATAGCTTCTTTTTTATTAGGTGTAAGCAGTGTTGCGTTTTGATATTTACTAAAATCTTTTCCTTTTGGATCTACCAAAATAGGCAAATTTAGGGTATTTGCATGAGAAATTAAAGCTCTTGTTACTTTTGGCGTTAAAACACCTTTAGCATAATCACTCAAAACAATCGCATCATAATCTTTAGCTATTTTCTTAAACTCATCAATAAGCTCATCTTCTAATTGCGTATTAAAATCATTTTCATCATCAAGTCTTAAAACCTGCTGCGAATGCGATAAAACTCTGCTTTTGAGTGGAGTTTTTCTATTTTTTTCTACTAATAAACTTGCATTTAAATTTTCTTTTAAAAACCTACCACTCTCATCATCACCCACAAGCCCCAAAGCATAAACCTCAGCACCAAGACTTTTTAAATTTGCATATACATTTCCAGCACCACCTAATCTTTTGTCTTCTTTTTGTGATTTCATTATCATTACAGGAGCTTCAGGAGAAATTCTAGTACAATCACACCATATATAATGATCAACTATAAAGTCCCCAACAACTAGAATTTTGGGTCTTTTTGAATTTAAAACATCAAACATTTACTTCCTTTTCATAAAGTCTTTTGATTTCATTTAGATAGTCTTTGATTCCTTCTTCAAGACTATATTGTGGTGTATATAAAAAATTTGCATCTAGTTTTGCTTGAGTATGAAATTGATAAGCATTTTTATAAGGATTAGGAATATACTCGCAAGGATAATTAGTGTTTAATTCTTTTTGTAAAATATCCACTATATCTTGAAAACTTCTTGCTTTTCCTGTTGCAACATTATAAATACCACTTTTTGTTTCTAATGCTTCCAAATTAGCACTTACGACGTCTTTAATATAAACAAAATCACGATAAATTTGATCACTACCTTCAAATAAACGAGGATTCTTCCCTGCTAAAATCTGATGTCCAAATTGCAAAATCATAGAAGCGGTAGTATTTTTAAAAAATTCCCCTTTACCATATACATTAAAATATCTAAGCCCTACTATATGCATTTTATCAAAATATTTTTTTGCTAATTTATCCATCATTAATTTTGAAAAAGCATAAGGATTTTTAGGGGCTTCACTTAAATTTACAGTTTGAGGACTAGGAGCATCTCCATAAACTGATGCTGAACTTGCATAAATTAATTTAGCATCAATCTCTAGCGCAAGCTCAATAAAATCTTTAAAAGTATTTAAGTTGGTACTTAAAACTTTATTTTGATCATAAACCGTTGTATCAGAAATCGCAGCTTTGTGAAAAATCACATCAGGTTTAAAACTTTTTATATATGCTAAAGTTTTTTCATCATTAATATCACCTACATAAAGCTCCCCGTTAAAGTCAAGCAAATTCTTAAAATGTCCAAAACTTTCTAAATTTCCATTATCAAAAACAACATTTGAACGCATTTTATCTACAATTAAAATCTCATGTTGTTCCTGAAGCTCTAAAGCCAATGCTGATCCTATAAAACCTGCTCCGCCTGTTATTACAATTTTCATTTTTCTTCCTTTAAATAATGCAAAAATTCTTTTAAATTTTTAAAGGCTTTATAATTTTCATCATCGTTATAATTTTCGTTGATTAAAAATAAATTTTTTATGCCTGCGCAAATTCCAGCCTGCATATCAGTTAAATTATCTCCCACAAAAAAAGAAAGAGAAAGATCTAGGTTAAATTCTTTTTGTGCTTTTAAGAACATGCCAGGTTTTGGTTTGCGACATTCGCAATTTTCCAAATGAGGACAGTGGTAAATTTTTTCTATTTTTATACCTTGTTTATTTAGCTCACTTAGCATATATGCACTTAAAACCTCAAAATCTTTTTCACTATAATATTTTCTTGCAATGCCAGATTGATTAGTTGCAACAAAAATTGCAAAATTTTGTTTTTGAAAAAAATCACAAAGCTCAAAAATACCTTCACAAAATTCAAAATCCTCAATCTTATGAACATATTTTTTATCTATATTGATAATTCCATCTCTATCTAAAAATAACGCCTTTGTTTTCATGCAAAAATTATAATGTATTTTTATTAAGATTTTTATAATTTGACTGCTAAAAAAATTTTTAAGTATATTTAAATAAAAAAAGCTTATAATTAAAAACATTTTATTTTCAATTTATATAGGAGTGATACAATGAAAAAGCTACTTGTTTTATCAGCTTTGGCATGTCTAGGTGTTTCAGCTTTTGCTGCAGATGGTGCTACACTTTATAAAAAATGTGCAGTATGTCATGGTGCTAAAGCAGACAAAGTTTATCTTAACAAAGTCCCTGCGTTAAATTCTTTAACTGCAGCTGAAAGATTACAATACATGAAAGAATATGCAGCAGGCAAAAGAAATGCTTATGGCCAAGGTGCGATTATGAAAATCAATCTTAAAGGTTTAACTGAAGCAGATTTCAAAGCGATCGAAGAACATATTGAAAGCTTAAAAAAATAATCTAAACAGCCTTTATGGCTGTTTTTTATTCTTTAAAATTTCCTCTTTCCTCTTTTCTAAAATCACTGCATCATTTAAAGCATCTTCACTATCATTTAAAATGGTAAATTTATAATCATCATCAAATTGCTTGTTTTTAATACCCCAAAGTAAAGCACAAATTGCCAAAAACAAAGCAAGTAATGAAACTCCAATCATCATCATTAAAACACCATTCATTTTCTTATCCTTAAAGCATTTAAAATTACTATTATACTACTAAATGACATCGATAAAGCCGCAACTAGCGGATTAATCAAACCAAAAAAAGCCAAAGGCATACTCAAGGCATTATAACATAAAGAAAAAGTTAAATTTTGTCTAATGATATAATATGTTTTTTTTGCTATTTTCATGGCTTTTTGTAAACTTTCAAGATCATTTTTTAACAATACAATATCACTATTTTCCATAGCAAGTTCTGAACCTTCCTTTAATGAAACCCCTACCCCAGCATAAGAAAGCGCCAAAGCATCATTAACCCCATCTCCTACCATTAAGACTTTAGCTTTTTGATTTAAACTAGCTATAATTTGCATTTTGTCTTCTGGCATACAAGAAGCTTTATAGTTGCTTATTTTTAATTTTTTTGCAACTCTTTCTACAGCAAAAGGATTATCCCCGCTAAGCATATAAATTTGCATTTTTTGATTTTTAAGAAAATCGATCAACTCTTTAGAATTATCTCGAATTTTATCCTCCAACTCAAACACCGCCATAATCACTTTGTTTTTTGCAAAAATAAAATGAGTACTTTCAAAAGATTGGGTTTGAATATAATTTTCTTTTAAAAATTTCTCATTGCCACCAAGCCACTCATCATTTCCTAAAAATGCCTTATATCCTCTTGCCTGGAAATTTTCTACCTTATCAAATTCAATTCTATTATATTGCTTTATATTTAAAAATCGCAAAATACTTTTTGCAACAGGGTGGTTGGTTAAAGATAAAAAACTCACCAATTCATTATGATCTAGTGTTTCATCTAAATAGTATTTTTTTATTTCCAAGCTCGCCTTTGTCAGCACTCCTGTTTTATCAAAAACCGCTATATTGCATTTACTTAAATCTTCTACTACACCAGCTTCTTTAAACAAAATCTTTTCTTTTAACCCTGTGCTAATTGCTACCAAAGAACTCACAGGAGTAGCTAAAGCCAAAGCACAAGGACATGCAATAATCAATACCGAAACCATGCGTATCATGGCCTCTTCGAAACCTAAATTCAACACAAAAAAAGTGAAAGCAAAACACAATAGAGCGCAAGTTAAAATAATAGGAGAAAAATACCTACTAACTTGCTGCACCATTTTTTCTATTTTTGCTTTTTTGGTACTTGAGTTTTCAAGTAAAGTGATTATCCTTGCTAATTTAGAGTCTTTATATAAAGCACTCACTTTATACAAGGCATTACCACTTAAAACCAAAGAAGCAGAATATATAACATCGTTTTTTTGCACATCAAGTGGTAAGCTTTCTCCGCTTAAACTAGAAACATCTAAACTTACATTACCACTGATACACACCCCATCAATTAGTATCTTATCTCCTTCTTTTAATTCGATAATATCTCCTATTTCAACTTCTTCAACATCGGTGTTTTTGATTTCTCCATTTTTTAAAACTCTTACCTCGCTTACCAAAAATGAACGCAAATGATCAAGCGTATCCAATGCTCTTTTTTTACTCAAAAGCTCTAGGTATTTTCCTATAAAAACAAAACAAATAATCATTGCAACAGAGTCAAAATACACCTGCGAAGCCCTTGAAAACATAGCCCAAATAGAATAAATATAAGCCAAACTTGCTCCGCTAATAACCAAAGTATCCATATTGATGTTCTTAAATTTTAAGGCATAATAGGCGTTTTTATAAAAAACAGATCCTGTATAAAAAAGCACAGGAGTACACAACAAAAACTCCGCAAAATGCAAAATATCTTTAGTATCTGCATCCATACCACTAAAAAAACCCGCATACTTTGCAACAGAAATCCACATAATATTCATCACACAAGCTATAGCAACGATTAATTTTGCATAAAAGTCTCTTTTGGTTTGTGTTGCTCTTTGTTCATTTTTGGTAGGCAAATACACACTCGCTTTATAACCTATACTTTCTATATTTTGTATAATTTGTGCTAAGTTAATACTTTTATCATCAAAAACAATCCTAGCCTTATGAGTGATAGAATTAATATCAACCTCAACCACTCCTTCGCTTTTAATGAGAATTTTCTCATTCAGCCAAACACAAGCAGCACAGTGAATTTCTTCTATAAGCAAAAAGATTTCACTAAAACCTTCTTTAGTTTTTTGAATATACTTGCCATAGTCTTTATTGATATGTTCTATAGTCACTGGATTTAGAGTTTGACTACCTAGTTTTTCATAAAATTCCTCTAAATTGTTATCGTGTAAAATTTCATAAACACTCTCACAACCCTTACAACAAAAATAATTTCCATTTTTTTCTATCATTTGTTCTTGTTTAAAACTTAATTGACAATGCTTGCATTTCATTTTAGACTTTCGTTGTTATTTTTTACTATTTTATCATTTTTTTAAAACAGCAATTTTAAAAATTATTTACAAAGCTATATTATAATTTCAAAAATTTGACAAAAAAGCGTTTTTTTGAATAAAATCTCGTATTCATTTTAAATACTACATTTTCTACATTTTAGAGGATATATGGAAAATACTAAAGAAAAAAAACACCAAAGAACACACATTCCAGTGGAAGGTTATAAAATTGAAGATTTGAAGTTGCTTGACTTAGAAAGCTTAGTTAAAATTGCCAATGAAGCAGAAATAGAAAATCCAAGAGAATTTAGAAGACAAGATCTTATTTTTGAAATTTTAAAAGCACAAACTAAAAAAGGTGGCTTTATACTTTTTACCGGAATTTTAGAAATTTCACCAGATGGCTATGGATTCTTACGCGGAATGGATTCTAATTTAAGCGATAGCGTAAACGATGCGTATGTATCAAACTCGCAAATTAGAAAATTTGCTTTACGTGTGGGAGATATTGTTACAGGTCAGGTTAGAGAACCTAAAGATCAAGAAAAATACTACGCTTTATTAAAAATCGAAGCAATTAACTACCTTCCTTTAAAAGAAGCTAGAGAAAGACCTTTATTTGATAACCTTACTCCGATTTTTCCAACTGAGAAAATCAAATTAGAATATGATCCTTTAAAACTCACTGGTAGAATGCTTGACTTATTTGCCCCTATAGGAAAAGGTCAAAGAAGTTTGATTGTAGCACCTCCAAGAACTGGTAAAACCGAGCTAATGAAAGAACTAGCAACCGCCATTGCTAAAAACCATCCTGAAGCTCACTTGATCGTACTTTTAGTAGATGAGCGTCCTGAAGAAGTTACAGACATGCAAAGATGTGTTAAGGGTGAAGTTTTTAGCTCAACTTTTGACTTACCTGCTTATAATCATGTTCGCGTAGCAGAACTGGTGATAGAAAAAGCAAAAAGGATGGTAGAAACAGGTAAAGATGTGGTTATATTGCTTGATTCCATTACAAGATTAGCAAGAGCTTATAACACCGCCACACCAAGTAGTGGTAAAGTTTTAAGTGGTGGGGTTGATGCGAACGCGCTACATAAACCAAAACGCTTTTTTGGTGCAGCTAGAAATATAGAACATGGAGGCTCACTAACTATCATAGCAACTGCTTTGATAGAAACTGGATCAAGAATGGATGAAGTTATTTTTGAAGAATTTAAAGGTACAGGAAATAGCGAAATCGTTCTTGATAGAAATATTTCAGATAGAAGGATCTATCCTGCAATTAACATTATAAAATCTGGCACTAGAAAAGAAGAATTGCTCCAAGGCGTCGAAAAACTGCAAAAAATTTGGGCGATTAGATCAGCCATATCTCAAATGGATGATATTGAAGCATTAAAATTTTTATACTCAAAAATGCTCAAAACTAAAAGCAATGAAGAATTGCTCTCTATTATGAATGAGTAATAATGTTACAAGCACTTGCTGTTAAATACAGACCCAAAAATTTTAATGAACTTGTAGGACAAAACACAGTTTCTACAAGCTTAAAATATGCGCTTGAAAATAATCGCTTAGCACATGCTTACTTGTTTTCAGGACTGCGAGGGAGCGGTAAAACATCGAGTGCAAGAATTTTTTCAAGAGCCTTAGTGTGTGAACAAGGACCAAGTGCTAATCCATGTGGAGAATGTTCTCAGTGCCTTGCTTCACTTAATGGATCCAATATTGACATCATAGAAATGGATGCTGCAAGCCACAGAAGCTTAGAAGATATCCAAGAATTAATAGAACAAGTAAAATATGCTCCATCGCTAGCTAGGTTTAAAATTTTCATCATTGATGAAGTACATATGCTCACTCCACAAGCAGCAAATGCACTACTTAAAACCCTAGAAGAGCCGCCAAGTTATGTTAAATTTATACTTGCGACAACTGATCCTTTAAAGCTACCTGCAACGGTTCTTTCAAGAACACAGCATTTTAGATTTAAGCAAATCTCCACTCATGATATCTTAAATCATTTAGAATGGATTTTAGATAAAGAAAATATAAATTATGAAAAAGAAGCTTTAAAACTCATAGCAAGAAGCGGAAATGGATCTTTAAGAGACACTCTAACTTTATTAGATCAAGCCATAGTATATTGTCAAAATCACATAGAAACACAAAAAATTACTGCGATGCTAGGCTTTTTAGATCCAGCTAAGATTGAAGAATTTTATCAAGCTATCTTAACCAATGAGAAAGATAAAGTTCTTGAATTTTTAAAAGATTTTGAAGACTATGAGGCAAGCAATGTAATAGATGAAATGATATTTTTTCTAAAAGAAGCATTTTTTGCCAAAAACAATTTATTTTCTATGTTAATTTATGAAAGATTTTTTAGAATACTTTCACGCGCCAAAACTATGTTAAATTCTAGCGATGATGATAGTTTTGTACTTTGCGTTATGGCTTTTATGTTAATAGAAGCAACCTATCTAAAAAGCATTGATGAGGCTATCGATACAAGCGATAATCTAAAACCATACGATATATCAAAAAATATACAGCAACAAAATTTACCTTCAACACAAACTACCAAAGATGAAAAACTCAATCCATACGAAAGCTTATTAAAGGCTATCTATAAAAGAGATTATGATTTGGCTGAAGTTTTTAAAAAAACTACACAATTTATCTCTTTTGAAGATGATATTTTAAATATTAGCTCACATGCTCAAGATGAAGATAGAAAAATTCTAAATAATGGATTTAAACTAATCAAAACTCTACTTCATGAACTTTTTGGAGAAAAAGCACAAATAAAAATTCAAAAAATAGAAAAAATAGACACGCAAAAATTACAGGATATATTCAAAACCCCTATAAAGCAAGAAGTAAAAAGCACTCCAAATTTAAATGAGCATTTTGAAAATTTTAAAAAAGATGCTAAAAAATACAATCCTAAAGATGAAGCCAAAGAAGCGCTTAACAAGCTCTTTGGCTCCCCATCAATTCAAAATTAAAAACTACCATTGATCGAAATATAAATTCTCCTTCCTTCTTCAATACGGTTATAAGTGTTTACCCAAGTATCTTCGCTTTTGTTTTTATAAGAATCCCATGCATTTGTAAAACTTTTATCAAAAAGATTATAAATTGCCGCATTAATGTTCCAATTTTTATTGATATCATAACGCACACCCATAGAAGCTAAAAAGACATCTTGATAATATTCTCTATTAATATTTGTATCACCCATATAACGATCTATTTGCCATTCACCTTTTACCCATGGAGTGAATTTATTAAAGATATTATAGCTTGCTTTTAACATGATGTTGTGTTTTAAACTATCAATTTCTGGCTTTCCTATCACAGCCTTATCTTGCGCATCTTTAATTTCGCTATCAAGATAAGTATAAGATAAATCTAAATTTAGGTGTTCTATAGGAGTAACCCCTGCTCCAAGCTCTATACCTTTATACTCAACCTTGCCATGATTAATCGCTTGATAACAAGTATCAGCTTCACATTTTCCAATACCAGAAATCATATTGTCTTTACTAAATTTTTGACTAGAAATTTTATCTTTGAAATTTGTTAAAAAGCCGGTTGCTGAAATATAAAATAAGTCATTATTATAAACAGCGGCTAATTCATAATTAAGCGAAGTTTCTTCTTTTAAATTCGGATTTCCATACATAGGGTACTTACCCTGTCCTCCATAATTATAAGTACCTGCTATCAATCTATTAGCATATGGGGTTCTAAATCCTGTTGAAACACCACCTTTTAAAGTAAGTTCACTAGTAGGATTATAAACCAAATAAGCTCTTGGAGAAATATTATTTCCAAAAATTTCATGATGATTATACCTTGCGCCAAAAGTAAATCTTAAATCATCTCTTATACTATATTCATCTTCTGCAAAAAGAGCTAATAAGTACTGATCAAAATTTGTAGGATTAGCGATTTTATCTTGCATTTTTTCGAGTCTATATTCACCACCCACGCTTATAATGTGACTTTGACCTAAAGGTATAACTGATTTTGTATCTACAATAATATCTTCAGCAACTATATCTCTATTTTGTCCTAAAAATGGCTGATTTGCTCGGCCAACAACCTCACGCCCATCGTTACTTACACGGTTATACTGCAAAGTAGAAGTAATCGAAAAATCTTCATATACCCCCTCATGACTTAAATAAGTTACTAGCTTATCTACTTGCATAGTGTCTGTATAACCACCTGTTAAAGCACCATTATCACCAGATGGCTTAGTCAGTGTTCCTAGTTGTCCTTTTTTATTATCATAATGATTTCTTGAAAAATCGATATCAAATATCAAAGTATTATAATCATCTACTAGATAATTTAACCTAGTTCCTAAGTTAAAATTATTAGCTTTTGTGGGACTTTGAGCCTGATCGCCTTGCACTCTTTGTCCACTTCCATTGCTAAATTCAACATTTGACTGTTCTCTATAAAACTCTCTAAAACGCAAGGTTAATCCTAGGCGATCATTCATTAATGGACCACTTGAATATATACTTGTACCATAAGTATTACCCCATTCTTTATGTGCATTAAAAATACCGTCTAAACTAACTGATGTTTCCCATTTATCGCTTACTTTTTTTGTGATGATATTTACAACACCACCTAAAGCTTCAGAACCATATAAAGTACTCATTGGCCCTTTTATCACTTCTATTCTTTCTATACTAGAAATTGGAGGTAAGAAAGAATTTGAAATCTCATTAAAGCCATTAGGTCCAACTTCCCCACCTATACCTTGTCGCCGTCCATCAATCAAAACTAAAGTATAACCCGTAATACCTCTCATGGTAATATTATAAGAGCCTGTTTTTCCTTTATTTGCAAATAAATCTACTCCAGGAATATCTGCAATTGCTTCAGCAACATCTCTATATGGCTTACTTTCTAGTTCTTTTTTACCAATCACACTAATAGTCGCAGGAGCTTCCTTAATATCTTGAGAAAACCCCGAGGCACTTACTATGGAGCTATCTAACACAACCTCTTGCGATAAAGCACTTGAAACTAAAAGATTAGCAACACAAAATGATAAAATGTATTTTTTCATTATTTCCCTTTGCTATATTTACTCTATGTTTTAAAAATTGAAATATTATGATAATAATTATTAATTTAAAATAAATTTATTGTATCAATTATGATAATTGTTATTAATAAATGATTTAATTTTAAATACTATAATCACAAAAATTAAACAAGAGTGAGAAAAAATGGAATTTTTAAAAACTTATATCGATTTGATTATTTTTGTGGTCTTAGGTTTTATGGCATTTATTGCTATATGGTGTACAATCGAGCGCATTTTGTTTTTCAGAAAAATCAACTTTAATGATTATCCACGCCAAGAAAATTTTGATGATGCAATCAGTGAAAATCTTACTATGCTTTATATTATCTACACCAATGCACCTTATGTGGGGCTTTTAGGAACAGTAGTTGGTATTATGATTACTTTCTATGATATGGGATTAAGCGGGGATATTGATGTTAAATCTATTGTGATAGGTTTATCATTAGCACTAAAAGCCACAGCATTAGGGATTTTAGTTGCCATTCCTTCACTGATGGCTTACAATGCTTTACTAAGAAAAATATCACTACTAAGCAACTCATATCGTATTTTTAAGGAAAAAAATGCTTAAACTACCAAAAAACGAAGGTTTAAATATCATTCCTTTTATAGATATTATGCTTGTTTTACTTGCAATTGTACTCAGTATATCTACTTTTATTGCACATGGAAAAATAGAAATCCATCTACCACAAAGTGAAAATCCAAATAAAATTGATAACAATAAAGACAAAATAAGCATTCTAATCAATAAAGAAAATCAATTTTTCATCAACGACAAAGCAAGCTCACTAGAAGAAATAAATTTAAAAATCAACTCTATTCAACCCCAAACCATAGTAGAATTAAAAAGCGATAAAGATGCAAAATTTGAAAGCTTTATAAAAATCATTGAAATCTTAAAAAATAAAAATCACGAAAATTTTCAAATTTTAACAGAGCATAAAAGATGAGAACATTTTTAGCTAGCCATAAAAGTCGGTCTTTTTTTATCACGCTATTTCTTTTTATGCCTTTGTTTTTTGTATTGATTTATTCTAAAAATTTTATGCATATAGAACATGGTATGCCAAAAGAAGATAAATTTAATATAGCTATCAAGCAGTTTATACAGACATCTCAAACCACAAAACCAACGCAAAAAACTATGCAAGAACCAATCAAACCCATTGAAACAAAAAAAGAAAAGCCCATTGCTAAACCCAAAAAAATAGTCCAAAATACACAACCAAAACCAACAACCTTACCAAAAGAAAGCGCAATCCTCAAACAAGAAACAACACAACACGCCATAACAAGCAATACTCATGAAAACATATCCTTAAGTGGTAACAATAATGATTTATTAAAAGAAGTTAAGCAAGCCATAGATAAGGCTTTAATCTACCCAAGGCAAGCCAAAAAAATGCGTATGAGCGGCGAAGTCCTATTGGAATTTACGTGGACAAAAGACAAAAATTTATTAGACTTAAAAATACTTAAATCATCAAAATATAAATTATTAAACGAAAGTGCTTTAGAAACCATACGTATTGCATCTAAAAATTTTCCACAATATGACAAAACTTACCGTATCAAAATACCGCTCATTTATAAAATAAACTAAGCAAATTTTGCTTAGTTTATTTTATAAGTTGATGACCCTTATAAATACCATAAATTTTATAATCTCCATTTTTCAACATCAAAACCACAGGGTACTCTTCCTCATACCCTTGTTCCATTCCAGGACTACCTTGAGGCATACCAGGAGCAGAAACACCTATAACATCTTGAGGTTTGTTTTTCAAAAGCCAAGCAACAGCATCTTCTGGCACATGACCTTCTATCGCATAACCCTCAATCACACCTGTATGGCAACTTTGATACATAGGTTGAATATTCATCTTTTCTTTTACTTTTAAAAAATCATCACTCTTGTGTACTTGAACTTGATAACCTTTAGCTTTCATATAATCAGCCCAAAGATCACAACATCCACATGTAGGACTTTCATAAACATTTAATACTTTACTACTAGCCAACATTGATAATGAACTTAACGCAAGCGCAAGAACAATCTTTCTCATACATCCTCCATATTTTACACGCCACTATATAAATATAGCCACTTAATGTTACACAAATACCAATTATATAATTTTAAAGCAAACTGTTATTTCAATTTATCTAAAAACAAACGCGAGAATAAGCCAGAAACTTATTTCAAATTACATAAACAAATTAAGCGCTATTAATTTCTACTAGAAAATATCAATCAATAGATTACCATTAACTTCTAGTATCTAAACTCATTTAAAAATGATCTCACTTTGACAAATTTTACAAACTCAAACTAGGAAATAATCTATAAAAAGTATACAATCAATATTTACAGTAATAACCATAACAATATTAACAAACAAAACAACACAATTTAGACTTATTAAAAATATAAAAACATTATTTATTAAATTGCTAAAAATTACACCATCAAATCCACTTTACCAACCTCACTATAAAAACTACTAAAATCCAATTTTCACCCCGCCTACTTTTTTAACACTCAAGCCCATAAAAAAATAACATTCACAATAAATAGCATTTTCCACACAAAGCAAATAAACTACAACTTACCCACAATTAGCCATAACCTAAAATGATGATACATAAAAATACCCCCTCCCACAAACAACCTAAAAACTATAAAAAACAATTAACCCACATCCACCATACACCCTAAAAAGCCATAATTACACCAACAAGTTTACCAAAGCTACTTTCTTATATTAATCAATAATCCTAAGCCTATTAATGATAAAAAACAATATCTTATTAAATAAAAACATCTATAACAATCTAAGCAAATAAACAAGCAATCTATCAATTATAAATAATACACACCTAAGAACATAAAACTACAATTTCATCTAAAAAACCCATAAAAGCAAATTTAATAAAGCAATAAAAAAGATATACACAATTAAAAATTAAAACAAGCCTCCATAAATTATTAAAATAATTTAATACAAACTACAAAGCACCGCCAACTAAAAAACTAAAAAACTAAAAAAGTAATTTACCAAACTTACTATAAGCATTTTAAAGCTAAAACAACTAAACCTTCAAACCAACTAAGCCAACTATTAAAATAATTCAATCACAATAACACAACTTAAAAGCTATAGCAACCAAATAAACCAACTCTATACAAAAACGCTACGCCCACCCCCCCCACACACAAACCACACAAACCACACAAACCACACAAACCACACAAACCACACAAACCACACAAACCACACAAACCACACAAACTACACAAACTACACAAACTACACAAACTACACAAACTAATCCACGACAAGCAGTAAAAACTAACTTAACCACTAAACAATTCATGATCGCACCATAAAAGAAATAAAAGAAACCTACTTTTTACAACTATCTCTAAAGCTCTTTATTATAATTTAATCACTTTCCTAGAAAGATATTTATTATAAAAAACCATAAAAGAAATAAATTATAAAACAATAAAAACTATCTCTAATAAAAAAAACAAAGAATAAACTAATTAAGGATTTAACTAAGTAATAAGTAAGAATAATAAGAGAATTAACAAGTCCGCAATGAGCTACTTTCCCCCTGCCAGTAAGGCGTAGTATCATCACCCACGATGTGCTTAGCTTCTTGGTTCGGGATGGAGCAAGGCGTCTCCACATCTGTATAATCACGGACATTGTTATTTAAATATTCTATTTAAATCTTTATACTGTTTTATCAAGAATACTTAAAAAACAATGTTAAGAGCAAGTTCTAATATCAACGAACTTCTACTATAAGATTTTACTTTTAAGACTAAAGCTTAATAAAAACCTTAACAAGGAAGTGATGCTTAAATAAGATAAGCCAAACGCTCTATTAGTACTGGTCAGCTAAAGGACTTTCATCCATTACACACCCAGCCTATCAAACTAGTAGTCTTCTAGAGAGCTTAGAGAAGATTCATCTTAGAGTTGGCTTCACGCTTAGATGCTTTCAGCGTTTATCCGTTCCAAACTTAGCTACGCTGCGATGCTCTTGGCAGAACAACAGCTACACCAGTGGTTTGTTCAACCCGGTCCTCTCGTACTAGGGTCAAATCTCTTCAATCTTCTTACGCCCACGGCAGATAGGGACCGAACTGTCTCACGACGTTCTGAACCCAGCTCGCGTACCGCTTTAAATGGCGAACAGCCATACCCTTGGGACCTGCTCCAGCCCCAGGATGCGATGAGCCGACATCGAGGTGCCAAACCTCCCCGTCGATGTGAGCTCTTGGGGGAGATCAGCCTGTTATCCCCGGGGTACCTTTTATCCTTTGAGCGATGGCCCTTCCACACAGAACCACCGGATCACTAAGACCGACTTTCGTCTCTGCTTGACTTGTATGTCTTGCAGTTAAGCTGGCTTATACCTTTATACTCTACGAACGATTTCCAACCGTTCTGAGCCAACCTTTGTAAGCCTCCGTTATTATTTGGGAGGCGACCGCCCCAGTCAAACTACCCACCAGACATTGTCCCACTTGAGGATAACTCAAGCTGGTTAGCTACCCAAATAAGAAAGAGTGGTATCTCAACAACGGCTCATATACAACTGGCGTCATATACTCAAAGCCTCCCACCTATCCTGCACATTCTTATCCAAATAGCAGTGTCAAGCTGTAGTAAAGGTCCACGGGGTCTTTCCGTCTTGCCGCGGGTAGGAGGAATTTTCACCTCCACTACAATTTCACTGGATCCCTCTTTGAGACAGCTCCCATCTCGTTACGCCATTCATGCAGGTCGGTATTTAACCGACAAGGAATTTCGCTACCTTAGGACCGTTATAGTTACGGCCGCCGTTTACTCGGGCTTCGATCAAGAGCTTCGCTAATGCTAACCCCATCAATTAACCTTCGAGCACCGGGCAGGCGTCACACCCTATACATCCTCTTACGAGTTAGCAGAGTGCTGTGTTTTTGGTAAACAGTCGGGAGGGACTCTTTGTTGTAAGTTTCTTCGCTTTCGGAGTAAATCCTAATACGAAGCGAACCACACCTTATACCGAAGATACGGTGCTATTTTGCAGAGTTCCTTAAAGAGAGTTCTTCCACGCGCCTTAGAATACTCATCCCACCCACCTGTGTCGGTTTACGGTACGGGCAACATTAGCTAAACTTAGAAACTTTTCTTGGCTCGACGGCATCAGCAATTCTCCTCGCTGTCCGAAGACTTTGAAGAGCCTTTCAGTTCTCGGAGTATTGTTATACGGATTTGCCTATATAACCTCCTACGACCTTAGACTAGCACTTCCATCCGCTAGCTTGCTTAGCCCTAAGCGTCCTTCCATCGCACACTAATGTTGGTATTGGAATATTAACCAATTTGCCATCGTCTACCCCTTTCGGACTCGACTTAGGACCCGACTAACCCTACGATGACGAGCATCGCGTAGGAAACCTTGGGTTTACGGCGTTAATGATTCTCACATTAATTATCGCTACTCATGCCTGCATGCTCACTTCTATTCGCTCCAGCACTCCTTACCGGTATACCTTCGGCGCAAATAGAACGCTCTCCTACCACTTGATAAAATCAAGTCTACAGCTTCGGTACTTACTTTAGCCCCGTTATATTTTCCGCGCAAAATCACTAGACCAGTGAGCTATTACGCTTTCTTTAAAGGATGGCTGCTTCTAAGCCAACCTCCTGGTTGTTTAAGTAACTTCACATCGTTTTCCACTTAAGTAAGATTTAGGGACCTTAGCTGGTAGTCTGGGTTGTTTCCCTCTTGACGACGGATTTTATCACTCGCCGCCTGACTGCTGTGATTACATATAAGGTATTCGGAGTTTGATAGGGTTTGGTACATTGGTGTATGCCCTAGCCCATTCAGTGCTCTACCCCCTTATATTACGACACAACGCTATACCTAAATATATTTCGGAGAGAACCAGCTATCACGAAGTTTGATTGGCCTTTCACCCCTATCCACAAGTCATCCGGGGGCTTTTCAACGCCTATCGGTTCAGTCCTCCACTAGTTCTTACACTAGCTTCAACTTGCTCATGGATAGATCACTTCGTTTCGGGTCTGCAGCATCTGACTTAATCGCCCTATTCAGACTCGCTTTCGCTACGGCTTCGCGTGTGCTTAACCTTGCCAGACACCACAACTCGCAGGCTCATTATGCAAAAGGCAGTCCATCACACTGTATTGCTACATAGTGCTCTGAATGATTGTAAGCAAATGGTTTCAGGTTCTATTTCACTCTGATCACCTCAGTTCTTTTCACCTTTCCCTCACGGTACTTGTGCACTATCGGTCTGGTAGTAGTATTTAGGGTTGGATCGTGGTCGACCCAGCTTCAGACAGGATTCCTCGTGTCCCGCCCTACTCAGGATACTGCTAGCTAAGGTTTGGTTTTCGTATACGGGACTATCACCCTCTATGGCTACACTTTCCAGAGTGTTCTACTAACCTCACCTATTGCACATTGCAGTCCTACAACCCCCAGTGCAAGCACTGGGTTTGCCCTCTTGCGCTTTCGCTCGCCGCTACTGACGCAATCTCTATTGATTTCTTTTCCTGTAGGTACTAAGATGTTTCAATTCCCTACGTTCGCTCCATTATGGTAGTATATATCTCTATATACTGGGTTGCCCCATTCGGAAATCTACGGATCAAAGCTTCTTGACAGCTCCCCGTAGCTTATCGCAGTCTAGTACGTCCTTCATCGCCTTTACCAGCCAAGGCATCCACCATTCGCTCTTAATAGCTTACCTTTTAAATTCATTCTAAAACGCATCACTTCCTTGCTAAAGTTTTTATGATAAGACTTTACTATCTTAAGACGGAAAGCATTTAAACACTTAATAAAACTAAAAATATTAGTCCAACTAAGCTGTGAGTTTAAAACTTGTCTTTAACTAAAAGCTAAAGAAAAGATAGCTAGGTTTTATCCTTTAACAAGTCCTGTAAAATTGTTTTTATTAAAACTTGCTTGTGACTCTTAACAATGATAATTCAAATAACATTAAATAACTAATCTAATATATAAAATATTCTATTATTTATTTAGCTTAGGTCTTAAAACCTAAAGGAAGTATATATCAAGAGTTTAAATAATTTAAAAACATAAGTAATAAATCATTTTACTTTACTTATTGCTTTATTATTAGCTATATACTTGCTTTAAGTTTTAAAACTTTAATTTATGATTGATAAACAAATCTTTTATGGTGGGCCTAACAAGACTTGAACTTGTGACCTCACCCTTATCAGGGGTGCACTCTAACCAGCTGAGCTATAGGCCCTTAATAAATGGTGGAGAATAGCGGGATCGAACCGCTGACCTCCTGCGTGCAAAGCAGGCGCTCTCCCAGCTGAGCTAATTCCCCAAAATTAGCTTTTCATCAATCTTTGAAATCTAAACAAGGATGATTGAGTCTATATATGAACTGATAGTTGTGAGACTTATCAGTTTGTACTCTAGAAAGGAGGTGATCCAACCGCAGGTTCTCCTACGGTTACCTTGTTACGACTTCACCCCAGTCGCTGATTCCACTGTGGACGGTAACTAGTTTAGTATTCCGGCTTCGAGTGAAATCAACTCCCATGGTGTGACGGGCGGTGAGTACAAGACCCGGGAACGTATTCACCGTAGCATGGCTGATCTACGATTACTAGCGATTCCGGCTTCATGCTCTCGAGTTGCAGAGAACAATCCGAACTGGGACATATTTTATAGATTTGCTCCACCTCGCGGTATTGCGTCTCATTGTATATGCCATTGTAGCACGTGTGTCGCCCTGGGCATAAGGGCCATGATGACTTGACGTCGTCCACACCTTCCTCCTCCTTACGAAGGCAGTCTATTTAGAGTGCTCGGCCGAACCGTTAGCAACTAAATACGTGGGTTGCGCTCGTTGCGGGACTTAACCCAACATCTCACGACACGAGCTGACGACAGCCGTGCAGCACCTGTCTCTAAGTTCTAGCAAGCTAGCACCCTCATATCTCTATAAGGTTCTTAGGATATCAAGCCCAGGTAAGGTTCTTCGCGTATCTTCGAATTAAACCACATGCTCCACCGCTTGTGCGGGTCCCCGTCTATTCCTTTGAGTTTTAATCTTGCGACCGTACTCCCCAGGCGGTACACTTAATGCGTTAGCTGCATTACTGAGATGACTAGCACCCCAACAACTAGTGTACATCGTTTAGGGCGTGGACTACCAGGGTATCTAATCCTGTTTGCTCCCCACGCTTTCGCGCCTTAGCGTCAGTTAAGTTCCAGCAGATCGCCTTCGCAATGGGTATTCTTGGTGATATCTACGGATTTTACCCCTACACCACCAATTCCATCTGCCTCTCCCTCACTCTAGACTACCAGTTTCCCAAGCAGTTCAACGGTTAAGCCGTTGGATTTCACAAGAGACTTGATAATCCGCCTACGCGCCCTTTACGCCCAGTGATTCCGAGTAACGCTTGCACCCTCCGTATTACCGCGGCTGCTGGCACGGAGTTAGCCGGTGCTTATTCCTTAGGTACCGTCAGAATTCTTCCCTAAGAAAAGGAGTTTACGCTCCGAAAAGTGTCATCCTCCACGCGGCGTTGCTGCGTCAGGGTTTCCCCCATTGCGCAATATTCCCTACTGCTGCCTCCCGTAGGAGTCTGGACCGTGTCTCAGTTCCAGTGTGACTGATCATCCTCTCAGACCAGTTAAGCGTCATAGCCTTGGTGAGCCATTACCTCACCAACTAGCTGATACTATATAGTCTCATCCTACACCGAAAAAACTTTCCCTACTCAACTTGTGTTAAGCAGGAGTATAGAGTATTAGCAGTCGTTTCCAACTGTTGTCCTCTTGTGTAGGGCAGATTAACTATACCTTACTCACCCGTGCGCCACTAATCCACTTCTAGCAAGCTAAAAGCTTCATCGTTCGACTTGCATGTATTAGGCACGCCGCCAGCGTTCACTCTGAGCCAGGATCAAACTCTCCATAAAAAATAATTGGATAAGTTTAATCTTTTTCTTCAAAGAAAAAGTTGATTGTTAAGATTTAAAAATAAATCTTTCTGGCTCAATCGATCACTTATTTAGATTTCAAAGATTGACTATAAGATTTGATTAACAATATTAATAATTTAAAGAACAAATACTAAAAAATTAAGACAAAAAATCTTAGCTTTTTAAATCCCTTTCGTTTGAAAAGGAAATGAAATTATAGCAACAAAAGCTTAAAGTTTTATTAAATGAAAAAAGAAATGAAAATAAAAAAAGAAATTTATAGAAAGGAGAATTTATAAATATAGAATAATAAATATAAAAGAATATAAAGTGTATTGATATAGGGTGTATGAAGTGAAGTGTGTTAAAGAAGTGGGGGGGGTTATACTCTATTTTTTTGCTTATTAAGAAGGTTAACACTTAATAAAACAATAAAACTAAAAATTAAAAGTATAAGGCTATAAACATGAGCTGTAGTAAAATCTAAATTTTCCATACTTTCATATATAGCAATACTTGCTACTTTCGTTTCCCCATTTAAAGAACCACCTATCATTAACACTATACCAAACTCACCCATAGTATGTGCAAAACTTATTACCAAAGCACTGAGTATAGCTGGTTTAATACTAGGTAAAATTACTCTAAAAAGCGTGATGAAAGAATTTTTTCCTAAAGAAAAACTCGCTTCAACGATATTTTTTGAAATTAATGTCATGGAAGTATACAAAGGATTAAACATAAAAGGTAGTGAGTAAATACAACTTGCTATAACCAATCCCTCAAAAGTAAAAGCCAAAGTGATATCAAAGTGCTTTTCTAAAAATTCACCTAAAAAAGAATACTTTGAAAATAAAATCAACAAGTAAAAACCAACAACAGATGGTGGTAAAACCAGAGGTAAAGTTATAATTGTTTCTAAAATTTTTTTTGTTCTAAAATGTTTAAAAGCAAAAATCCAAGCAAGTGGCACACAAAAACAAAATAAAATAACACAGGTAACAATAGAAAGCTTCATTGAAACTAAAAAGGGAGTCCAATCAATATTTTGAAGTAGTTGCAGCATTATCAAAGCTTCGTTCTCAAGCCAAAAAAGGCTTGAGATTATTTTCCTAGAGTTGGCTGCATTTCAATGATCTTCCAAGGGAGTCCTTGAGTGTTTAACTCATCCATAAAAGGTTTAGCGTCAAATTCTTCCATATTAAATACACCCTTACCTTGCCAAATTCCTTTCGCAATTAATTTTGTACCTATCATTGCAGGAACTCCAGTGGTGTAGCTCACAGCTTGCGCTCCAGTTTCTTTAAAGCATTCTTCGTGATTACAAACATTATAAATATATACTTGCTTATCTTTTCCATCTTTTACACCACGTATTACACAACCTATGTTTGTATAACCCTTAGTACGAGGTCCTAAACTAGCAGGATCAGGAAGCAAGGTTTTTAAAAATTCTATTGGTATTATTTCTTTACCTTGATGTATAACAGGTTTAATGCCCAGCATACCAACATTTTCAAGGCATTTCATATGAGTTAAATAACTTTGCCCAAAAGTCATAAAAAATCTAATTCTTTTTAAACCCTTAATGTTTTTCACTAGACTTTCAAGTTCTTCATGATAAAGCAAATAACTATCTTTTACCCCTACTTCAGGATAATCCCATTCCATTTTTATTTCCATAGGCTCAGTTTCTATCCACTTACCTTCTTGCCAATAACGCCCTTTTGCTGAAACTTCTCTTAAGTTGATTTCAGGATTGAAATTAGTTGCAAATGCATAACCGTGATCTCCTGCATTACAATCTAATATATCGATATAGTGAATTTCATCAAATAAATTTTGCTGCGCATAAGCACAAAAAACATTGGTCGCACCAGGATCAAATCCACTACCTAATAGCCCTAAAATTCCTGCTTCCTTAAATTTTTCGTTTTTTGCCCATTGCTCTTTGTATTCAAATTTAGCTAAGTCAGGGTGTTCATAATTTGCAGTATCTACATAATGAATATTAGTTTGAATACATGCATCCATTAAAGTTAAATCTTGATAAGGCAAAGCCACATTTAGTAAAATTTCAGCCTTTGTTTTTTTGATAAGCTCAACCACAGCGGCGGTATCATCTGCATCAATTTGCTCAGTGTAAATTTCTACACCTAAGCGTTCTTTGATAAACGCAGCTATTTCATCACACTTGCTTTTAGTTCTACTTGCTAGAGTTATTTTACTAAAAACATCGCTATTCATTGCGCATTTTACAGTTGCAACGCGACTTACACCACCTGCACCTATAATTAAAAGATTTTTCATTAGCCTTCCTCAATTTTTTTGAAAATTGTAGCAAAAAAACTTTATAAAGCATTGAAATTCAATCATAAAAATCTTTTTATAATCTTTTTTTAAAATAAAACAAGTAAAATGATAATTTTTTAAATTTTTTAAGGACACTTATGAATTTACAAAGTGTAGAACTATCTTATCCTATTATTACTACATTTATTACCTATGCATTTTTAATGCTTTTTATAGGTTTTTATTTTTACAAAAAAAATCAAAACAGTAAAGATTATTTTGTCGGAAATGCCTCTATGGGGCCTGTTGTTTCGGCTTTAAGCGCTGGTGCTTCTGATATGAGTAGTTGGCTATTAATGGCCTTTCCTGGTGCATTATATGCAGCTGGTCTTGGACAAATATACATTGCTATAGGCTTGACTTTTGGAATGTTTTTAAATTGGACCTTTGTCGCTAAAAGACTAAAAATCTTCTCGCAAATTGCCAAAGACTGCATTACAATACCTGATTTCTTTGAGAGTCGTTTTCATGATAACAAACATATCTTAAGAAGTGTATGTTCGATCGTGATTTTAGTGTTTTTTACAATTTATATTAGCGCTGGATTAGTAAGTGGCGCTAAACTTTTTGAAAGTGTATTTAACTTGCCTTATCTTTATGCTTTGAGTATTGGATTTTTGGTGATTGTTTTATATACTTTTTTAGGAGGATATAAAGCTGTTTGCTGGACTGATATGATACAAGGACTTTTAATGATGGGTTCTTTGGTAATCATTCCTTTTGTGATGATTTTTGAACTAGGTGGTTTTGGCGAAGCGTTTTCTACTATACATGATGTTAAACCACAAGCCTTTGGATTAGATGGTGGTGGCTGGTTAGTGGTAGTTTCAACTCTAGCATGGGGACTTGGATATTTTGGTCAACCTCATATATTAATTCGTTTTATCTCTATAAAAAATGTAAAAGAAATTCCTACTGCAACTTTCATTGGGATAACCTGGATGGTAATATCCTTAGCAGGAGCTGCAATGATAGGTTTTTTAGGTATTGCTTATATGGCAAAATTTAACCTTAGTCTAAATGACCCTGAAAGAATATTTATCGTAATGTCTCAAGTGCTTTTTAACCCTTGGGTAGCAGGAATTTTACTCAGTGCTATTTTAGCTGCCATTATGAGCACAGCTAGTTCTCAACTACTAGTGTGTGCATCTACTTTAGTGCAAGATTTTTACACACAAATTTTAAAAAGAAAGACAAGTGACAAAAACATTACCTTATTCTCTCGCATGGGTGTTTTGGTTGTTGCTTGTGTAGCCTTTGTGCTTTCGCTTGATACACAAATTCAAATTTTAGGTATTGTTTCATATGCATGGGCGGGTTTTGGAGCTAGTTTTGGAAGTGTTATTTTATTTGCACTATTTTACAAAAACATGAGCAAAGAAGGTGCTATAGCGGGTATGATTAGTGGGGCTTTAACTGTTATATTATATAAACATTTTGGCTCAAATTTCATAGCAGTTTATGAAATCATTCCTGGATTTTTAGTTGCGAGCTGTTTTATTGTAATCTTTAGCACTATTTTTAAAGCAAGTAAACAGAGTGTCTGTCACTATGAAAAAATGCTAAAAGAGATCTAAAATGTTTAGATCTTTTTTTTACTCCAAAAAATGGGCATTATGGGCTTATGCGGGATTATTTTTTTTATTAGCCTCTTTACTTGCACAAACTTCTATTAATGTTGCCATTAATGAATGGTATAAAGACTTTTATGATGTTTTACAAGATGCCAAAAATCACAATATTAATGATTTTTATTATTTCATCAAGCAATTTTTATATTTAGCTTTACCTTATGTTTTTATTGCAACCATTACGCAATATTTTGGTAGTATTTATGCCTTTAAATGGCGTGAAGCGATGACTTTTGATTATATTAAATTTTGGCAAAAAAAAGATGACAACATAGAAGGTAGCTCGCAAAGAATTCAAGAAGATATTTACAATTTCTCAAAAATTATAGAAAGCTTAGGATTAGCTTTTGTTAAAGCAATAATGACTTTAATTGCTTTTGTGCCTATTTTATGGATGCTAAGTGCACATGTCCATCTACCTATCTTAAAAGATATCAGTGGTTCTTTAGTATGGATAGCTTTTTTAGTATCCTTAGGAGGGCTTATTATATCATGGTTTGTTGGCATTAAACTCCCTGGGCTTGAATATAACAATCAAAAAGCAGAAGCTGCCTTTAGAAAAGAACTAGTCTTTGCAGAAGATGACAGAAAAAATTATGCTAGCGATGAAAGCATTTTAAGTTTATTTACTGGGCTTAAAGTTAACTATAAAAGATTATTTTTACACTATGGATATTTTAATGTGTGGTTATATTTATTTGAGCAATTTATGGTTATAGTTCCTTTTTTAATCATGGCTCCAAGCTTATTTTTAGGTCTTATACAACTTGGAATTATTATACAAGTTGGAAATGCCTTTGATCAAGTTAGATCTTCATTTAGCATTTTCATCACCAACTGGACTACCATAACCCAGTTACGTAGTATTTACAAACGTTTAGATGAATTTGAAAAAAATATAGAATACAGAAAAAAATAAATTAATTTAAAATATACCGTTTATTTTAAGCTGATTTTATAGTTTTGATTTGATATAATTTTGCGAAAAATTTTATTAAAGGAGTTTTTTTGGACCCCAGTCAATCTTTAGACTTAAATCAAACATTACCTACAGTTGCATCAATCGATGTAGGCTATTCTACTTTTATGATTCTTGTTGCACTAGCATTAGTGCTTTTAAACGGCTTTTTTGTTCTTTCTGAATTTGCCATTGTCAAAGTTCGTAGATCAAAACTAGAAGAAATGGTAAAAGAAAAAAAACGCAATGCTAAAAAAGCTTTAGAAGTTACCTCTAAACTTGATACTTATCTAAGTGCATGTCAGCTTGGTATCACATTAAGCTCTCTTGCTCTTGGTTGGATAGGCGAACCCGCTATTGCTAAACTGCTTGAAGTGCCTTTGGCAAATTTAGGTTTAAGCTCCACGTTAACGCATACCATTGCATTTATTATTGCATTTGCGATCATCACTTTACTACATGTTGTATTAGGTGAACTTGTACCAAAAAGTATCGCAATCACTATTGCAGATAAAGCCGTACTATGGATAGCAAGACCTTTACACTTATTCTGGTTGCTTTTCTTGCCATTTATAAAGACATTCGACTTCTTAGCGGCTAGTTCTTTAAAAATCATTGGTATCAAACCTGCAAAAGAACATGAATTAAGTCACTCTGAAGAAGAAATTAAATTCATTGCAAGTGAAAGTCAAAAAGGCGGTGTACTAGATGAATTTGAAACAGAAATCATTCGCAATGCTGTTGACTTTTCAGACACTGTCGCAAAAGAAATCATGACACCAAGAAAAGATATGATATGTCTTAATAAGCAAAAAAGTTATGAAGAAAATATGCAAATTGTCTGTCAGCACAAGCATACTCGTTTTCCATACATAGATGGATCAAAAGATGTTATCTTAGGTATGGTACACATTAGAGATATTATGCAAAATGAACTAAGTAAAAACAAGAAAAAACTAGATGATTTCTTGATCAAAATGATTTTGGTTCCAGAAAACATTAGTATTTCAAAAGTTCTTTTTATGATGAACAAAGAGCAAGTACACACTGCGTTAGTTGTTGATGAATACGGTGGAACAGCAGGTCTTTTAACCATGGAAGATATCATGGAGGAAATTGTTGGTGATATCAATGATGAACATGATGATTCTAGTCCGCACTTTAAAAAACTTGCAGAAAATATTTATGAATTTCAAGGAAGATATGAAATTAGCGAGGTTGAAGAATTACTCAATATACGCTATGATGAAGATTTAGAGCAAGTTACTATAGGTGGATATGTATTTAATCTTCTTGGTCGTCTCCCGGTAGTTGGAGATAGAATAGAAGATGAATTTTGCCACTATGAAGTTAAAAAAATGGATGGCAATAGCATAGAACGTATCAAAGTAGTGCGTAAAAGCACTGAAGAGGAAGAGTAAAAACTCTTCTTCATTCTAATATAAATTTCTCACGCATTCAAACTCATTCAAACTCATTCAAACTCATTCAAACTCATTCAAACTCATTCAAACTCATTCAAACTCATTCAAACTCATTCAAACTCATTCAAACTCATTCAAACTCATTCAAACTCATTCAAACTCATTCAAATTAAAAACTATCCCAAAAATTGCGAATATTATTTTCTATAAAACTACATAATTTTATAAGAGAGTTAGCAAAACATAAAATATGAAATACAAAATAAAATAGAAAGAAAAAAGAAGAATAAAAAAATAAGATGAGCTATAAAAGCTCATCTTTATGAAATTAACCGTTTCTTTTTTTGATAATTTCTTCAGAAACATTCTTAGGAACTTCATCATAATGATCAAATTCCATAGAGTAAGTAGCACGGCCTTGTGTTTGGCTTCTAAGATCAGTTGAATATCCAAACATTTCAGCCAACGGACAAAATGCTGTGATGATTTTATTACCACCTCTTTCATCCATTGAATTAACCTGACCACGGCGTTTATTTAAATCACCAATAACATCGCCCATATATTCTTCAGGAGTTTCAACTTCAACTTTCATCATAGGTTCTAAGATTACTGCACCTGCTTTTCTAGCACCTTCTTTAAAGCCCATAGAAGCCGCAAGTTTAAATGCCATTTCAGAAGAATCCACTTCGTGGTAACTTCCATCATAAACTGTTACTTTAACATCTTCAACAGGATAACCCGCTAAAACACCATTTTGCAATGCTTCTTGTACACCTTTATCAACTGCTGGAATATATTCTTTTGGAATTACCCCACCTTTGATATCATTTACAAACTCATAACCACTACCTGGCTCAAGTGGCTCAAGTCTTAAGAATACATGACCATATTGACCACGACCACCTGATTGTTTAGCATATTTATACTCTTGCTCAACTGTTTTTCTAATAGTCTCACGATAAGCAACTTGAGGTTGTCCAACTTCAGCTTCAACTTTAAATTCTCTAAGCATACGATCAACAATAATTTCTAAGTGAAGCTCACCCATACCTGAAATAATAGTTTGACCACTTTCCTCATCTGTAGAAACTCTAAAGCTTGGATCCTCTTGTGCTAATTTATTTAAAGCAATTGACATTTTTTCTTGATCTGCTTTTGTTTTAGGTTCAACAGCAACTGAAATAACAGGATCTGGGAAGTCCATTCTCTCTAAAATAACTTTATCTTTTTCACTTGCTAAAGTATCACCGGTTAATGTATCTTTAAGACCAACAACGGCTCCGATTTCTCCAGCATATAAAGTTTTAATTTCTTCTCTTTTATTAGAGTGCATTTTCAAAAGACGACCAATTCTTTCTTTTTTGTCTTTGGTTGAATTGTATGCATAAGAACCACTTTCTAAACTTCCTCTATAAACACGAACGAAAGTTAATTGTCCAACAAAAGGATCCGTCATGATTTTGAATGCAAGTCCTGCAAATTCACCATCATCAGTTGATTTTACAGAAACTTCTGTACCATCTTCATATTCACCTTTGATATTTGCTACTTCATCAGGAGCTGGTAAGTAAGCTACAACAGCATCAAGTAATGGCTGAACACCTTTATTTTTAAAAGCTGTACCACATAACATTGGAACCATAGAAAGATTCAAACAACCTGCTTTGATACCTGCTTTAATTTCTTCTTGAGTAAGCTCTTCCCCGCCTAAATATTTTTCCATTAATTCATCACTAGTTTCAGAAACCGCTTCTATCATTTTTACACGATATTCTTCAGCTTTTTCCATTAACTCAGCTGGAATTTCTTTTTCTACATAATCAGTTGGCTTGTTTTCATCTTCCCATACTAAAGCTTTCATAGTGATAAGATCGATCACACCTTTGAAATTATCTTCAGCACCGATTGGAATTTGAAGTGGAACTGGATTTCCTTTTAGACGATTTTTAATTTGTTCTTCAACATTAAAGAAATTTGCACCAATTCTGTCCATTTTATTTACAAAAACAATTCTTGGAACACCATATTTATTAGCTTGTCTCCAAACTGTTTCTGATTGTGGTTGTACACCACCTACTGAACAAAATACCGCAACAGCACCATCTAAAACACGCATTGATCTTTCAACTTCGATTGTAAAGTCAACGTGGCCCGGAGTGTCAATAAGATTGATTTGGTGATTCTTCCAAAAACAAGTTGTTGCAGCAGAAGTAATTGTAATACCTCTTTCTTTTTCTTGCTCCATCCAGTCCATTGTAGCTGCACCATCATGTACTTCACCGATTTTGTGACTCATACCTGTGAAGAAAAGGATTCTTTCACTTGTAGTTGTTTTTCCGGCATCAATGTGCGCTGCAATACCTATATTTCTAACTCTTTTTAAAGGGGTACTTCTTGACATTATTTACACCTTTTCTTACCAACGATAATGAGCAAATGCTTTATTAGCTTCTGCCATTTTATAAGTATCTTCTTTCTTCTTGAACGAAGCACCTTTACTATTAGCTGCATCTAGTAATTCAGCTGCTAATTTCTCAATCATAGTTCTTTCGCTTCTTTTTCTAGCAAAAGAAATAATCCAACGAATAGCTAAAGCTTGTTGTCTAGCTGGGCGTACTTCAACTGGTACTTGGTAAGTCGCTCCACCTACACGGCGAGATTTAACTTCCAATAAAGGTTTGATATTTTCAATAGCATCATTAAAAATTTCTATACCTTTTTTTTCTCCGCCTTTTTTATCGATAGCTTCTAAAGCACCATACATAATAGTTGTTGCTGTACTTTTTTTACCATCATACATTAAAGAATTAATGAATTTTGTGATTACTTTGTTTCCATAAATCGGATCAGGCAAGACTTCTCTTACCGGAGCTTTTCTTCTTCTCATATTTTTCCTTCAAATTTATAATTTTACTCAAACAAAATCAAATCTAACGGATTTGTCTGTATGTTTATTACTTAGCAGCTGCTTTAGGGCGTTTTGCACCATATTTAGAACGAGAAACAGTTCTTTTTGCAACACCTGCTGTATCTAAAGCACCACGCACAATGTGATACTTCACACCTGGTAAGTCTTTTACCCTACCACCACGTACTAAAACAATGCTGTGTTCTTGTAGGTTGTGACCTTCACCACCAATATAACTAATAACCTCAAAGCCACTTGTAAGTCTTACTTTGGCAACTTTTCTTAACGCTGAGTTTGGTTTTTTAGGGGTTGTAGTATAAACCCTAGTACAAACTCCCCTTCTTTGTGGGCAATTTTTAAGCGCTGGAGATTTAGATTTTTCTAAAACTTTTTTGCGCTCTTTTCTAACCAATTGATTTATGGTAGGCACAATAATTCCTTTCTTTAAAAAATATAATAAACTTTGGATAATACCTAAATTTTACTTACAAAAATATAAACTAGATGTATTTTATTTTTACTTTATTAAGTACATTGATAAATAGTGTCATATTAACCAAATACACGCAAAATGTATTTGTTATAAAATCGAAAGAAAATCCTATCTAAAATTAGATAGGATTAAAAACTATTGTTTGTTAGTGTTGTATTGCAAATAAACCACATGAGTTGCTAGGTATTCCTCAAGCCCATGTTTACCATCAGCTCCCCCTATACCGCTTTTTCTAAATCCTGCATGAAAACCTTGCATTGCTTCGAAATTTTCACGGTTGATATATGTTTCACCAAACTTAATCTCTCTGCTTGCTCTCATTGCTATATCTAAATTTTGTGTATAAATAGAGCTTGTAAGACCATATTCGCAATCATTTGCCATATCAATAGCCTCATCAAGAGTATCAAATTTAGCAATCGGTAAAATAGGTGCAAAAATTTCTTTTTGCATAATTTCATCTTCATGCTTAACATTTGTAAGAACACTTGCAGGAAAATAATATCCGCTTGTATCGGTTATTTTTCCACCGCACTCTACAACTGCACCTTTAGCTTTAGCTCTCTCAAGCATCGCCAAAGCATTATCAACACCTGCTTGATTTACAAGTGGACCCATATCAAAATCACCTTTTAGAGTATTGCCAACACTTACTTTACTCATAGCTTTGACAAATTTATCCACAAATTCATCATAAATACTTGAATGCACATAAGCTCTTTCAGCGCAATTACACACCTGGCCGTTATTGCAAATTCTACTAGCTTTAATTGCTTCAACTGCCAAGTCAATATCAGCATCTTTACAAACTATAGCTGGTGCTTTACCACCTAGTTCTAGTGATACTTTAATGATGTTTTTCGCAGCAGCTTCCATTACTCTGGTGCCTGCTTCAACACTCCCTGTAAGACTCACCATGCCTATATTTTCATTGCTTGATAACTCATGTCCTACCACACTTCCTTTACCCGCTACTAGATTAAATACTCCTTTAGGTAAAGAACTTTGTGCAACAAGTTTTGCAAATTCAAAGGCATTATTAGGTGTTTCACTACTTGGTTTTATAACAATCGTATTGCCCGTAACTAAAGCAGGTGCCATTTTTCTAGCAATAAGAAAAAATGGAAAATTCCAAGGTAAAATTCCGCCAATAACCCCGATTGCACTTTTATATAAATAAATATGCTCATTAGGTCTATCACTTTGTATAATCTCACCTTCATACCTTCTAGCCCATTCTGCCATATAGTCCATATAATCTGCTGTAAAGTTAATCTCTATACTTGCAAGAGTTCTTGTTTTACCCTGTTCTTGCATTAAAACTTCGGTTAAATAATTTGCATTTTTACGTATTAAATTTGCAATTTCTCTTAAATAACTCGCTCTTTCAATCGCCGGCTTTGCCTCCCAAGACTTCTGTGCTTTTTTTGCTGCTTCAATGGCTCTTTTTGTATCCTCCAAAGAAGCACTAGCCACTCTTGATACTACTTCTTTTGTAGCAGGATTTAAAACCTCAATAAATTCACCATCATGCGGAATAAATTCACCATCAATATAATTTAAATAAGTTGTCATTTTTTTCTCCTTTCAATCTAAATGAAACACTTCTTCCATATCTAGCCATTTTTGACCCGCATAGCCTAAAGATATTTGGCAAGGATCTGTCACTCTCCACCATTTTTGTGTGTTTTCATCTTTTGCCATTTTTGCCATATCCGCTTCAAAATCAGCACCAATGTATTCAAAATATGCAAATAAATACTCTCCGAATAAATAAATAGAGTAATTTTGTATATTACATTTTTTAATCATCTCACAAACCCCATCATAGGGTTTAGCATGAAGATCTTTATATTCTTGTATTTTTTCCTTTTTAACTTTTATGATTTGCCCATATCTTTGCACCTATCCTCCTTGTAAATTGATAAAGCATTTTTATAAAATATGCCATCTAGATCTTTAAAAATTCCACTCTCTACAATAAGCTTCGCCCATTGACTTGGTGGTATTTTTGCAACCGGATAATTGCTACCAAATAAAAATCTATCTTCATTAAAAATGCTTTTTAAAAACACAAAACACTCTTTTACAAACTCTTTGTGAGTTTGTATTGTAAAATCATCTGGAGCAGAAATTTTTATCCATAAATTGGAAAAAAGTTTTAATTTTTCTAGAGTTTTTTTATATGTTTCAAAACATTCCATTTTAGGGCTACCCATATGATTTAGCACAACCTTTAAATCAGAATTTTCTTGCAAAAACCTTTCTAAAAACCATAATTCTTCATTCTTCATACAAGCTTCAAAAACTATATTTTCTTGTTTTAAAACTCGCAATATAATCTTAAAATCTGGTTCAAATAACCTTCTAGCACCTTTTTTGCTTGTATGCATTACTTCTCTAAAAGCACAAAGTTGATCTTTGCATTCTAAATCAGCCAAACAAAGAAAAAGCCCATGAAGCCTCCTTTGCTCTAATGCAAACAAAGCTTCCTTGCTTTTATCATCGCTATTAGTTTCAACATACATTGCACCTAAAAATTGATAGTCTTTATATTCTAATTTTGCTCTTTCAAATTCAAAATTTTGATCTAATCTATCATTAGATTTTATCCATGAAATAGGCATTTTACTTAAATCCCAAAGATGCAAATGAGAATCAAAAATAGCTTGCATGCTATGCCTTTATTTTAGAACCAAAAAATCCATACCAAGATACATACAAGAACAAAGGAGCCATCACCAAATACCCCATACTTGTTCCAAAATGATCATTAACCAAACCTACAATAATAGGCATAATTGCACCACCTACTATACTCATAACTAGCAAAGAACCGCCTAGTTTTACTTGGTTAAAAGGAAGATTTTTGGTTGCAACGGCAAAAATAGTTGGAAAGGAAATTGACATGAAAAAAAACAAAGCAATTAAAATCACTATACTAATAAAACCACTTGCAAAATACAAACACACACATAAAATTACATTAATAAATGAGTACCATCCTAAAATAACTTCACCTTTAATTTTTTTCATTAAAGGGGTAGAAAGGATACGACCCATCATAAAAACAACTAGTGCAATAGAAAAATAATACGCCCCTTGCTCATCTTTTAAATTTTCATTATGTTCACTAAGATAATTAATAAAAAACGCACCTGCACTTACTTGATTTGCTATATATAAAAACTGGGCTAGAAGACCGAGATTAAAATGTTTATGCTTAAACACTCCTATGGGTTTTGAAGTGTCTGTTTGCTCATAATCACTACTCACAGCAGCACCTTCTGGAATTTTATTTAAAGCAAAAGCAATTAAAACCAAAATAACAATAGCCGCTATCCCCACATATACAAGTTGAACATTGCCCATATTAGCTAGCAAGGCTGCTTCGATTTGCTCTTTACTTGCTCCATCTGCCTGCTTAGTAATAGATAAAAATAAAGCACCTCCTATAATAGGTCCTAAAAATTGTCCTAAGCCATTAAAACTTTGAGCAGCGTTGATCCTAAAACTTGCATTTTTTTCATCCCCTAGTTTTACCATATAAGGATTTGCGCTAGTTTCTAAAGAACCAATACCACAAGCTAATATAAAAAACGCAAATAAAAACAAATAAAAATTAGCCAAATTGGTTGCTGGTATAATCAATAAACAACCTATCGCATACAAAATCAAACCAAAAATAATAGCGATTTTGTACGAGTATTTATTAGCGATATAACCCGCAGGTAGTGCTATAATAAAATAAGCACCAAAATACGCAAGCTGTAAAAATCCGCTTTCATGTTGTGTAATATGCAGGTGATTTTGAAAATTTTTATTCATTACATCAATCAAACCATAGCTTACTCCCCATAGAAAAAAAAGAGAAGTAACTAGAATAATTGCTATTTTTATATTTTTAGAATTACTTAGCATATAAACCTCCTTTTGCTAATTTTCATCCCAATTTAAAGCTCTATCTAGATGGATATATCCACCATCTGGAGTTAAAATTTGTCCTGTTGTATGTGATGCAAGAGGACTTAGAGTAAAAACAGCTGTGTTTGCTATCTCTTCTATGGTTGTAAAGCGGTGACCCAAAGGGATACATTTTGCTATTTTTTCATATTGTTCTTTTGGATTTGGAAAGTTAGATAACCATTTTTCATAAAGCGGAGTCATCACTTCAGCCGGTGCAATTGCATTTACTCGAATATTATCTTTTGCAAAAGCGCATGCCCATTCTCTTGTAAAACCTATCTGAGCAGCCTTAGCAGAGGCATAAGCTGATGTTCTACCTTGACCTGTTAAACCTGTCTTACTGGTAATATTTAAAATATTCCCTTGTTCTTTTTTGATATACGGTAAACATTCCTTAGCCATAGTATAATAATGAAAAAGATTGTTCTCATAAGATTTGATCAGATCCTGAGTGCTTGTGTTTTCAATATGCAAATTATCATTAGCACCTGCATTATTAACCAAAGCATATATTCCACCATAACTATCAACCACATTTTTCACAAGCATTGCAATTTGTTCTGTATTTTTTAAGTCTATTTGATAAAAACCGTAATTTTCACAAATTTCTTTTAGTTCGTTGTGGTTTTTTTCTGCTATTTCACTTCTTGAAAAAATAACAGGAATTCCACCCTCTAGCGCCCATAATTTAGCAATGCCATAACCAATACCTTTTGCCCCACCAGTGATAATACAAACCTTATTTTGAATTTTTAAATCCATATTACATCCTTTTTATAATTTAACAAGTTGTTGCAAGTCTCCAAACTGAAAAGTCGTTTTGCTCGTTTATTTCCGCTTTTACTAATTCTCCATTTGAAATCCGCACAATCAAATCTATAAGTTCATCGCGAACATCCTCTTTTGTTTTCACTCCATCGATAATACTTCCAGCGTTAATGTCAATAGCATCATTCATATTTGTATAACAAAAAGTATTAGAACTCATTTTGATAGTAGGTACTATAGCTGATCCAGTAGGAGTACCACGCCCTGTTGTAAAAACGCATATATTCGCCCCACCTGCAACCATAGCACTAAGTTGTTCTATGTCATTTCCAGGGGTATTCATAAAGGTAAGTCCTTTAGAAACTACGGGTTTAGCATAATCTATCACATCCATTAGTGTCTTAGTTCCTGCTTTATACACACAACCTAATGATTTTTCTTCTATAGTGCTAAGACCACCTTCTATATTTCCAGGACTTGGGTTGGCTCCACGAATGTCAGCATGAAAAGATTTAACCAAATTTTCATAACCTAAAATTTTCTCATACACTTTTTTTGCAACTTCATCATTTTTAGCTCTTTTGGCTAAAATTGCTTCACAACCTATCAACTCAGTTGTCTCAGCTAAGATAACAGAACCGCCTTGCTCGATCACAAAATCACTCAAATTTCCTAATGCAGGATTTGCACTTAAACCACTATAACTATCACTCCCACCACATTCTGTTCCTAAAATCAAATCACTGAAATCACCTTCGCTTTTTTCTATTTTAGATGCATTTTCGAGCATAGATTTAACAATATCTACCCCTTTATCAATGGTATTTTTGCTTCCACCGCACTCTTGAATTACTAGATATTCCACCTGCTTATAAGGAGTTGCTTCTTTGATTTTTTCTGCTACAGTTTTTGCCTGTATCACCTCACACCCCAATCCAACAACCAAAACACCAAAAACATTTGCATTACTTCCATGTCCTATTAAAACATCTCTCGTTTGCAATGCATCAAAATCAAGCTGTGAACAACCATGCTGATGATTGATATATACCGCACCATCGCATTTTTTTGCTATGTTTTCACATACTTTATTAGCACAATGCACGCTTGGTATAATAATAACTTTATTTCTTAAGCCAAATTTACCATCTGCTCTACGATATCCCATTATTTTCATCATTCTTCCTTATCACCTCTTGCGCGAATCCCATCAATATTATGTGTATGAACCCATTCTCCTGCATAAATTGTCTTATTTGCCATTGCTATGGCTTCTGAATATTTAATTACAAGCTGATTTTTATCTATAGTTTTAATTGCGAATTTATGTCCATTTTTTATATCTTCTCTCAAGATAACTCCTGCAAATTCCTCGCCCTTTTGAAGGTCTTTTAATGCGGTTGCAACATTATCTTTTTCATGTACAATGATAAAATTACTCATAATAAAATTCCAGTTTCTTGTTCTAAAGTTTGAATTACATTCTTAGCTTCATTGTAAAATTGCTCCAAGTAAGATTCAGCTTTTATAGAACTAGGATGAATTCTAAAACGAGTAAATTCAAAACCTCTAAGTTTTAATAACAATGCAAAACCCATAGGAAAACTAATACTCATCGCAAAGCGTATAGCTTTTAATAAACTTTTTTGTATGCCTAGTGCTTTTTCATAGTTTTTATCACACATACAGTGATAAATTTCACTCATAAGTTCAGGAAATACACCACCTATACTTGTCATAGAGCCTTTTGCACCAGCAAATAAAGCTCCTGCATAAAATTCCTCTCTACCAACAAACACATCAAAATCACAAGGCACTACATCAAGTATATGATTTAAAAGCAAAGCATCTCCACTGCTATCTTTAATCCCGACAACATTATCTAATTTAGAAACTTTCTCTATTAGCTTTAAGCTCATGCTAGGTGCAAATAAAGGTATATTGTAAACATAAACAGGTATTTTCGCACTATTTGCAACTAGCCTAACATATTCAAAAAGATCATTTTCATCTAATTTATAATAATAAGGCATTGCTAGCAAAAGTGCATCTAAATTTAACTCATACGCCTTTTGTGCTAGAATAAGTGTGTGCTCATATACTGTAGAAGTAATACCAGTAATCACAGGGACATTGTTTTTAGCAACACTCTTTGATAGTTGCATTAATTTAACTTGTTTTTCTAAACTTAATGCTTGAGAATCTCCTGCGCTTCCATTACAAAAAAGCCCATCTAAGCCTTTTGAAATTCCAAATTCGCAATAACGAACAAATTCTTTTTCATCAATATTCCTATGAACATCATAAGGTGTCAATAAGGCCGGAAAAGTTCCTTTTAAATTTCCCATATCTTTCCTTTCATTATTTTTGTATATACAAAAATATTTTTATATACAAAAAATATAGCTAAAAATAGAAATTTTAAAAAACCTAAATAAAATACCAATTTTTATTCAAAAGCCTTTAATGCGGTATTATTACCTCGATTATGGAAAAAATTACACAAGTAAAATAGAAATAAATTACGTAAAAATGTTACTAAAAGTAAAAATTATGATAGAATTTATCCATCAAAAGGAGTAAAATGACACATCAGCCAACTTTAAGAGTTTTGAAAATTTTAGAATTGCTTACCAATACAAATGAAAAAAATACATTAAGTTCAATTGCAAAAAAACTAGATATTCCTCCAGGAACACTCTCTCCTATATTACAAACCCTACAAGCTAAAAACTACATCAAATGCGATAAAAACAAAATTTATACATTAGATTATAAAATTTTAGAAATTAGTCGCTGTGTTTCAATGAAAAATAGCGCTCTAGAACTTATTAAAAAGCATATGAAAAATATTAGAAATTTAACAGGGCAAACTTGCCAAATGGGGATATTAAAAGAAGGAGATGTGTTTTATCTTGAAAAAATAAATCCTGATCATCATATTCAGATTAAATCTTTTGTTGGGGCTTCTTACCCAGCTTATGCTACTTCTTTAGGCAAAGCTTTATTGGAAATGAAAAGTTACAAAGAGCTTCAATCAATTTACCCTCACCCTTTTGAAAAAATCACTCCTAATACCATTGCAAATATAGAAGAGTTGTATAAAGAATTGACACTTATTAAAAAAGAAAAAATAGCTTTAGAAAGCGGGGAAATGAATCCTGAAATCGAATGCATGGCTATAGGGATTGAACATAATGATAAAATCATAGCAGCAATTAGCATTTCTTACCATATATTTTACTCTGATGAAAAATTTAAAAAGAAAAATAAGAAAATTTTATTAGATGAAAAATTTAAAATAGAACAGGAGTTAAATTTATATTTTCCAGAATTGGAAAATATATATCAGTAAAAATCCCTTGAGAGGGATTTTTATTCTTTTTCTTTCAACTTAAGCTTTTGCTCTTGATACAAACCCGTACCAACAGGAATCATACGACCTAAGATTACATTTTCTTTTAGATCTTCAAGATAGTCAAATTTACCCGCGATACTTGCCTCAGTTAAAACTTTTGTTGTTTCTTGGAATGAAGCAGCTGAAATCACACTGTCGCTTCCAATAGCAGCTCTAGTAACCCCAAGTAATACAGGTTCAGCCACAGCAGGCTCACCGCCATATCTTAAAATTCTTTCGTTTTCTTCTCTAAATTTTCTTCTTGAAACTAAGTCACCTACAATGAAGTTTGTATGACCACTATCTACAATTTTAACTTGTCTTAGCATTTGAGAAACGATGATTTCAATATGTTTATCAGAAATCACAACGCCTTGACCACGGTAAACTTGTTGAATTTCAGAAATAAGATAATAATGCAATGCTTTCTCACCTAAAATTCTAAGTACATCATGACTTGAAATAACCCCATCGGTTAGTTTTTCACCTGCATGAATAAACTCACCATCTCTTACTTGGATGCGTTTTGATTTATCAATCAAATATTCAGCACTGCTTCCATCTTCTGCTTGGATGATAATTCTCTCTTTAGATCTTAAAGGTTTGTCAAATCTTACCACGCCATCAATTTCAGCAACAACAGCGGTATTTTTTGGCTTTCTCGCTTCAAATAGTTCAGAAACTCTTGGAAGACCTCCTGTGATATCTTTTGACTTAGCTGCTGCTTTTGGAGTTTTAGCTAAAATATCTGCTTGTTTAACTTTATCGCCATCATTTACATAAATAACTGTTTTTGGCTCAAGCTGATAACGCACTACTTTGTCATTTTCACCTAAGATCAACAATGCAGGTCGCACTCCACTTGGTAAATATTCATTAATCACTAACGATCTCTTACCAGTTGCTTCGTCTATCTGCTCATCAGCACTATAACCTGATTCAATATCTTCAAAGTTAATTGTACCTGCAACTTCCGCAATTACAGTATTATTATACGCATCCCATTCAGCAATGATAGTTTTATCTTCTTTGCTTGATTTTGCTATGATAGCTTTAGGATTATCCACAAAAGAACTATCATCAAATTCAATCACTGATTCTCTTGGAATATAGTGTCTTTTTGCTTCTCTATCATTTTCATCAGCAATCACAACAAAAACGCCTTTTTCTTTTACCACATCGCCTTTTTTAAGATTTCTAATTCTATCTAAACCATCACCTTTGAGCATATAAAATTTCAAAGTACCTTTTGCACCCGCGATAATATCTTGTGTAATAGGATCGCCATCTTTTACTAATAACTCACTCGCATAAGGAATACGATTTGGTATATTCCAACCTTCTTTAATCACTTCCACAATGCTTTCATTCTCAGCTACTTCATCACCATCACTATATGGAATATATAATTTACCTTCGATATTACCACTTACACCTGCAAGCTCATTAGCTTTTGCTAAGTCATATTTTCTAAGTATAAATTTAGCCTCATTATTTTTCGCTTTAACACTAACCACTACATCTTCATACGCATGCTCAATATGGATAGTACCTTTAAACGGAGCTTTAATTTTTGGCTCAACAAGCAAAATAGCAGCATTACGGTGATTAGCAACAATGGTTTTACCCTGTCTATCTTCATATGTATTAAGATTATAAAATCTTACAAAACCTTCCTTATGTGCCACTACTTGACGATCTTGTAAATCTGTACTCGCAGTACCACCACTATGGAATGTTCTTAGCGTAAGCTGAGTTCCTGGCTCACCAATTGATTGTGCCGAAATAATACCCACAGCCTCACCTGGTTTCACTAATTTACCTTCACCCAAGTTAATACCATAGCATTTAGAGCATACGCCTTTTTTAGCTTTACAAGTAATAGGAGTTCTAATACTTACACTCTTAATTCCGCTTTCAACAATCGTTCTAGCTTTTTCTTCATCAATCAAAGTGCCTTCTGAAAATAATATTTCATTAGTGATAGAATCAATAATATTTTCCGCTAAAACTCTTCCTAAAATTCTTTCTTCTAAGGTTTCAATTACAACCCCATCTGCAGTGATTTCGTTGATTTCAACCCCTTCATGTGCACCACAATCTTCCATTGTGACCTTCACATTTTGTGCCACGTCAATAAGTTTTCTTGTTAAATAACCCGCATTTGCTGTTTTAAGCGCTGTATCTGCAAGACCTTTTCTAGCACCGTGGGTTGAAATAAAGTACTCAAGAACGTTAAGCCCTTCACGGAAGTTTGAAATAATCGGTGTTTCAATAATCGAGCCATCAGGCTTAGCCATAAGACCCCTCATCGCAGCAAGCTGTGAAATTTGAGCTGCAGAACCTCTAGCACCAGAGTCAGCCATCATGTAAATGGAATTAAAGCCTTCTTTATCTTTCTTGATTAAATCCATCATGTCTTTTGATAAGATATTATTGGTGCTTTTCCAAATATCAATGATTTTATTATATCTTTCACCTGAAGTAATTAGACCTAAATTATATGAATTTTGGATTTCTCTCACTTGCTTTTTAGCTTCTTCAATATTTTTTTGCTTTTGTTCTGGCACGATAATATCAGCAATCGAAATTGAAATACCTGCTTTAGTTGCATATTCAAAGCCAAGATCTTTTAATTTATCTAAGAAACTGGCACTTACTTCAAGTCCACCTTCTTTATAAACATAGTCAACCAAGGCTGCAATATCTTTTTTCTTCATAACTTTATTCCACATATTTTCTGGAACAAAATCAGGCAAAATAGATTTGATAATCAATCTACCTGCAGTTGTTGTAATTTTTCTTCCATCAACCACACTTCTTATACTTGCATGAATATCTAAAGATTTTGCTTCTAAAGCGATCATAACCTCTTCAATACCTGTACAAATTTTATGCTCACCTTTAGCACCATCTTTTTCCAAAGAAAGGTAATAAATTCCCAAAACCATATCTTGAGATGGAACAGTTACAGAACGACCGCTTGCTGGAAGCAAGATATTCATAGATGAGAGCATTAATACTTTACATTCTGCGATTGCTTCTTGAGATAATGGCACATGCACAGCCATTTGGTCACCGTCAAAGTCAGCATTAAATGCCGCACACACCAATGGATGTAATTGGATCGCCTTACCTTCTACAAGTACAGGGTGAAATGCTTGAATAGAAAGCTTATGTAAAGTTGGTGCACGGTTAAGCATTACAGGATGACCCTTAACAACCTCTTCTAAGCATTCCCAAACTTCATTGGTTTTATTTTCTATCATTTTTTTAGCTTGCTTTACAGTAGTCGCATAGCCTTTTTCTTCAAGTTTAGCCAACAAATGTGGTTTAAATAACTCCAAAGCCATTTTCTTAGGTAAACCACACTGATCCATTCTAAGTTTTGGACCAACAACAATAACACTACGACCAGAAAAGTCAACCCTTTTACCAAGCAAGTTTTGTCTAAAACGACCTTGTTTACCTTTGATAATTTCACTAAGTGACTTCAATGGACGCTTATTTGCACCTTTAACCGCATTAGCTCTTCTACCATTATCAAACAATGCATCAACTGCCTCTTGAAGCATTCTTTTTTCATTTCTGATAATAATCTCAGGTGCATCAAGCTCCATAAGTCTTTTTAAACGAGTGTTTCTATTAATTACTCTTCTATATAAATCATTCACATCAGAAACTGCAAATTTACCACCATCTAAAGCAACCAAAGGTCTTAAATCAGGTGGCAATACAGGTAGGTTGGTAATCATCATCCATTCAGGACGATTTGGCACCACTTCATCAATATTAGTATTGCTGTTTAGATTGCTATTTAAGAAATTTTCTACGACTTTTAAACGCTTGATAATAGTTTTTTTCTTTGCCTCTGAATTAGTTGCTGCAATATCTTCTTTAAGTTTATTCAAAAGCTCAACAAGATCTAAATTTGCTAGCAAATCTCTAACAACCTCACCACCCATTCTAGCTTTAAAACCGCTAGTTTCATAACGTTGCATTAAATTTAAATATTGCTCTTCGTTTAATACATCACAAAATTCAACTTTTTTACTATTTTCATTATCATAGTAAGCATCGCCTGGATTTTCAACAATATATGCTTCATAATACAACACACGCTCAAGGTCTTTCATTTTCACACCAAGTAAAGTACCTATACGGCTTGGTAGTGAATTTACATACCAAATATGCGCAACAGGGGTAACTAGTTCAATATGCCCCATTCTAGAACGGCGAACTTTAGAGCTAGTAACTTCGACGCCACATTTTTCACATTTAATGCCCTTAAAGCGCATTTTTTTGTATTTACCACAAAGACACTCATAATCTCTTACTGGTCCAAAAATTTTAGCACAAAAAAGCCCATCTCTTTCAGGCTTTAAAGTTCTATAATTAATCGTTTCAGGCTTTTTTACTTCACCATAAGACCATGACTTGATCTTTTCAGGACTTGCAAGTCTTAACTGAAATGCTTCAAAGTCTCTAGGTCTGCCATCTTCTTTTATTTCGATAGGTTTAAATTTACTCATTATTCTCATCCTTATCAAAAATCTCAACATCTAAAGCAAGAGATTTTAATTCATTTGTAAGTACAAAGAATGTCTCTGGAATACCTGTTGCTGGAACATTCTCGCCTTTTGTTAAAGCTTTATAAGCACTAAATCTACCCTCAACATCATCAGATTTTATGGTTAGCATTTCTCTTAGAGTGTGAGCTGCTCCATAAGCTTCAAGAGCCCAAACTTCCATCTCACCAAATCTTTGTCCACCAAATAATGCTTTACCACCAACTGGCTGTTGTGTTACAAGGCTGTAAGGTCCGGTACTTCTTGCGTGAACTTTTTCATCTACCAAGTGGTGTAGCTTAAGCATATACATACAACCAACATGAACACGCTCTGCCATTTTCTCACCGGTTCTTCCATCATAAAGCTCGCTTTTACCATCCATGGCTACCTTAGCCATTTCAAAAAGTTTACTAAATTCTTCAACCGTTACACCTTCAAATACAGGAGTTGCAAATTTCACTCCTTTAGCCCAATCTCTAGCATAAGAAATAAGTTGCTCATCATTAAGACTTTCTACAAATTTCTTTTCTAATTCAAGTCTAGATACACTACAAATTTCAAGAATTTTCTCACGTAATTCTTTTACAAAATCTTTTTGTTTTCTGTCAAAAATTTCTTGGATTTGATCACCTAGTTTCATCCCAACAATACCTAAATGACTCTCTAGAATCTGACCGATATTCATACGGCTTGGAACCCCTAGTGGATTTAAAGCTATGTCAATTGGTCTTCCATCAGGTAGATAAGGCATATCAACTTCAGGAACGATATTAGACACGATACCTTTATTACCGTGGCGTCCTGCCATTTTATCTCCAACTTTAAGCTTTCTTTTGGTAGCAATATATACTTTTACAAGTTTTACCACTCCACTTGGTAAAATATCATCTTTTTCTAAAATTTCTAATTTTTCATCATGTTCAGTTTTGAGTTTTTTCTTCTCATTTTGGAAATGATTTTTCAAATCATCATATTCTTTTTGTACTTCTTTAGAGTAAGCTTTCACTAAGGAATTTAAAGCAAAACGATTAATTTTTTCTAATTCACTTATTTCTACTTTAGCACCTTTTTTGTATTTAACCCCATTAATCTCTTCATCTGAATTTAAAGGCGATTTAGAAAGTAAAGAGCATACTCTTAAAGTTTCTTCTCTATCCATCATCAAAAGTCTATCATGATGTTCTTTTTCAAGATTTAATTTTTCATCATCATATGCTTTGATGGCACGAGCATCTTTTTCATAGCCTTTTTTAGTAAAGATTTTTACATCAACTACAACTCCTTCTAGTGATGCAGTTGCATATAAAGATTTATTTACTACATGTCCTGCTTTTTCACCAAAAATCGCTCTTAATAATCTCTCTTCAGGGGTAGGTTTTACCTCACCTTTAGGTGAAACCTTACCTACTAAAATCATACCTGGCTTAATGTGAGTACCTATTTTTGCGATACCACTTTCATCAAGATGTGCTAAATCTTCTTCTTTTACATTTGGAATATCTTTAGTGATTTCTTCAACACCATCTTTAAGCTCTCTAGCTTCCACTTCTTTTTCATAAATATGCACACTAGTAAAAGTATCTTCACGTAAGATTTTTTCACTAATAACAATCGCATCTTCGTAGTTATAACCATGCCATGGCATAAATGCAATTAGGGCATTTTTACCGATAGCAAGCTCACCTTGATCCATACTTGGACCATCAGCAATGATTTGTCCTGCTTGAACAAATTCTCCTTTTTTAACAATTGGATGTTGTATAAAAGTTGTATTTTGGTTGGTTCTTAAATTTTTTTCCATTTTATAGTGATCAATAAATGGACCATTTTCATCTTCACCTAAAATAAAGATATTTTTATTATCAACCTTTTCTACAATACCCGCTCTTTTAGCCTTGATCGCTTCCCATGCATCACGGGCAATAATTTTTTCCATACCCGTACCAACTATAGGAGCCTGTGCAGTTAATAAAGGTACCGCTTGACGTTGCATGTTTGAACCCATCAAAGCCCTATTTGCATCATCATGTTCCAAAAATGGAATAAGAGAAGCTGCAACCCCCACTATCATACCCGAACAAAGGTCAATCAAATGCACCTCTTCTCTTCTTGCTAGGATAGTTTCACCATCTTGTCTAGCTTCAACAAATTCTTCGATAATATTACCTTTATCATCGATTTTAGTTGAAGCTGCTGCGATTACTAGTCCTTCTTCTTGAGTTGCTGTTAAATAAACAATTTCATTGCTTACTTTTCCATTTTCTACTTTTTTATAAGGGGCCTCAACAAAACCTAAATCATTTACTTTAGCATAAGTTGAAAGCGTATTAATCAAACCGATGTTTTGTCCTTCTGGCGTTTCAACAGGACAAATTCTTCCATAATGTGTTGCGTGCACATCACGCACTTCAAAACCGGCTCTTTCTTTTACTAAACCGCCTTCACCAAGAGCTGATAAACGACGTTTGTGCGTAACCTCACTTAGTGGGTTTGTTTGATCCATAAATTGAGACAGCTGACCACCGGTGAAAAATTCCATAATCGTTACAGTAATGGTTTTAGGGTTAATTAAATCATAAGGCATAACCTTATCAATATCTGCATTTAAAGCTGTGAATTTATCCCTAATTGATTTTTGCATTTTTGCAAGACCAACATGAAGTTCATTGGCTAAAAGTTCACCGATAGATCTGATACGACGATTGCCCAAGTGATCTCTATCATCAATATGACCTCTACCGTTTTTAACTTTAATCAAATATTTTGCAGTTTTGACTATATCCTCATTAGTTAAAACCGTAACATATTCAGGTGTTTCAAGACCTAATTTATGATTCATCTTCATACGACCAACTTTAGTTAAATCATATCTTTCAGGATTAAAGAATAAATCATTTACAAAAGCTTTTGCAGCATCTTTAACCACAGGTTCACCTGGTCTCATTACCTTGTAAATTCTAATTGCTGCTAAATCGTTTTCATCTTCAATATTTTCTGTTTGCTTTAATAATTTTAAAGTCTCATTATCTTGAATAAAAGAATTAATAATAGCAGCATCAACACCATTAGCTAAATCATTTGCAATATCAAACTGCTTTTCTTCTTTGATTTTAGCTAATTTTCCTTCATCAAGCAATGTTAAAGAGTCAAATAACACTTCACCTGTTTCTTTATTTATAATTGGATTAGCTAAATATCTATTAGTTAAAATTTCAACTGGATATTCAACCCATTTAACACCATCTTTTACAAGCTGTTCTGCTTTTTTCTTTGTCATTCTTTTACCAGCTTGGTGGATGACATTTCCTTTTTCATCTTTCAAATCATATTCAACTCTATCTAAAAAGTCATTTGGATTAAATTCAGTTAAAAATTTATCTTTTTTTACATGGATAGTTTGTATAGGGTAAAATAATTTGATAATATCTTGTTTTTTATAACCAAGTGCTCTAAATAAAATTGTAATAGGCACTTTTCTTCTTTTATTAATACGCACATAAAGCACGTCTTTAGCATCATACTCAAAGTAAAGCCAAGAGCCACGATCTGGAATAATTTGAGCTGTATATACTAATTTATTTGCAACAGTAGAGCTTTCCTCTTCTTTAAAAATAACACCTGGGCTTCTATGTAGTTGATTTACAACAACTCTTTCAACCCCATTAATAATAAAGGAAATTCTATCTGTCATTAAAGGAATTTCTCTAATGTATATTTCTTGTTCTTTGATATCTTTTATACCGATTTTTTCGCCTGTTTTTTCATCTTTTTCATGTAAAGTTAAACGAATTTTCATCTTTAAATTTACAGAGTAAGTCAAACCTCTTTCCATACACTCTCTAATAGTATACTTAGGTTTACCTACCTCACTACTAACATATTCTAAGCTTAATCTATTTTGCGGATCGTGAATTGGAAAAATCGATTTAAATACTTTTTCAATTCCGCTTTCTGAATTTTTTGCATCTATATTAAGAAAATAATCAAAACTCTTCTTTTGTAGTTGTAATAAATTTGGAATGTCTATTTGTTGTGGAACATTCGAGAAGTCTATTCTTAAACGATTTCCTGATTGTGAATTTAACATATTATTATACCCCGTGGTAAAAGTATTGAAAGAAAGAATCCTAATTAAAGGAAAACAAGAAAGGATACAAGATCCTTTCTTTTAAAACAAAAAAATTATTTAAGTTCAACCTTAGCGCCAGCTTCTTCAAGTTGTTTTTTAGCTTCTTCTGCTTCAGCTTTGCTAACACCTTCTTTAAGAACTGAAGGAGTTTGCTCAACTGCATCTTTTGCTTCTTTTAGTCCAAGACCAGTTAAAGCACGTACAACTTTAATTACGTTAATTTTTTTATCGCCACCATCTTGTAAAACGATATCAAATTCAGTTTTTTCCTCAGCAGCACCACCAGCAGCACCTGCAACAGCAGCACCTGCAACCATAACTGGAGCAGCAGAAACACCAAATTTTTCTTCGAATTCTTTTACTAATTCTGAAAGTTCAAGAACACTTAGGTTAGAAATAAATTCTAATACATCTTCTTTAGAAATTGCCATATTTTATCCTTTTTATATTTTTATTCAGCTTCTTTTTTTTCTTTTAATGCATTTAATCCAATTGTGAAATTGGTAATTGGTGCATTCCAAACTTGCAAAAGCATAGCAAGTAATTCATTGCGAGAAGGCATTTTAGCTAAAGCTTTAACTTTATCCACTGAAGCAACTTCGCCTTCAATAAATGCGGTTTTAATTTCAAATGCTTGATTAGCTTCGCTGAATTTATCAGCAACTTTTGAAACATTTAATTGGTCTTCACCCCAAAGATAAATATTAGTATCTTTAAGTTCCATTCCATCTTTGCCGGCATTTTTAAGAGCGATACTTGCTAAAGTATTTTTGATAATTTGAACTTTAACATCCATTTCTCTTGCATTGTTTCTTAATTCTTCAAGTTTTTTAGTACCTAGACCTTTGTAGTTACAAACCACAACAGCTTCACTAGCTTTAAAACTTTCTTCTAATTTAGAAACAAGTTCAACTTTTTGGCTTTTAGTCATCTTTACTCCTTTCCGACCGGTGATTTCAAGCAGAGTAGAAAAATCTAATTAAGTCTACGACCTCGGCTATCTCCAATCTAAGATAAAAATTAGATAAAATAAAAGGTATTATCTTATCTAATTTTTATTAATGAGAGTAAAACTCTCATTAATTTTATTTTGTATCAAGTAATTCTTGGGTATCAAGAGAAAGAGAAGGACTCATAGTTAAAGAAAGACTAGCATTTTTAATATATCTTCCTTTAGCTGCCGCTGGCTTGTGTTTATTTATAGCTTTTACAAATGCAGTCATGTTTTCTTTTAATTGTTCTTGAGTGAAACTAACTTTACCTAAACCTGCATGAATGTTTCCTTGTTTGTCAACACGGAAATTAACTTGACCATTTTTAGCATTATTAACAGCTTGTGCAACATCCATTGTAACAGTTCCAGTTTTAGGATTTGGCATTAATCCTTTAGGTCCTAAAATACGACCTACTTTACCAACCAAACCCATTAAATTTGGTGTAGCAATTAAAACATCAAAATTCATATTTCCTTTTTGAATTTCTTCTACCAAATCATCACTACCAACTATATCAGCACCTGCATTTTTAGCCTCATCTGCTTTTGCATCTTTTGCAATAACAGCAACACGTACTTTTTTACCAGTACCACAAGGTAAAACAACACTACCCCTTACCATTTGATCTGCATGTCTTGGATCAACATTTAATTTTAAGGCAATTTCTACTGTTTCATCAAATTTAGCAGAAGCAAGTGTTTTAACTGTACTTATTGCTTCATCCATTAGATAGTTTTTATTTGAATCTATTTTTTTTAGTAATTCTGTAAATCTTTTAGTATTTTTAGACATAAATTTTTCTCCGCATTTTATATAAAGTGCTACCGCCTTTTTTAACTCTTGGCGGTAAAGAGTATTAATCTACGATTTCAACACCCATAGAACGAGCCGAACCCATAATAATCTTAGCAGCTTGTTCTCTGTCTTTAGTGTTCATATCTGCAATTTTTTTATCAACAATTTCTAATACTTGTGCTTTAGTTAGTTTTCCAACTTTATTTTTTAAAGGATTATCAGCACCTTTAGAAATACCCGCAGCTTTTTTGATCAAATCAGTTGCTGGTGGTTGTTTTGTGATAAATGTAAAGCTTTTATCAGCATATACAGTGATAACAACTGGAATATTAAAACCAGCCATATCTTTTGTTCTTTCATTGAACGCCTTACAAAATTCCATGATATTAACACCTTGCTGACCCAAAGCAGGACCAACTGGAGGCGATGGATTAGCCTTAGTAGCAGCTATTTGTAATTTAATTTCACCTACGACTTTTTTAGCCATAACCTTTCTCCTTTACTTGCTATATTATCAAACTATTTTTTCAACTTGAGAGTATAAGATCTCTACTGGAGTTGATCTGCCAAATATCGAAACATTCAACTTCAAAACACCTCTTACCATATCGTATTCTTCTACAATACCAACAAAGTTTGCAAAAGGTCCTTCGGTAATTCTTACACTTTCTTCTTTATCAAATGAAATTTTAGGTTTAGGTGCTGCTTTATTTTTCACCTTTTCTAAAATAAGATTGATATCTTTTTCACTTAATGGGGTTGGTTTTTTACTTTCACCAATAAAACGTCCCACTTTTGGTAAAGACTGAATTTTATGCCAAAGCTCAGTTGATAAGTCTATATTAGCAAAAACATAACCTGAATATAAACTTCTTTCGCTTATTTTCTCTTTACCATTTTTAAATTCAATCACATCTTCAGTTGGAACAATTACCTCTAATAATTGTTCTTGAATACCGTGATCTCTAACTAAATTTTCTATGGCTCTTTTTACCGCCATTTCGCTACCTGCATAAGTTTGAATTGCATACCATTTATGATTCATCATTCTACCCTATAATCTTAGATAATGAAAATGACATAATTAAATCAACTAATGCCAAAAATAATGAAACAACAGTAACAACTACAAAAACTGTAATATAAGCATTTCTAACTTGCTCTTTTAAAGGCCAAATTACTTTTCCTAGTTCAGCTTTTGATAATTTAAAATAAGTTATTAGTTTTTCCATTTTTAACCTTATTTTGTGGCAGGGCAAGAGGGATTCGAACCCCCAACCATCGGATTTGGAATCCGGCGCTCTACCGTTGGAGCTATTGCCCTAAGGGCTTTTATATAAAAGCCTTAACTTTTTAATTTAACTTCTTTATGAATTGTATGTTTTTTTAATCTTGGGCAATATTTTTTTAATTCTAATTTTTCAGTTGTATTTTTACTATTTTTAAAAGTACTGTAGTTAATATCACCACACTCTTCACATTTTAAGCCAACTTTAATTCTCATTTTTATTCCTTAAAAAAGCGAGAAAAAATCTCGCTTATAATTATTTAATAATTTTAGAAACAACACCTGAACCAACAGTACGTCCACCTTCACGGATAGCAAAGCGTGTACCTTCTTCAAGTGCAACTGGAGCAATTAGACTTACAGAAATTCTAACATTCTCACCTGGCATAACCATTTCTACACCTTCTGCAAGTTGAATAGAACCAGTAACATCTGTAGTTCTTACATAGAACTGTGGTCTATAGTTATTAAAGAATGGAGTATGACGTCCACCTTCGTCTTTATTTAAGATATAAACTTCTGCTTCAAAATCTGTATGAGGAGTGATTGATTTTGGTTTAGCAAGTACCATACCACGAAGAACATCTTCTTTTTTAGTACCACGTAGAAGAACACCTACGTTATCACCTGCTTCACCTTGATCCATTTCTTTTCTAAACATTTCAACACCAGTTACTGTAGTGCTTTGAGTCTCTCTAATACCAACGATTTCGATAGTATCACCAACCTTAACAACACCTTTTTCAATTCTACCAGTAACAACGGTACCACGACCTGAAATAGAGAATACGTCTTCGATTGGCATTAAGAAATCTTTATCTGTATCACGAGCTGGAGTTGGGATATACTCATCAACTGCTGCCATAAGATCTAAGATTTTTTTAGACCATTCACCATCTTGTCCAGCTTTTGCTTCTTCAAGAGCTTGTAATGCAGAACCTGAAATAATTGGAGTGTCATCTCCTGGGAAGTCATAAGAACTTAATAATTCTCTAATTTCCATTTCAACTAATTCTAACAACTCAGCATCATCAACCATATCTGCTTTGTTCATGAAAACAACGATATAAGGTACACCTACTTGGCGAGAAAGTAAGATGTGCTCTCTAGTTTGTGGCATTGGACCATCTGCAGCAGAAACAACAAGAATAGCACCATCCATTTGAGCAGCACCAGTAATCATGTTTTTAACATAGTCAGCGTGACCTGGACAGTCAACGTGTGCATAGTGACGATTTTCTGTTTCATACTCAATGTGAGAAGTTGCAATAGTAATACCACGCTCTTTTTCTTCAGGAGCATTATCGATATTATCATAATCTTTAAGCTCAGCCAAACCTCTTCTTGAAAGAACCGCAGAGATAGCAGCTGTTAAAGTAGTTTTACCGTGGTCAACGTGACCAATAGTACCAATGTTTACGTGAGGCTTATTACGTGAAAATTTTTCTTTAGCCATCTTTTTCCTCCATATAAAATTTACAAACAAATACCAATTTATGTTTTATAATCTTTTGAAATCAATGGAGCTCATAGCGGGACTTGAACCCGCGACCTCTCCCTTACCAAGGGAGTGCTCTACCTCTGAGCCATACGAGCGCTCAGAAAAATTAAAAACATAAATTATATATAAATTTTGGATTTTTGAAACTGCTAGAAATTTTGAATACAAAAACAGCTCCCAGTTTCACTCTACCAAAATCAGGTTGGAGCGGGAAACGGGACTCGAACCCGCGACCCTCAGCTTGGAAGGCTGATGCTCTAGCCAACTGAGCTACTCCCGCAAAGCAATGGTGGTGAGTCGTGGATTCGAACCACGGAAGGCGAAAGCCAGCAGATTTACAGTCTGCCCTCGTTGGCCACTTGAGTAACTCACCATGAATTAAAATGCTTTTTATTTCTGGTCAAACACTGCTATTAACAATGGAGCTGGTTAAGGGACTTGAACCCCCGACCTGCTGCTTACAAGGCAGCTGCTCTACCAACTGAGCTAAACCAGCAAAAATAAAATTGAATTATAGTGTATTTTTAAAACAATGTCAAGTATTTTACATAATTTTGTATAATTTTTATAAAAAACCAAAGGATGTATTATGAAAATTCTATTTTCACCCAGTGAAGGAAAAAGCAAGCTAGACACTCATGCTAGCATGAATGAACACTCGTTTGTTTTTTCTAACTTATACTCAAAAAGACTTGAAGTTATTCAGTATTATCAAGATTATATCGCACATAGCTCACAAGATGATTTGAAAAAGTTTTTTGGAATTAAAGATGATAGTGAAATAAAAGAGCTTTGCGGTAATATGTTAAATAAAAATACCACGAAGGCTATTGAAAGATATTCTGGTGTTGCTTTTGATCATTTAGATTATAAAAGCTTAAATTCAAATGCACAAGATTACATTGATGAAAATGTTTTAATTTTTTCTAATCTTTTTGGTCCTATTTTAGCCAAAGATCTTATACCTTATTATAAGCTAAAGCAAGGAGAGAAAATTAAAAATTTTAATATAGAAAAATTCTACAAGGATAATTTTTCCAATGCACTTGATAATTTTTTAGAAGATGAATTAGTCGTTGATCTTAGAGCTAAATTTTATGAAAAATTTTATATTGTCAATAAACCTTTTTTAAGTTTTACTTTTTTAAAAAATTCCAAAGCATTAAGTCATTTTGCAAAGGCTTATAGGGGTAAGATTTTAAGATTACTTGCAAAGGAAAATATACAAGATAAAGCAAGTTTATTGGAAAAATTGCCAAGTGAATTAAAGGTTAAAGATATAAAAATACAAGGATTAAAAGAAGAGGTTATTTTGGATATGGTAAGCTAAGCCATTTGGCTTAGCTTTTATAATTAGAATTTGTATAGAGCTTCAAGTCTGATGAATTGATCTTTAGTATCGTCTTGACCAGCTGTGTTGAAGTCTTCATTTAGGTAAGAATAGAATCCACTAAATGTAAGTTTTGGACTATAAGCATAAGACACACTTGCTACAAATTCGTTTTTATCAATGTCTTTTTCATTTGCTCTTTCAGTTTTACCACCGATATAGTCAAATCCTACTCTTAAAGTTTCAGCAAAAGTATAGCCTAAACCTGCAAAGTAGAAGAAGTTTTCACCATGGCTACCAACTAATTTACTTCCTTCGTTAGAGTAGAAAATTTGTTGACCTGGAGCGATTACTCTACCTGTGTCTTCTAAAGTAACGATAGTTGATTTTTCTTTATCACCATAACCAACGATACCTGCTTGGAAATCAAAAGCAGAGATTTGTCCGCTGAATTTAGCAGCGTAGAAATTGTTGTCAGCAAGACCTAGTTTTTCTTTGTCGCTGTCTAAGCTGTTTCCTAGGTATTGACCTTGGATTTTGAAATTCATGTCATTGAATGCAAATTTATAGCTAGCATCTACTGCATATAAGAATGCCCAGTTAGCTGAATAAGCAGCCCATACTTGGAATGCAAATGGATCAAAGTCACCTAATACAGCAGCACCATATAGTGAAGATTTAGCGATACTTAAATCTGTGAAGTCACCATCATCTTGCCAATTTAGTGCATCAAACCAATAACCAGCAAAAGTTAAACCTTCGATAGAGTTGTTTACTACTTTAGCTCCTGTACCTACAGCATCATCAGTCCAAATAGAACCAACAGTTAATTTACCAAAAGTTACGCTTGTAGCATAAGCTTCGTTAGTGTATTCTAAATTTGCTTGTTTAACATTGAAAGTTTTGTTTGTTTGAGTGTTAGCTCCACCAAAACCAAGATCAGTTGAGTTGTATTCAAATTGAACGAAAGCTTTGAAGTTATCATCTAAAGCTGCTTTAAAATTTAATTGTGATTTGAATTTGTGTTCATTGTTTTTAGAGCTATTGTAACCGTTAACAGTACCACTAGCCTCTTTATTATCAACCATTACTGTTCTGTTTCCAACATCTCTTCTGTCAGATTGGAATCTGTATCTCATCATTCCTGATACATCAACATCTTTTATAGCTTCTTCAAGTGAAACAGCGTTAGCTGCTGAAAAAGCGCCTGCAGCTAAAGCTGCTACTAAACTAAGTTTAACTAGTTTCATGAGAATTCTCCTTATTAAAATTAAAACTATGACTTGTATTATAACATAGTTTTATATAAGAATTCTTAAAGTAAATAAAAAAATGCATAAAGTATTTAAGAGTTTGTAAGATGATAATATATCTTTAAAGATCTAGCTTAAAACTAGATCTTTAAAAACTAAGGAGTTATCTATGAATGTTTGCTTTTACAAGTGTAATTATGCTCCTTGATAGTTAATGTTTGGAAACTGAAACAAAAAATAAAAAATAAATCTAATAAAAATATAATCAAAATAACACCACATTTATGATGATTTAGCTTAAATTTTATTGATTATATATCTTTTAATTATGCTTAACCATCAAAGTATTTTCGTAAAGACATTAAATTAAAGCTGCGAGCAAGTTATTTGCTTACCATTTAAAAAAATATTTTGATTTTTTGATGTAGAAAATTTTGGTATATAAGCATAACCACTAAAAGGATCGATCACGATACACAAATGCTGATCTTGGTAATTAGACAACTTAATAATGCAATCATTATCCAAAGAGCTTAATTTATCATAACTTCGGTTTGCATTTTTTAAAGGAGTATATAAACGACCATAATCATCAAAAATCAAACGTGTAGTTCCTTTGCAAGCACCTTCAAACAAAACTTTAACGATACCATAGCTTTTTTCGATATTGTACTTTATATTTGCTTTGAAATCATTCTGATTAATGACACCACTTTGACCTGAATTCATTAAGATATTTGGATTAATCAAATCCACCGCTATTTCTCTATCTTTATTGATCATATGTTTTCCGATATTTGCATTTCCATCGCCATTTTTGTCTAAAAAAATCGTATAGGTTTGCTCATTATTAGTGGCTGATTTAGAACGTATAAAATACAACTGCCATTTTGCTTTATACCATTCTCTTTTTGCGATATTAAATTCTTTTGCTCTAAAATCATTTTGTATTAATGCTAGATGTCTTGTGTATTTAATATCATTTAAAATTTGTTCAGCACCCAAACGTAGATAATTAGGCTTAAAATAAAAATATGATATTGAAAATAAAATCGAAAGTATAACACAGACAAAGACTAATTCCACCAGAGTAAATGCTGTTTTCATTTAATATGATAATAAATTCTATACCTACCCAAATCAACATATAAATCACTAGGATTTTTATCAGAATAAAGCTCTAATTTCCCTTCATTAATGCCATAAAATTGAAGTCTAAGTGCTAGTTCTTTATCTTGGGTGGAAATTTTTGTTATGTTTTGTTCTTTTAAAGAAGATGCTAAATTTTTTGCAATATGATAATCATATGCAAAATGTTTTTTTGGATCTTTTAGTAGATAATAAAACACTTGATTGAAAATAATGCCCACATAAAAAAACAACAAAAACACCAAAGAACATTCGATAAAAATTTTATGTTTTAAACGCAATTGCGGCATTCTAGAGCGATATGAGGACATTAAATAGCGAATTAGCAATGGGGTACATACCACACAAAATGGTAAAAAATCCTCTAAAAACAATCTTTGTCTTATCGAAAATACTAGGCAAAAAATAAATGTCGTTGCACTAATAAACCACAAAAGTGGTTTATGGCCTTGTAAAAGTATCCTATAAACAACATAAAAAAAATAAAGAAATATCAAAGGCGAAAAGCATGCTGCAAAAATACCTAAGGTATCTAAAAAATACCCCTTAGGCTTACCACTTGCATCAAAGCCATAAAAACTCATTGCAACCGCAAATAAAATTAGTGAACAGGCTATGAGCAATTTGTCTTTTGTATAAATTGCATAAAAGAAAAAAGATAAATATAAAATTGCAAAATTACCATCTATAAATAATACCAAAACGAGTAAAAAATAAAACATAAGGTTTTTTTTGTATTCAAATAAAACCAAAATCAACAAAGTAAAAAAAATCACTATGCTAGATTCATTCACCAGTAAAGCACTAGCTACAGTACCTGGAAGCAATATAAAAAGTACAACAGATATCAATGCGTCAAAAGAAGTTTTGGTATATTTTAAAGCTAGTATATAAAGCAAAACACAACTTAAAGAGTGTAGAAAAATAAAAGGGATTCTCAAGCCAAAATCATTTTGACCAAAAAGAACTGTACCTATTTTAGCGATCATAGCAATAAAGCTATGATCATAAAAATAAATTTGCGCCTCATTATAGCTTATGGAGAGGGTGTTTACTCCATATAATAAAGCGCAAAAATCAAAAAATAAAATGGCAGTTAAATACCTTTTCATTTTTATTAGTCAAGTTTTACAGGACCATTGCTTGCGTGCGATTGTAAAAATCTTAAAATTCTATTTTTTTCCTCATCGGTGATTTTTGCAAATCCTTGCATAGCAGATAAATACGCATCCCACTCTTCCATTAAATGCTCTTTTGGTTTGTGTGCTGCATGGCAACTTGTACAAGTATCATAATAGGTTAGTTCTATTTCATCCCAAGCAAGAATTTCTTGATCGGTTAGATCCTTGCTCTTAACTAAAAATTCCATTTCATTGCTTGCATTTTTAGTATTCAAAGTAAGTAAAAGATAAATACCTTCTTTAGTAAAGGCTAAGCTTTTTGGGTTAGACTCAACTACTTCTCCTTTTACTTTTATCAAAGAATACTCACCTTCTTCTTTGATAAGCTCTACTTTAGATCCTTCATAAATTTGTCCTACGACTTTTTTACTAGCAGTATCTAAAAGATCTACTTTTTCATTGAAAACAAACATATCTTTAGCAAATAAAGCGCTGGCTAAAAAAGTTAAAGTTAGAATGATTTTCTTCATTATTAAGCTCCTATGATTTCAGGTGGTGTAGTTGAGTTATAAGGTTTTATAACTTCTTTTAATTTCTTAATACCAACAAGACAAGTATTTACACTAGTTGCTTGCGCCATGGTTGAAGTTGGTCTTGAACTAGTTAAAACATTTACATGGCCTGCATTACATCTTGGCTTACTATCACTTACATCTTCAGGATCATACCATGCGCCTTCTTGGATACTAATCACACCTTCCATGATATTATCAGTTACAAAGGCACCTGCTAAAAGCGATCCACGATCATTATATACTTCTACAACCTCTCCATGAGTAATACCAAGTTTTTTTGCATCGTTTGTATTAATCATTACAGGTTCTCTACCTTGAATTTTATACAAATCTCTTACCCAAGTATTATCAAGCTGAGAGTGTACTCTGTATCTTGGGTGTGGACTTACTAAATGGAAAGGATGTTTTTTTACTAATTTTTCATTACCTAGCCATTCAGCAGGTTCAAACCAAGTTGGATGTGCTTTAAAATCTTCTAGGTTGTATTTTTCAAATTTTGGAGAGTAGATTTGAATTTTTCCACTTTCTGTAGCAAGTTTATTCGCTACCGGATCTGCTCTAAATTCAGAGTGTCTTACAAAGTTGTATGCCTCTTTTGGCGTTTCAAAGTGAATAAAACCTTGCTTCCAAAAATCAGCAAATTCCATATAATAAGGACAATCACTTCTACCGTAAAAACCTTCAAGCCATTGTTGTTTAGTTTTACCACCGGTAAATTTTTTATGTTCTCTTTCGCCTATTCTTTTTGCTAATTCTTCAAAAATATCATAATCATTTCTACTTTCAAAATAAGGTTCGATTACTTTTTTCATAGCATAAACATAATCTTGCGAATAAGAACCACCAAAGCTGATATCGTCTCTTTCTAAAGTCGTAGTTGATGGTAGTACAATATCTGCCATTTTTGCCATAGGTGTCCACCAAGGCTCATGTACAATCAATGTATCCAATGTTCTTAGCGCTTTAATAAGCTCATTAGTATCTGGGTGGTGACCCAATACAGAAGCACCAACTACATACATCATTTTGATTTTTGGATAGGTAATTTCTTTACCTTTAAATTTCACAGTTTTACCTGGATTTAAAATCGCTTCTGAAACCCTACTTGCAGGAATATTTGTATCAAGATTATTTTTACCTTGTGGTAAACCTACTGGCAATCTTACACCAGAGAATGCTTGTCCACCACCTGAATAATGCATAGAAAAACCAAATCCACCACCAGGTAAGCCCACTTGACCTATCATTGAAGCTAACACCATTAAAGTCCAGTCTGCTTGCTCTCCATGGTGTGCTCTTTGCATTGCCCAGTTACCTGCTAAGAAAGTTCTGTTTTTAACAAAAGTATCTGCTAAAGCTGTGATTACTTTTTCTTCTACACCAGTGATATTTGCAGCCCAAGCCGGAGTTTTATCAATGCCATCTGATTTTCCAAGTAAATAAGGCAAGAATTTATCAAAACCATCAGTATATTTTTCTATAAATTTTTTATCATACTTTCCACTTTTGTATAGATAATTCATCATACCAAGCATTAAAGCAACATCGGTATTTGGACGAATTTTAATCCACTCTGCATTTAAAATTTCTGCTGTTTGAGTATATTGAGGATCAATTGTGATAAATTTGATTTTTGATTTGCTGTATTTTTTATAATAATCATCATTGCCACGATTTGCAACTTTAAAATCAATTTGATTACATTTATAAAGATCAGCACCCCATAAAACATACACTTGGGTATTTTCCAAAATAACCTCATGTGAAGTTTGTAATGAATAAACTTCCAAATCCCCTACTATACTAGCATTTACTTTACCAGCAGCACCATTACTATACTCACCATCAGTACCAATATGTCCACCTAAAGCGGTATTGAAAAATCTTCCTGCAACAGAGTTACAATTGTGCAATAAGCCTACATGTCCCCAAGCACCATAACTTGCGTTGAATAAATTTTCAATAGGAGTTTCTTTTAATTTTTGCAATACAAGCTCTAAAGCTTTCTCCCAACTAACTCTTACAAAAGGCTCTTTACCTCTTAATTTAGGTCTTTTTTTACCTTCTAAAAAACTTTTTCTTACACAAGGATATTTCACCCTAGTATCAGAATAAGTTCTATCAATGATCGCATCAGTGATAATAGAAGGATGTTTGTCAGATTGTTGTGGTGTAACTTTTACAAGTTTGCCCTCTGAATTTACTTCAGCCCAAATAGCCCCAAAATGTGTTGCGTGAGGAATTTTTTTAGTATCATAAAATTTAGTTCCTTCGCTCGCAGCTAACAAAGGATTTACTGAAGCAACTGCCGAAGTAGCAGCAAGTCCTTTTAAAAACTTTCTTCTAGTTAAACTCATAAGACATCCTTTCTTTAATAAAATAAAATTAAAATAATATTATAACATTTATATTTTATTTAAAGCTAAATTTTAATACTCCAAAAAAAGTCTATCCATTCTTTAGCTTCTTTGATGTAAAATTCAGGAATTAACAATGCCGATGGTTTATAAAAAACACTTGCAACTTTAAGTTCTAAGTGAGGGTATTTTTCCATTAAAACTCTTTTGATTTCTATCATTGTTTCACCGCTATCAATAATATCATCTACTAAAAGAATTTTCTTATATGTACTAAGATCAGGAATATTAAAAATTTTAATCGTATCTAATTTTTGCGTATCTTCATAATGGATTGAATTTAAAGAAAATAAATTTCTATTTCCCATACCTTCAGCTAAAAAATGCCCTAAAGTCATACCACCTCTTGCTATAGCAAGCAAAACATCTGGATTAAATTCTTCTTTAATTTTACGTGTAAAAGGGATAATTTCTTTTTGAAATTCTTCATAAGCATAATAATACATAATCACTTCCTATAAAAATTGTAATAAAAATACTAGCAACGAAATCGCACTTAAAACAATAATACCAAGATTAATTTTATCAAATTCTTTTTGCATAAGACGCATCAATAAATACGCAATAAAACCAAATGCAAAACCCGTAGTAATAGAATAAGTCAATGGCATCATAATAATAATAAAAAACGCACTCACTGCAATCGCTTTGTCTTTAAAATTAATACTTGCAACTTCCATAAACATCAAAACCCCAACAAGCACTAAAATAGGATAAATCGAATTTGCAGGAATAGCCTTAAACACAGGCAATAAAAATAAAGTAAAAACAAAACATATAGCAGTAACTAAAGCTGTAAGACCTGTTCTACCTCCTGCTTCTACCCCTGCTGAACTTTCCACAAAAGCAGTTACAGTAGAAGTTCCAACTACTGCGCCCATAGCCGAACTTGCCGCATCAGCTCCCAAGGTCTTACCTAGTTTTTTCTCACCTTGTTTTGGATCATCAAAAATTTTCCCTCTTGAACCTACACCAGTAATAGTACCTACGCTATCAAATAATTGTGTCACAAAAAATGTCAATACTACTGGTATCATACTAAGTTCCAAAGCACCTTGGATATCAAGCTTACCAAAAATTGCACTTAAGCCATTATCTCCACTGATTACGGGTAAAGATAAAATTTGTTCTGGAAACTGCGCTCCATCAATACCAAAAATCCAAGCACACAAAGCACTCACAAAAACAGCTAAAATAAATGCTGCTTTAATTTTCCATGCCCAAAAAACAAAAACCAAAAACAAGCCAAATAGACCAAAAAGCACCTTAGTACTGGAAAAATCTCCCAAGCCCACCAAAGTCGCTTCGTTTTTAGTGATAATTCCCATTTGCACAAGACCCATAAAAGCAATAAAAGTCCCAATACCTGCTGATATTGCTTTTCTTAAGTCATTTGGTATACTTTTAATAACCCAAATTCTAAAATTAGTAAAAGATAATAAAGTAAAAATAACACCTGATAAAAATACCGCACCCAAAGCACTTTGCCAAGGAACTTGATAGGTATTACAAACACTAAATGTAAAGTATGCATTTAAACCCATACCCACACTCATAGCCACAGGAGTGTTAGAAAACAAAGCACTAAAAGTCGTTGCTATAATGGTCACCAAAGCTGTTGCAACAATCAAAGCTTCTAATGGCATACCTGAATGACTCATAATATTTGCATTTACTGGTATGATATAAATCATAGCCAAAAAAGTAGCAATACCTGCATAAATTTCAGTTTTTACATCGGTTTTATGCTCTTTAAGTTTAAAAAAATCCATTTTTATCCCTAATATGTTTTTAACTCATTATACAAACTATCACGCTCTACAGCAATATAACCTGAACTTTGAATCATCTCCACAAAGGTTTTCATGCTAAGTCCATTTGAACTTTTTGCACCACCTGCGCTTTGTATGCTTTCTTTTTCTATAGTACCATCTAAGTCATTTGCGCCAAAATCTTGAGCCACCATAGCTAAATTTATACCCATAGTCGCCCAATAAGCTTTGATGTTTTTGATATTATCAAGCACTATCCTTGCAATAGCTAAAGTTTTTAAAATTTCTACTGAACCTAGAGGTTTTTTTCCTGTGATAAAACTATTATCTTGCTGCCAAACCAAAGGAATAAAAGCATTAAATCCACCCGTTTGGTCTTGAAGCTCTCTTAATCTAATCATATGGTTAATTCTATTTTCTCTACTTTCTATATGCCCAAACAACATAGTTGCATTACTCTGCTTGCCTTTTTCATGCCAAAGTTTGTGAATTTTTAGCCAATTTTCGCTACTTACTTTACCGTGGCAAATTTTTTTTCGAACTTCCTCATCAAATATTTCAGCTCCACCACCTGGCATAGAATCTACGCCATATTCAAGCATTTTTTCGATTACTTCTTCATAACTCATACCAAAGGCTCTACTTAAAAAATCTACCTCTGCAGCAGTCAAAGCCTTAATATGTAAAAATGGATATTTTTCTTTAATCATTTTGAAAATTTCTAAATACCACTGCCACGATGTATTTTTATTGTGTGCTGAAACAATATGAATTTCTTTGGTATCTCTTTGAACCGTTTCATCAACAATTTTCATAATTTCTTCATGTGTCATAGTATAAGGATTAGGATTTTTTCTATGCGCTGAAAAAGCACAAAATTTACAAGTATCTGCACATATATTGGTAGGATTAATATGGCGATTGATATTAAAATAAACCTTTTTTCCGTGTAAGTTTGTGCGAATTCTTTGTGCGTATTTACCCAAAGTAAAAAGCTCAAGATCCCAAAGCTTATTTGCCTCTTCTTCATTCAATCTTTCTTGATTTTCAAGTTTTTCTATAATTGTTTGCATATTTTTACCATATTTTAAATTTAAAACTACAATTATAATTTCTACTTACTTAAAATTTAATACAAAGTATTTTTGGTATGATATAAAAAACAAAAATAAGGAAAATTTTTCACATATGCAAATGCAAAAAATTCAAAAACTCAAAAATTCTTTAAAAGACTATGAGGCGTATTGCTCGAGGCTTTTTTTAAAACAAGGCTCCTTTAGCTTTTACCATTCTAAGGAAATTGATCGCTTTATAGAAGATGTTTATGAATTAACATTAAGTGATTTTTTTGATGATTTTTTTCCGCACAATGATAAAGTTCCATTTTGTATTATTGCTATAAAACAATACGCCAGAATGAACTTAAGCATAAAAGAAAATGTAGAATTACTACTTATATATAAAGACATTAAAGCATATAATATCAAGCCCTTAATGAAAGCATTTATTGCTTCATTAAACGATATCAATCTTAACATTAACTACCAAATTTGCGAGATCAATGGGCTTTATAATATCGCCAAAAATGAACTCAAACAAAATATCTTACAACACCGTTATATATGCGGATCTAAAATTTTATTTAAGCAAATCAAAGAAAAAATCAATCAAGCACAAGATGAACTTAAAGAAGATTTTGCATTAAAAATATTGCAAGAGTTTAACCCATTTATTCAACCTCTAATCAAACAAGAATTTGATATCAATAAAAATTTTGGCGGTTTAGACGAACAACTAGATATAGAAAATTTAAATATTTTATTTAAAGACTCACCTAAAAACTACATGTTAAATTTTATCAACGAAAAAGAGTTAAGCGAATTTAAGCTTGCGAGTGATTTTTTGTTTTCCCTCAAATGCGCTATGAATCTTTTAGAAGGTAAAAATACTAATTTGTTCTTAATACAAAACTCACAAGAACTTGCTAGTTTAATGCAAAAAAAAGAAAAGAAAAATTTAGATCTTAAATCCATACTTATCCAAAAAGCCATGCAAAGCATGCAAACATGTGGAATTTACACACATTTTTTAGCAAGGTGTATCCAAGAAAAACACTATAAAGAATATAATTTTTACAAAGATCAAGATGATACATTGGACATCTTAGAACAAAAAGATCAACTAGATTTGATTTTAAACGAACTTTTGCAGCTAGATGATAAACCTTACAACTTTGACATTAAATTTGTTTTTGCTTTAAAAAGAGCACAAAATAATGGAGAAAATTTAGAATTATTTAAAAGAATTTTAGAAAGAAATCATTCTTATAGCATCTTAAAGCTTCTTGCTGATGCAAATATCTTAAAAGATTTTTGCAAGCCTCTTACTCAAAGCAAATTTTTACTCGAAGAAGAAGGAATTTATAGTGCATTAGATAGGGCCTTGCTTTGCCTAAAATACTTTGAAGCAAAAAATTATGATTTTGAGAAAAATACACTTTTAATCATCAAACTCACTATAATTTTAAGTGCTATTCATGAAGAAAATGAAATTTCTCTAGCTAATATCTACAGAGCTTATGTGGGGAAATTTCAAGTAGAAAATGAACTTTTAGATTTTGGACTAAGATTATTTAAAAACTTTAACACTTTTAAAGACATCATAGAAAAAGAAGATATTTATAATTCTACTATTGTTTTAAATTTTATCTCTAAACTAAGCGACATTAAAACCTTAAAAATCCTACATCTTTTATCATTTTGTAATGCCAAAGCATTAAACATAGAAAATCATTTTTATTATAAAAGTTTAGAACGATTATTTCAAAATGCTCTAGAAGGCTTTGAAGATGAAAATTTGATTGATGAGAGTCAAAGAAGAGTTAAAAAAGAACAAACTTTAAAAAGAAGTAAAGCTTTTATAGAGCTTGATGAGCATACGCAAAACAATATTACGCATATTAAATCCAATCTCTTTTTTATTAAAAATAGCTTTGAAAAAATCATCAAAGTTACACAAATAGCACAAAAAGAAAATTTCATTTTTTGGCTTGACAATCAAGACAATTTTACTTTAGAACTAATCATGAATAGAAAAAATAATATTGAAAATATATTGAATGCTCTAAGCTCTTTAAACCTAATCTTTATGAGCTTTTTTGAGCTATTTGATGAAAAAGTTTATCTTAAATTTGAATATTCAGATATAGTAAGCGATAATCAAAAACAAAGTTTAGAAAATTTACTCAATGCCAAATTACATTTAAAAGTGCAAAAAAAAGCAAAAAAACCAAACATTAAAAAAGATGAATTAAAATTAGATATGAATTATTCCAAAAGCTATGCCAAAATAACCCTAAACACCAAAGATCAAAAAGGTTTAATGGCTTATGTGATGGACGTACTTGCAAGATATGATATCATCTTAAGTGCGGCAAAAATTCAAACAATAAAAGAAAGAACGCGAAATGTTTTGATTTTGCATAAAAATGAAAGTTTGCAAGATCATAAAGATCAAATTCTTAAATCCTTAATAAGCGAGTAAAACATGTGTGGAATAGTAGGCTACATCGGAACAAAAGAAAAAAAACAAATCATACTAGAAGGTCTAAAAGAACTTGAATATAGAGGCTATGACAGTGCTGGTATAGCAGTGATGAAAGATGGGGAGTTAGATTTTTTTAAAGCGGTTGGAAAATTAGAAAATTTAGCTAACAAAACAGCTAATTTTAGTAGTGATGGTTTTGGACTTGCCATAGGTCATACACGTTGGGCAACCCATGGTAAACCTACTGAAATCAATGCACATCCACACTTAGGTCAATACTCTTGTGTAATCCACAATGGAATCATAGAAAACTACCAAGAATTAAAAACAAAACTCTCACAAGAAGGAGTTAGTTTTTTAAGTCAGACTGACACTGAAGTTATTGTGCATTTGTTTGAATATCACGCAAGTAAGCTAGAACCTTTTGAAGCATTTCAAAAAACTATAGCTGAATTAAGAGGTGCTTTTGCTATATTACTTGTGAGTAAAAAAGATCCTAATACAATTTATTTTGCTAAAAATGCTGTGCCACTCATCATTGGTAAAAATAGCGATGAAAATGAATACTATTTTGCTTCTAGTGATGCGCCTTTAGTTTCTTTGGTGGATAAGGTAGCTTATCTTGAAGATGGGGAATATGGCTATGTTAATCCAAAAGAATGCAAAATCTGTAGCGGTCAAATTTGTATTCAACCTACTTTTGTACCACTTAGCCAAGATAAAAGCTTTGCGCAAAAAGATGGTTATAGATTTTTCATGGAAAAAGAAATTTACGAGCAAAGTAGAGTTTTAGGTGAAGTGCTTATGGGTCGCTTACAAGGTGATCAAATTGTATTTGAAGATATAAATGCATCACTGCTGCAAAATATAGATGAAATCACACTTTGCGCTTGTGGTACAAGCTATCATGCAGCATTAAGCGGTGCTTACTTACTTGAAAGACTTGCAAAGGTTAAAACCAAAGTAGAAGTTGCGAGCGAATTTAGATACAGAGAAGCCATTATAGGTAAAAACACTCTTTTTGTAGTGATCTCTCAAAGTGGAGAAACAGCAGACACACTAGAAGCCCTAAAAATAGCTAAAGCACAAGGAGTTAAAACTCTAGCAATATGCAACGTGGACAACTCCAATATAGTGCGCTTAGCTGATATATCTTTACTTACTAGAGCAGGCATTGAAAAAGGTGTAGCTTCAACCAAAGCTTTTGCTACTCAAGTTGCTACTTTATGGATGCTTGCGATCTATCTTGCACAAAAGGCAAGCTTAGATATGAGTAAAGAAATCAAAGCCCTAAGAAGCCTACCTAATATCGTTAAGGTTGAACAAAGTCTACATGAAAAAGTACATAGAATTTCAAAAAGATACTTGCATGGCCATGGCTTTTTCTTTATAGGAAGAGATGTGTTTTACCCATTAGCACTCGAAGGGGCTTTAAAATTAAAAGAAATTTCGTATTTACATGCTGAAGGCTATCCTGCAGGAGAGATGAAACACGGACCTATTGCTCTAGCAGATAGTGAACTTTTTACCGTTGCTTTAATGCCACAAAATTGTCTTTATGAAAAAACCAAATCCAATGTCGAAGAACTTGCCGCAAGAGATTCTACTTTGCTTGCCATCTCTCCACTTGACTTTGACTTGAGTGATGACTTTATTAAAACATCAAAACAAGAACACTATATGTGTGAATTTTTTGAAATGATGATAATCTTGCAACTACTAGCTCTAGAAGTTTCAATTAGGCTTGGTAATGATGTAGATATGCCAAGAAATTTAGCAAAAAGCGTTACCGTAGAATAATTTTTGTGTAGTTTTGAAAAAACTACACTTTCTTTTTTAATTTCCATAAATACTTCTTAAATTATAAGCAAACTTTAGGGTTTATTTGGTTTAAATATTACATCTTAATTTCAACACAAGGAAAAATCATGGAATATAGAATAGAACATGATACTATGGGAGAAATCAAAGTCCCTAACGACAAATACTGGGGAGCACAAACTGAAAGAAGTTTTGAAAATTTCAAAATCGGTTGTGAAAAAATGCCAAAAGTTTTAATCTATGCTTTTGCAAACCTTAAAAAATCTTTAGCTTTAGTTAATAATAAACTTGGTAAATTAGATGATGCAAAAAAAGATGCAATTGTCCAAGCTTGTGAAGAGATTGTAGCGGGTAAATTTGATGATAATTTTCCACTCGCAATATGGCAAACTGGCTCTGGCACGCAAAGCAATATGAATATGAATGAAGTTATAGCTAATCGTGCAACTGAAATCATGGGTGGAGATTTTAGAAAAGAAAAACTCGTTCACCCTAATGACCATGTGAATATGTCGCAAAGCTCAAACGATACTTTTCCAACTGCCATGAGTATTGTTTCAGTAGAACAAGTTGAAAAAAAACTCATTCCCGCTCTTGATGAGCTTATTGCAACTTTTGAAAAAAAAGTAAAAGAATTTGAAGGTATTATTAAAATAGGAAGAACCCATCTTCAAGATGCAACCCCTCTTACCTTAGCACAAGAATTTAGTGGATATCTTTCTATGCTTTTGCACTCAAAAGAACAAATCATTGCTTCACTGCCAACATTAAGAGAACTTGCAATAGGCGGCACCGCCGTTGGAACGGGGTTAAATGCTCACCCTGAATTAAGCGAAAAAGTAAGTGAAGTCTTAAGTCAAATCATTGGCACTCAATTCGTATCTAGTCCAAATAAATTTCATGCACTCACCAGTCACGATGCAATCAATTTCACACATGGTGCTATGAAAGGCTTAGCCGCAAATTTAATGAAAATAGCCAATGATATTAGATGGCTAGCTTCAGGACCAAGATGTGGCCTAGGAGAGATCAATATACCAGAAAATGAACCAGGTAGCTCCATCATGCCGGGTAAGGTCAACCCAACACAATGCGAAGCTTTAACTATGGTTGCAGTGCAAGTTATGGGAAATGATGCAGCAATTGGTTTTGCGGCAAGTCAGGGAAATTTTGAGCTTAATGTATTCAAACCTGTTATTATTTACAACTTCTTACAAAGTCTTGACTTACTAGCTGATGCAATGCATTCATTCAATATCCATTGCGCAGTTGGCATAGAGCCAAATAAAGAAAAAATAGACTATAACCTACACAATTCTTTAATGCTAGTAACTGCATTAAACCCACACATTGGTTATGAAAATGCAGCAAAAGTTGCAAAAAACGCTCACAAAAAAGGTATTTCTTTAAAAGAAAGCGCTATGGAACTTGGCTTAGTTAGCGAGGAGGATTTTGCTAAATTTGTAGATCCAACAAAAATGATAGGCCCAAAAAAATAATCCAAAGACTAGGGTTTCCCTAGTCTTTTAAAGGTATAGCTATGATTTATGAAAATGATTATATATGGATAGAAAAAGAAGACTCTCAAATTCCTTGGGTAAAAATTTTTACCAAAGAATGCTACAAAGAACTTAGTGACTGCCCTACTTTTTTGCAAAATATACTCTTTCAGTACACTCTAGCATGCGAAACAAGCTTTAGAGAATACTACAATCCAGAAAAAATCAACATAGCTTCTTTTGCAAACTATGTACCAAGAGTACATTTTCACATTATGGCACGTTTTAAAGAAGATGCTTTTTTTCCTGAATGCATGTGGGGGAAACAACAAAGAGAAATCAAGGATTTAAATTTACCTGATTTTGATGGATTTATTTCTATTTTACTTGAAAAAATAAAAAATATTCAAATTTAAGTCAAACTATATTTATAAAATTGAGTCAAGTTAATTTTATAATACTGTTTATTTTATAAATTTAGCATTTTTATTTCAAAAATGAATGATTTGTCAAAATTGTATAAAAACCAAATTATTTATTCTATTTAACTAAAATATCAAAAAAACAATAGGAAGGTTAACATATGAAACAACTGCTATTTTTATTTACACTTTGCTCATTTGCATTTTCCACACAATGTGAGGTTAAAATAGAGCAAATTCAAAAAGAAATAGCTTATGCTAAAAATTACAATCATCAAGAAAAAGCTTTAAGCTTAGAATTAGCCTTAAAAGAAGTTCAAGCAGATTGTGCAAAAGATCCTCTTTTTTATGATAAAAAATTAGAGGCTAAAAAACTTAAAGAGCAAGAGATAGAAAAAATCGAACAAGAATTAAAAGCATTAAAAAAACAAAAAGATTATATGAGTAAAACAGAATATAAAAACAAAAAACAAGCTTTAAAAGACAAAAAAGATAAAATCAAAAAAGAGATTGAAGAATATATCAACAAACTCTAGTTTAATTCCAAATTTGCCACCATTTTTTATTTTGCTGCTTTAATTTTTGCATTAAAATATCTTGATTTTTTAATGCAAACTCATTTTCCTCATCAAGTTTTAATAGCTCCTTTGTGCATTCTAAAGCCTGCTCGTATTCTTTTAACTGCTCTAAGCATTGAATTTTTCCCACCAAGGCATCGGTGTTTTCATTTACTATCTTTAAACAATCTTCATAACACTGCAATGCATCATGAAAATCACCTAAATTTCTTAAACACTCTGCCTTATAATAATGTGTCCAATTTTGATTTTCATCTAAATTTAAAGCCATATTAAGATATTTTATAGCCTCTTTAAAATCTTGCGAATACACTTTAACCGCACCCATAAAATGATAGCACTCATATGATTTTGGTTCAAGCTCACTTGCTTTTTTTGCCGCTTCAAAGCTTTCATCATATTTTCCTAAAAAGCTTAAAATTTGTGCTTTTTCTATCCAGTACTCCGCAACATCATCGATTATTTTTAAACACTCGTCGATATCTTTTAAAGCTTCATTGTATTTTTCAAGATTTCTTTTGCATTTTGCTCTATGAAAATACGACTCATCATCTTCTTCGTTACTTAAAACCACGCTATCATAACATTTTATAGCTTCTTCAAACATATAAAGATCTTCATAACAAAGCCCTTTATAATACTTTGCACCATTATGGTTCTTATCAATTTTTAAAGCCTTATTTAGATCTTCTATAGCCTCTTCTTCTAAGCTTAAATTATATTTAGCAATTCCTCGCCAAAAATAAAGTTTAAAATTATTTTTATCCACCTTGAGCGCCACATCACAATAAGCTATCAGCTCTTCATAAGATTCAAGCTCTTTTGCACAATATGCCCTTTCAAATAATACATCTTTTAAATCAATATAATCTTTATATGATTTGATAAGCTCATTATATTCATCCATAGCTTCTTGAAATCTTTCAAGTCTACTTTTAATCCAAGCCCTTTGTGAAAGAGAATTAACATAATCTTGAGTGCTATTTTCTTTTTTATAGTACTTTATAGCTAACTCACTATCTTCCAAAGCTTCCTCGTATTTTTCAAGATCTGATTTTAAATAAGCCCTATTAAAAAATACATCGGGATATTCTTTTTGATATTTTAAAGCTTTTTCATAACTTATCAAAGCTTCATCATATTTGTCTATCTCGTACAAACTATTGCCCAAATGGTAAAAACCATAAGGAACTGCGTGTTCAAGCTCTACTAATTCTGATGGAGTAAAATCATGCTTTTTTGCTCTTTCTTGATAATATTTAGCTGCTAAATCAAAATCTTCTATCGCTTCTTCAATCATTTTTAGATTGATTTTAGTATTACCTCTATTAATGTAAGCTTGGGCATATTCTTCATAAAGTTCGATTGTTTTATCATAATATTTCAAAGCTTGCTCATAATCTTGTATATCATATAAAACCCTAGCCAATGCAAAACATGGATACTGTAAATTTTCATCTAAATCGATTGATTTTTTAAAGGCATCTATTGATAATTCTATCTTTTCTAAATCTTTATAAATATGCCCTAAAATCAAATACGCCATAGCATTTTCATTATCTAGTTCAATGGATTTTAAACAATCTTGCAAAGCCCCTTCTAAATCATCAACTTTACGCTTATTGTTAGCCCTTTTATAATATGCATCAGCAAAACTCTCATCTTGCTCAATCGTCTTAGTAAAAAATTCTATAGCCTTGGAGTAATTTTCTAAATTCTCATATGCTACCCCTTGATAATAAAAAATCTGCGAGGAATCAAAGCCTAAATCTTGACATTTTTTAAAATCAAGCAAAGCTTGCTTTGGATCAACACTAAGCAAGGCAATAGCTCTAGTATAATAGGCAATGTGATACTCTGGAGCTAAATCAATACAAATTTGCAAATCTTTTAAAGCTTTTGTATGTTCATCTAAAAGTATATAAACCCTGGCTCTATTAAAATATGCTAAATGATATGCATTATCTAAGGCTATGGTTTTATTAAAGGCTAAAAGTGCTTCTTGTAATAAATCTAACTTAAAATTACACAAGCCCAAAAGATTAAATAAAAATACATTACTAGGATCAAATTCTATAGCTATAGTTACATCTTCAAGTGCTTCTTGAAATTTCAAGCAATTAAATCTACAAAGTGCTCTGTTGTGGTAAGCTTCCAAAAGTAAACGCTCTTTATCTGCATCATCTATAAAAATCATCTTACCATCTTGCGCAAGCGTAATTTCACCCTTGCAAAAAGCAATAAGTTCGCTTAAAATTGTATCACATTTTTCAAATTCTGAATTTTCAAAATGCTCTTTTGCTAATTCTGATAACTCGGTGATTAAACTATCCAATTTCAAACCTAGTTTTATTTTTCTTTATTTAAGCTTTTTAGAAATTCTTCTATGTTGTATTTTGTTCTATAAGTTTCACTCATTAAGTGAATCAAAATATCACCTAAATCAAGTACAGTCCATTCTTCACTACTTTCTATATTTAAAAACTCTTCACCCTTGCTTTTAAGATTAGTTTTTAAATCATCAATCAAAGAAAGCGCATGTCTTTCTCCCATAGTAGTAGCAATCACTACAAATTTAACAAAATAATCCTTATCTTGCATATCAAAAGTTTCTATCAAATCTGCTTTTTTATCATCTAAAATTTGAACAATACTATTAATTCTTTCTTGCATTTTTTTCCTTTTGTTAAATATTTTTAAATTTAGAATAATAAAGCTTAACTTCTTCTTTGATTTGCTCGCAAACTTGTGTTGTTTGTAAGGTTTGCCTTATAAAAGAAGAAGAAATATCCACCTTGGTGTCCAAAGTCTTAAAGTGACTTGGTATAAAAATACCATCTCTTTTAGCTATCACAAATTCTACCAAATTTTGCAATCTTTCAAATTCGTGCCATTTTTCAAGACTTTGCAAATGATCAGCTCCCAAAATAAGATAAAATTGAGAAATTTCATAATGATTATATAAAAAATCAACGCTTTCTATGCTAGGTACTGGTCTTTTTTTAGTGATTTCAAAATCACTGATTTGAACCCTTTCTAAACTCCCCCAAATCGCATTGCACCATTTTAAGCGTCTTTGCTCATCTGCGGTAAATTCTTGCTTAAAAGGACTGATAAAAGTAGGCATGATTATAAGTCGATCAAGTTCTAAATTTTCTAAGACATTTAAGACTATAGCATTATGTCCTAAATGAGGTGGATCAAAACTACCACCAAAAAGTGCGATTTTCATTAAAGTTTAACCTTTTTTTAGTAGAATTTTATCCACTTAATCATAAAAAGGAAATGAAAATGGCTGTAAAAGTTGCAATAAATGGTTTTGGACGCATTGGAAGATGTGTTGCAAGAATTATCATGAAGCGCGATGATATCGAACTTGTAGCGATTAATGATACCACTGATATTGAACTCACAAAATATCTTTTCAAATACGACACTGTTCATGGGGTATATGATGGTAGTGTTGAAAATGATGGTGATGATTTAATAATTGATAATAAAAAAATAAAAGTTTTAAAAAGTAGAAATGTAGCGGATTTAGACTTTGCAAAATATGGCGCGCAAATTGTACTAGAGTGCACTGGCGCACATTTAACCATAGAAAAATGTCAAGGATTTTTAGACCATGGGGTGCAAAAAGTTATCATGAGCGCTCCAGCAAAAGATAAAACTCCAACTTATGTTTTAGGGGTAAATGCTCACGAATACAAAGGCGAAAGTATTATCTCAAATGCAAGTTGTACAACTAACTGCTTGGGCCCAATTTGTAGAGTTTTACAAGATAATTTCGGCATAGAAAAAGGTTTAATGACAACTATCCATGCTTATACAAATGGTCAAAGCATTATCGATGCAAAAGCAAGAGATAAAAGAAGATCACGTGCAGCTGCTCAAAATATCATTCCAACTTCAACCGGTGCTGCAAAAGCTATGAAACTTGTTATGCCTGAGCTTGATGGAAAATTACACGGTCAAAGCATGCGTGTACCAGTAGCTGATGTGTCAACCGTAGACCTAACTGCAACTTTAAAGAAAAAAGTAAGCAAAGAAGAAATCAACGAAGCCTTTAGAATAGCAGCAAAAAGCAACTTAAAAGGCATATTATTAGTAGATGATGAAGAAAGAGTTTCAAGTGATTTTATTACTTGTTCTTATGGTGCGATCGTAGCAAGCGATCTTACTCAAGTGATTTGCGATGACTTTGTAAAAGTGGTTGCTTGGTATGATAATGAGTGGGGTTATTCTTCTCGTTTAGTAGATATGGCAGTATTTATAGCAAAGGCTTAAGATGAGTAGTATTTTATCGATTAAAGATATTGATCTTGCAAAGAAAAAAGTATTTATTAGATGTGACTTTAATGTGCCTCAAGATGAATTTTTAAACATCACCGATGATCGTCGTATTCGTTCAGCTATCCCTACTATAAGGTATTGTCTAGATAATGGTTGTGCAGTTATTTTAGCTTCACACCTAGGACGCCCAAAAGAAATAGCTTCTAAATACTCCTTAGAACCAGTTGCAAAAAGACTTGCACGCTTAATGGCCAAAGAAGTCATCATGGCTAAAGATGTTATAGGCGAAGATGCAAAGAAAAAAGCAAGCGAGTTAAAGCCGAGTGAAATTTTACTTTTAGAAAATTTACGCTTTGAAAAAGGCGAAACCAAAAACGATGAAAACCTAGCTAAAGAACTTGCCTCTATGGCTGAAGTTTATATCAACGATGCTTTTGGAGTTTGCCATAGAGCCCATGCAAGTGTTGAAGCGATTACAAAATACTTTGACAATACACACAAAGGTGCAGGCTTTTTACTTCAAAAAGAAATAGAATTTGCAAGCAATCTCATCAAACATCCTGCGCGTCCTTTTGTGGCAGTAGTAGGTGGCTCTAAAGTAAGCGGAAAACTACAAGCTTTAACTAATTTACTTCCAAAAGTAGATAAACTCATCATAGGTGGAGGTATGGCCTTTACTTTCTTAAAAGCTCAAGGTTATGATATAGGAAATTCACTTTTAGAAGAAGACCTAATTGAAGAAGCAAATAAAATTCTCTTAAAAGGTAAAAATCTAGGAGTAAAAATTTATCTTCCTGTAGATGTTACAGCAGCGCAAACTTGCTCCCAAGAAGCAGTGATGAAATATACTCCTGTGCAAGAAATTCCAGCAGGTTGGATGGGACTTGATATAGGCCCTGCTAGTGTAAGATTGTTTAAAGAAGCACTTTCTGATGCTCAAACTATATGGTGGAATGGACCTATGGGGGTTTTTGAAATTGATAAATTTTCAAAAGGTAGTATAAAAATGAGTCACTATATCAGCGAATCTCACGCAACTACCGTAATAGGCGGTGGCGATACTGCTGATGTTGTAGCAAGAGCAGGTGATGCTGATGAAATGACTTTCATTTCAACTGGTGGAGGTGCTTCATTAGAGCTTATAGAAGGCAAAGAACTTCCTGGCGTAAAACCTTTAACGATAAAGGACAATGAATGATTTTTGCAGCAAATTTAAAGTGCAATCATACAAGATCAAGCTTTGAACTTTACGCTCAAGAATTAAATCAAAAACTCAACCAAGAAGATGAAGTTTTCATCTTCCCTCCTAATGTAGCTTTTTTAAAAAACAATTTTATCTTTCAACAAGGTGCACAGAATTTTTACCCTTGCGAAAATGGAGCTTATACAGGGGAAATAGGTAGAATTCACTTAGAAGAATTTAATATCAAAAGTGTTTTAATAGGCCATTCTGAAAGACGAGCGTTAAATGAAGATGAAAGCTTTTTAAAGGCCAAATTCGACTTTGCAAAAAATCTTGACTTTAACATCATTTATTGCATAGGCGAGAGTTTAGAAACTAAAAATTCCAAACAAAGCTTGGATTTTCTAAAAAAACAAATTGGCAATATTGATTTAACTTATGAAAAACTGATTATTGCATATGAGCCAATTTACTCAATAGGCACAGGAGTAAGTGCAGATCTTGATGATATCAACACCGTGCTTGATTTTTTAAGACAATCAACTCAAGCTAAACTTTTATACGGTGGAAGCGTAAATCAAAACAACATTAAGGCCATTTGTGCTTTAAAAAATTGCGATGGAGTGTTAGTAGGTTCAGCTGCATTAAAAGCGGATGAATTTTTCAATATGATACAAATAGCCAAAGGTTAAAAATGTCTTTAAGCAATGAAGAATTAAAAAGTATTTTAGAGCATAAAATTGCTCTATTGGAAAACTCACACAAAGAAGAAAAAAATATCTCACTAGAAGCGGTTAGTTCTATCGTTAAAATTTTAGGCTTACCAAATGATTTTAGTGCTTTAGCACATAGATATTTTCAACTTCACACTCCGCCTAGTCTTATTTGGCTTCATTTAAGTGAGTGCACAGGATGTAGTGAAAGTTTACTTAGGACTTCATTGCCTGATTTTTTAGATCTAATTTTTGACTTCATTTCCTTAGAATATCATGAAACTTTTATGAGTGCAAGCGGGCATCAAGCAGAAGCTCACCTAGAAACAATTTTAGAAAAAAAAGATTTTCTTTTGGCCGTCGAAGGTGGAGTTTGTGCTATAGATCCTTTTTATTTAACCATAGGAGCACATGGTGAAAATGGTTATGAAATTTTACAAAAATGTGCTAAAAACGCTAAAACTATTTTTGCTATGGGAACTTGCTCAAGCTATGGAGGAATTCAAGCAGCACATCCAAACCCTACTAAAAGCATAGGAATTTCTAAAGTATTAGAGGAAAAAGTGATCAATATCCCGGGTTGTCCTCCAAGTGATGTTAACATTATTGCTGCACTTTGTTTTTATATACTGTTTGAACAAGATATGAGTTTAGATGATCAAAATAGGCCTTTGGCTTTATATGGAAAATGCCTCCATGACTTATGCGAAAGAAAAGCAAAATTCGAAGCAGGAAATTTCGCTCAAAGTTTTGATGATGAGAATATCAAACAAGGCTATTGCCTTTTTAAAGTAGGCTGCAAAGGACCTTATGCTTACAATAATTGTCCTAAAGTTAAATTTAACTCCAAAACATCTTGGCCTGTTGCTGCAGGACATGGTTGTATTGCTTGCAGTGAAGAAAATTTTTGGGACGATTTTGGTTTTTATGAAAAACCCATGAGCAATGAATTTGCATATAATGACTTTTCTAGTATACTCGCCACAGAAGTAGTTCATAATGCTTCTATTAACGAACTTAATTCTAAAAATATCTTATTAGATTTAAGTAGCGATAGCAGTGGAATTTTTTATTATAATGAAAATAAAAATAACTTTCTAGATTTTAGCTTTGAAGCTAACCCTAAGGTTTTTTTAAATCAATTTGCAAAAACTAAAATAGCGATGAGTTTAGTGCAAAATTTTCAAGAACAATTTCAGTCACATTATAACTTCATACAAGAAAATTATAGCGATGAAAGCACCACTAGCACAAATGTATTGGACTTATTTTATTTTATATATCCATTTATCAGTGGGAAAAAGCTAGAAAATATTGATGAATTTTTAGATCTTGCTTTAGCTTATAAATTTAAACACCCAAGTAAGTTTGACTTCAAAACCACCATTAACGATCAAGCAAAACTTGATGTATCTAAATCATTGCGTATGCCTTTAATCTACATCTTAGGTGGTTTAGATAAAGAAGCCATTGCTTTTGGATTGGTTTTTTCTTTAAAAGAACATTTAAAACAAGCTTTAAAAGCCTGTAAAAACCAGCATCAAAAAGATCAAATTCTCATACACTCTCATCATGAAAAATTATTAAAAATATTTTGGGATTTAACGAGTATTTAACGACTTAATGTTAAAATATTTATCTCCCTAATATTTGAAATTTGCAAAGTTAAAACTTTGCAAATTTTTGTTTAATTTTAAAATAAATTGCCGATATAGCTTTTAATCATGATTTGAAAGGAATAATATGCAAATTTCTAGCTACAATTCTCAAAATTTTTCCATGGATATAAAAACAAAAAACGGCAATCATCTTTCTTTTTCAATGTATGACAAAAAAGAGGCAAAATTTGACAGAGATGGTAACTCTGCTACTTTAAGCCTAAGAAATCAATTTGGCTTTTCATTTTCATATAGTGGAAGCAAGCTTTCAGAAGAAGAAATTGAAGAAATCAAAGAAGCTGTTGCAAAAGTACAACCTCAAATCGATGAGTTTATGAAAAACTCAAGAGTAGGAACTTTAAAACCAAAAGAAATTATAACTACTGCGATGAAGATTGGCAACGCTTTACCTGAACCAAAAGATGAAGAACATAAAAAAGCAACCTTACACGAATTATTTAATACCATGGATAAGAGTTTAAATAAAGAAATGGAAAAAACTGATCTTGCGGACATTAAAAAACAAATTTTCCAAGATAGCACAAAATTATTAGAAGAAATTTGGGAACAGTATAAAAGTCAAGAAGAGAAAGCAAAAGAGGAAGAAAACAAAGAATTTGGATTTTATGCATAAAAAAGGAAAACAAATGGAAGTAAAAGATATTTTAAAAAGCATGCTCGAACTCCAACAAAAACTTAATGATGATACCAACGGTATAGGTTGGGAAAATGGCTATACCAAAGAAGGAAAATTAATCAGCTTTAGAAGATGTATTTATATGGAGTGTGCCGAACTTGTAGATTCTTTTGCTTGGAAACATTGGAAAAGTATACATACGCCTGCAAACTGGGATAATGTACGCATTGAGATTGTTGACATATGGCATTTTATCTTGAGTTTAATCTTAGAAGAGTACAAAGAAAAACAAATCACTGATAAAAATTTTATCGCAGAAGAAGTTTCTTCTGTAACTTTTTTTGATGATTTTTGTAAAGAAACTCCTAATCCAAACGAGGCTGATGTCTATGGAATATTAAATGATATTGAACTTATTATCCATAAATGCAGTGGTTTTGATTATGATTTGGGCGAACTTTTAAGCGTGTATTTTGTATTAGCTAGAAAATGCGGTTTAAATTTCTTCGAGCTTTATAAAACCTATATTGGAAAAAATATCTTAAATCAATTTAGACAAGAAAATGGTTATAAAGATGGAAGCTATAAAAAAACATGGAATGGCATAGAGGATAATGAAGTTTTAAATCAAATTTTAAAACAAACTTTAGAGTATAATGCTATTTACCAAAAACTTCAAGAAGCTTACAATCAAATCAAATGAATATCTTTTACCTAAGCTTGCAAGATTTTCTTAGCAAGCCTTTTTTAAAATTTTCCATTTTACCTTTTCTTTTAAGTTTGCTTGTTTTAGCTTTGCTAGTTTTTTATACTTATGATGTCTTTTTTTCTTATATCGATAGTGCATTAAGTGGCTCTTTTATGGCATGGTTTTTTAGCTTCTCCATAGTGCAATTTTCACTTGCATTTTTAAGTGCAATTGGAGGTTTTTTTATTGTAGTTTTTGCTTCAGTATTTTTAACAATGCTAATTATTTCATTTTTAACACCTTATATTGTCAAAAAAATCAATCAAAAATACTACAATCATCTCATCAAAAAAGAAGTTCATTTTCTAGAAGTTCTACTTAAAAGCTTTAAATTTTTATTTATTTTTTGCTTGCTACTTGCTGTGGCAACTTTTTTACTGATTATACCTTTTGTTAGCATTGTAATTTATTATGCTGTTTTTTATTATTTATTTCATAAGCTCTTATTGCTAGATGTCCTTAGTAATGTTTTAGACCGATCTTCTTTTGATAGTTTTTATAAAAACTCTTCGCCTTTGTATTTTAAAATAAGCACATTGGTATTTTTCACTTTATCAAGTATTCCTTTGTTTGGATTATTTTTGCAAGTATTTTATGTAATATTTTTAACACATTTAAGCTATCAAAAAATCTTAAATTTAAAAGCCAACAATAATGGATAAAAGAATAAAAACTTTTATCCAATCTCAAAAACTTCTCACCCTCAGCATGCTTGATGATGATGGAGGGGTATATTGCGCGAGTTGTTATTATGCTTTTGATGATAAAAATTTATCCTTAATTTTTGCTAGTGAAGAACACACTAAACATATTCAACTTGCTCTTAAAACTCCCAATGTTGGAGTTAACATAGCCTTGGATACTGATGTGATCAACCTCATCAAAGGCGTACAAATTAAAGCACATTTTCAAACTGCATCCAAAGAACAAGAAGCACTTTACTATCACGCTTTTCCTTTTGCAAGATTAGCCAAAGCTTCTATTTTTACTCTTAAGATACAATGGGCAAAATACACCGATAATAAAATTTTACTCTCCAAGAAATTAGAATTTTTTATTTAAAAAATGACTCAAAAAATAATATTTATTAATAAATTTAAATAATATTTATAATTTTTTAAATATTTTTTGAATAAAATCTTATTAATTAACCCAAAATATTACAAAGTCAGTATTGACTTTTCAAGGAGAAAATATGCTCTTTTCAGCAAAAAAGTATCTATTAGGTAATTTTTCAAACAAAATAGCCTTTTTAGTTTGTATCTTCGTTGTGGTACTACTATGTGTTTTAGGTGCATTCAACTATGTTAAATCCAAGTCTAATAGTCATACTTTATTAGTTCAGTTTCAACAAAAAGTTGCTTTTGATGTAAGTAAAAGATTTGACCTATATGCAAGCGATAGACGCAATGTAATTCACTCATTAACAAAATATCTCAAAGAAAACAAAAATTCCCTTACACCAGAACAATATACCAGTTTGTTAAAATCTATCGGCGACTCTTTGGGTTTTGATCTAACATATGTAGGGTTTGAAGATGGAAGAATATTTAGATCAAATGGCAACAATCAAACACCAGATAGCGGATATGATCCAAGATCTAGAGGTTGGTATCAAGAAGCCAAAGAGAAAAAACAACTTGTCGTAACAGAATCTTATATTTCATCTAGTATGCAAAAACCTACCATTTCTTATGCTAGCCCTATTATAGAAAATGGTCAAGTAATAGGTGTCGTTGCAGCTGATTATGATTTGAAAAAATTCTCAGAAGAAGTTTTAGCAATCGGAAAAACACCTTATTCGCATGCAGCAGTTTTGGCAGCTGATGGTACATATTTATTTCATACTGATTCATCAAAAATTCTTACTTCAACCCAAATTAGTAAAGATATCATAGGAAGTTATTTTAAAACACCTGAGGGTGTAAACAAAACCCTTTCAAAAGATATTTTTAAAATACAAACTCAAGAAGAAGGCACCAAAGCTTTAATCTGCAATGGTAGCATTAATCCAAAATACACTATTTGTAGTATAGCAGATTATGATTTTTATAGTGATGCTGCAAGATCAACACTAATGGAGCAAATCATTATTTCTTTAATTGCTATTTTTATCACTATAGTGTTTATTAGAATGATTATTTCTTATAATCTCAAACCTATTACGATCATTTCTTCAGGTTTACATGATTTCTTTAATTATTTAAACCACAAAGATGCACATTCTCACCCTATTAAACTAAAAACACAAGATGAATTTGGGAAAATGGCAGATGAAATCAATGAAAATATCATGATCATTAAAGAAGCGCTTACCAAAGATGCAAAAGCTATTGAAGAATCTGTTAATGTAGCTAAAAAAATAGAAACAGGTGAACTTGATTTACACATCACTTCCCATGCAAACAATCCACAAATTCAAGAATTAATAGAAGTATTAAATAGTATGCTTGCAACCTTGCAAAGAAAAATTGGTAGCAATTTAAATGATATTCAAGCTGTATTTGATAGCTATCAACACTTAGATTTCACCGCAACCATTGACACTCCAAAAGGTGATGTTGAAAAAGCTATCAACAGTCTTGGAAACGAGATCAAAAACATGCTTTTACAATCACTCAATCAAGGCGAATTACTCAACCAAAAAGCTGAAGCATTAAAACAAAGTATGCAAGAACTTACCAACGATGCCACCCACCAAACCTCTTCTTTACAAGAAAGCGCTAGAGCATTAGAACAAATGAATTCGGCTATGAGTGAAATTTCTATTAAAGCACAAGATGTAGTAAAACAAAGCAACGACATAAAAAGCGTAACCACGGTGATTTCAGATATTGCTGAGCAAATTAACCTACTAGCTTTAAATGCTGCTATTGAAGCTGCTAGAGCAGGAGAGCATGGTAGAGGTTTTGCTGTAGTTGCCGAAGAGGTAAGAAATTTAGCTGAAAGAACACAAAAATCTTTAGGAGAAATCGAAGCAAATACTAATATCTTGGCTCAATCTATTAGTGATATGGGAGAAGCAATCAAAGAAGAAGCAGATGATATTAGTCAAATCAACGAATCTGTTGCTACCATAGAAAAACTAACTCAACAAAATTCACAAACAGCAATACAAACCAATAACATTGCAAATGAAGTGGATTCTTTAGCACAAGATATACTCAGTGAAACAAAGAAAAGAAAGTTTTAAATTTATAAAAGATGCCTTATGGCATCTTTGTATTAAGAAAAGTGAGGTTTAATTTGCTCTAACCAAGTATCAATTCTGCTTTCAGTTAGATCTTCATGGTTATCATTATCTAAAGCTAATCCTACAAATTTATCACCTTCTACTGCATCGCTTGATTCAAAAGTATAACCACCTGTAGAAACAGCACCTACCAAATTTGCACCCGCAGTTTTTAAAGCCTGAGCTAATTTTCCCATAGCACTGCAGTAAGTATCTGAATAACTTTCGCTATCACCCATACCAAAAACCGCAACTGTTTTACCACTAAGACTTAGTGATGAAAAATCAAATCCGTCCCAATCATCTTGAAGATCTCCACTTCCCCAAGTTGAAGTACCACAAATTAATTTATCATAAGAATTGATTTTATCTGCATCAATATCTGCGATATTAAATACATCTGAAATTCCTAATTTTTGTGCAATCATATTTGCTGCGCCTTCTGTATTGCCCATAGAGCTACCATAAATTACTGCTACTGACATTTAACATCTCCTTAAAATTTGATTATTAATAGTATAGGGAACTAATTTTAACAAAGTTTTGTTATTTTCACATAAATTATGTCTGATTTCTTTATGTTGAGTGAAATTTTTATTTCTTGGATACACAATATAAAATCGCTCAAAAGAATTTTCTCTTATAAAACTTAAAGCCATTTCAATATATTTTTTATTATCATCATAAAATAAAGGCATTATAGCCATTTTATTATCAATAACAATCATCTTGCCCCAAATATCTACTTTAGCTTTTACATTGCTTCTACATATTTTCTCATATACAAAACTTTCAAAGCCAACTTGTGGATTTAATATAAATTCTGACGATAAAAATACATGCTGAATCATCTTTGCCATAGTATATTTTGGACTTTTATCATCAAGATTTAACTGCGCTAAACTACCTTCCATAAAAGCTTTGATGATTTTATGTGAGTAAGGACAAAAGTATTTTATCTTTGTTCTTTTTATAGCAAAACTTTTACACATGCTTTGAATTTTTAATTCAAAAATATTTCTTATACTGCTAGCTTTTTTAGCATAAAAATAAGACACCTTTAAATCATTATCCACCAAAGCATTGTATAAATTTAAAAATATATCATTAATATACTCTTGCTTTAAATCCTTAAAAATAACAGGAACAAGATCTCCTTTTGCATTAAAGCCAAACATACTCAAGCCTTTTTCATACATTCATAGCTTTGATCTAAACCAAATACCTTACAATACTCACAATAAACACAACTCACGCTTCTTTTGGCGCATACTAAAGGTATATTGCGCTTTTTTGCCTCTGTTTTGATTTTTTTCATAGTATTATGATTTAAAAAGCTAGTCAGCATAACTATGCATTCGGTATTTTGAGGGATAGGCTTTCTATTAACCCTATTTTCATTTCTAGCATCCCAATGCTCTATGTTTTTTGCACCTAAATTTGTCAAAACCGCCTTAATTGGAGTGATTTCATCCGCACCGATAACCAAAACTGACATTGAGTTTTCCTTTTATAAAAATGATAATTGTTATTATAATTTATAAAAGATAAATTTTAACTGATACTCAATATCAATTTTAAAATTATATATTATGAGTTTGCTCAAAGATATCCGTGTGTAAAATTTCCTCCAAGACCACCGTTGCATATGAGCCTTTTTGCAAGAAAAACTCTAAAGTAAAATGAGCTTTTTCCTCATCATAGTAACTTTTACAATCTTGCAAATAAGACCACATAAAGCGTCTTGATCCTTGCATTTTATCTTTAAATTCATAAGCAAAAGAAAAAACTTCATTCTCTAGCTTTTTCACTAAACCATCACCAGCTTCAAACGCTTTTGATCCTAGTAGCAACCCCATTGCGCTAATATCTCTTCGGTAAAATCTTTCCAACTCACTTGATAAATCTTCACATATAAAGCACTTGCCAAATGGATAATGCCCCAAAACATCACCCTTTAAAAGTTTAAAAAATTGTTTTTGTTGTTTTAAGCTTTTAATTTCATCCTTACCTAATGCATAAATTTGTTGCAATTCTTTTTCATTAAAATCATTGACAAAATGTGAAAGTTCAATTCTTTTACTTAAATATCTATTGAAAAGTTCACTTTGAAAAGCAGAAATTAAAAATTCTTGCATTTTTTTATTTTTGATTTTTTTACCTTTTAAAATCTCTAATCCTTGTAAGAAATTGTCTTGAAATTTGCCAAAACGCTGATACCCAAAATAATTAGCATAGCCTTGCTCTTGGATATTTTTAAAAGCTTGATCAATTTTTAATGCATCTACTTTGGAAACTTTTTTTAATCTTATAAAAAAAGAATTTCCTTTTAAATGCCCTATTCTAAGCTTATTATCATGATAAAAACTGTCTAAAATTTTCATTTTATCATGTTTAAAATTTTTCAAACTCTCTTCGTATTTTTTAGGCATAGAGATATATTGAAAGGTCAAACCCTGCTTGTCTTTTAGACCACTATAGCCAAAATCCCTCATCTTAATACCGCTATGTTCACTCAAAATTCTCAAAGCTTCACTTGTACTAAGATCTTTTTTTTGTAAATGCAGTACTAAATGCTCTCCTTTGCCACTAAATTCATATAGCGGTCTTTCTCTAACCACAAAATCACTGCTATTTTTTGAAAAATGCACATTAATTGGGGTGTGCTTTAAACTATATAAGGGTTTAAAAATGATGTTCTCTTCCATAAAATTTATACCTTCCTGTGGTTGTTTTTGCAAAAATATTTAATTTAACTCTATGTTTTTTGGCTAAATTTTGTATCAATGCTTTATGTTTTTTATCAAATGCGAATAAAATTTCATATTCTTCCCCACTATTTAAACTTAGTCGGTCTATTTTTTTTAGAAATTTTACACCAAGATGATTTAAAAATAACATTCTCGAAAGATCTTTATTTAAACCATCTGAAATATCCATACTTACTCTTACTTTTTTTGCAATATCATAAAAAAAATTTTGTCTTAATTTAGGCTTTATAAAACGGTGTTTTGAATGCAATTTTCCACCTCGAAATAAAATATTTAAACCTTTTAAACTATCTCCTAATTTTCCACTAAAAGCAAGCAAATCTCCTCGTTTTAAACCTTTCCTAAAAATTGCCTTTTGATTAACTTTTGAAATGATAGTAATACTAATATTAATCTTATCGCTAGCAGTTGTATCACCGCCTATGATTTGCACTCCAAATTCTTTAGCAGTATCCAACAAGCCTTTTTGTAAAGACTTAATTTGTTTCATATCTAAACACTTTGGTAAAGAAAGACCCAAAAGAGCGTATTTTGGAGTAGCATTCATCACGATAGCATCAGAGATATTCACTAGCATTGCTTTTGCACCAATTTGCTCTAAACTCATCCAAGAACGCTTAAAATGAATATCTTCGCAAAACAAATCCTTAGAATAACAATATCCATCTACAATAGCACCATCATCACCATTGATAGAATTTGCAAAAGCACTTATGATTCTTTTTTCTTTATCCATGTGAATATTTTATACAAAAAGCATTTAATTTTATATAATAATCAAATTTTTATAAGTTTAAAATGTATATAATGGAAAATAATAGCAAGGATAAATTATGCAAATAACTTTAAGAATTTTTCGTTTTGATAAAAACAGTGATTATCTAGCCTACTATAAACCCTATGTTTATGATAGCAAAAACTTTAACAGCGTTTTTGATATCTTAACACAGGTAAAAAAAGATGATATATATTTTGACTTTGAAGAAAATCCAGAAAGTTGCATTAAAGTCAATCAAGTTTCCATTAGACAAAGAAGAAACCTAAACAATATCATCGAAAGATTTGGCAATGAACTTATCATAGAACCGCTAGATACCAAAAGGGCTATAAAAGATTTGATCATGGATAAAAGCGATTTTTTAGAAAAGCTAGAGCTTTTTAAAGATCTAATTGACACTCACGATGTAGAGTTATACAAACAGTATGATTTTTTATATTATACAAGCGAAGTGAGAGAATTTTTACCTGAGTATTTAGGTGATAGTTTCTTTATCTTTGCATACAAAATGCTACTAAAATATCCAGAAAAAACACCACAATTTCTTAAACTTGTAGCAGATGAAGAAAAAGGAATTTACTACCATACAAAATTTAAAAATTTCATTTCTTCTAATGAGTTAGATTATGAATCCTACATCAATGAACTAAAAATGATGCTTGTAAAAACAGGCCTTGCGAGAAGTATTTTTTAAGGAATGAAAATGTATAAAATCTACACCAATAACAACAATGACTTGTTTTGTTATTTTGATATTATCAAAAATGCTTTAGATATAGTCGGCGTTGAAAGTTCACTTTGCGAAAAACCCTTAGGAAAAAATTATTTTATTATTGATTATGATCCAAAAGATATCTTAGATGAATATTCTAGAATGATGAATGAAGACAATATCGCAGCATGCGAGTATGGATCTTATGAAATTATGAGTAAAATCGAACCAATTCAATATGCTCCAAGAATATTTTTAGATCATCTTAAACAAGAGCATATTAAACACTTTTTTGATCAATTTAATATAGGTGTATATCAAGGATTTTCAGACGCGGAGTGCTCTTTGGAATTGGCCCAAATTCTCAAGGCTAATACGATTGATTTTGAAAGAAAATACAAAAGCTGTGGTTATAGTTTTTTAAATTTAAACACAGAGCTAGCATATAAATGCGCCGCCTCTATTGTGCTAGATGCATATGATAGCGGATGTGATTTTTTAGTAGTGGAAGACTTTTACTCTTTTTATATGTTTGATAAATGCGCAAAAGAACTACAAGTAAGCTCAAATAGAAATTTTGAAGATTTTTATATTTTAAGCTTTGCAGAACTTGCAAATTTAGCCCTAGGTATAGTACCATACACTTTAAAAAAACATAAATTAAAAGTGAGTTTAATCAATGAAAATCGCTCTTGAATGCAAAGATTTAATTTTAGAAAAAACTCTAGAAGTTGCTTTAAAAGATTTTTTAGTTTTAAAGAAAGATTGTGATTTTTTAGTATGTGATGAAAAAATTAACACACAAAAGCCACAATTTATCATCAATAAAAAATCCAACTTCCTAACCTTACCTTTTAGTATGGAAGAGTTACTCAATGCTTTAAATGATTTTAATGCAAGCTTGCAAAATATTGCCTACAAAATAGCAATGCGTGAGAAAAAAATCATGAATCAAAAATGCGAAGCTATCTTAGAACAATTACGTCAAGAAAGTCACGAAAAAATCGATGCATTGTTTGATCTTTACAAAGCAGAACTTAAAAATCTCATCAAAGAAGAAAGCAATAATGCGTAAAAATCCAGAATATCAAAGTGTAAAAGATTTTTTAAATTCCTATAAAGAAAAAGAAAAGAAAAAATCTAACACCAAAAAAATACCTAAAATTTACACTAGCATAGAAAGCGGAATTTACAAGGGTAAAAAAATTCTACTTCCTAGTTTAGATACCACAAGAAGCACCAAAAGTATAGTAAAATCTTGTGTTTTCAATGTCTTACGTTTTTCATTGCAAGATAAGGTTTTTATAGAAGCTTTTGGCGGAAGTGCTTTAATGGCACTAGAAGCAAGAAGTAATGGTTGCTTAAAAAGTTATGCTATAGAAAAAGACAAAAAAGCTTACGAGATTGCTTCCAAAAACGCTTCTAGTATTGATCAAAATACCATTTGTTTTCACGATGATACTTTCAAAAAAACTCCTCAAATCATTCAAAATTCTCAAGAGGATATCATTTTATACCTTGATCCACCTTTTGATATTAGAGAAGGTTTTTTTGACATCTATCAAAAAACACTTCAGTTAATAGAAAACATCTCAAACACCAATGTAAAAATCATCATCATAGAACACCATAGCACTTTTAAAACACCTGCTGCTATACAAAATTTTGAAAAAAATAAAGAAAGAAAATTTGGCTCAACTACCCTAAGTTTTTATAATCTTACTTGATTTTGGAACTTTTTTTGCTTTAATCTTATGTAAAAGCATAGATTAAAGGAAGAATCGATGAGAATATTATTTTTAAGCTTAGCACTAAGTTTAAGTGTTTTTGCTGCCACTATTAAAGAACTTACCAATGTAGTAGGTGTTAGAGATAACCAGCTTATAGGATATGGTTTGGTTGTGGGTTTAAATGGAAGCGGAGACGGCACAAGTAGTGAATTTACCCTACAATCAATCTCAAATATGCTTCAAGGTATGAATGTAAAAGTTAGCCCAGGCGATATAAAATCAAAAAACACAGCAGCTGTAATGGTTACAGCAAAACTTCCTGCTTTTGCAAGAAGCGGGGATAAACTTGATGTAAGTGTAGCTTCTTTGGGTGATGCAAAGTCTTTACAAGGTGGCACCTTGTTAATGACAGCTCTAAAAGGGGTTGATGGTGAAATTTATGCAGTAGCTCAAGGCTCCTTAGCTATAGGTGGACTTAGCCCAAGACCAGGTGCTGCAGGGACGCATTCAACCTCAGCAAATGTAATCAATGGTGCAGTAGTTGAAAGAGAAATACCTCAAAATTTCAGTCAAACAGATGATCTGATTTTAAGCTTAAAAGATGCTGATTTTAAAACAGCAAACAATATCGAAAGAGTTTTAAACACAATCTTTGATGCAGATATTGCTAAAGCATTAGATTCAAGAACCATTAAACTTACTAAGCCTGAAGAATTTTCTCATGTTGAATTTATGGCAAGAGTATTAGAGCAAGATATCGCTTATACTCCTGAAAGTAAAGTGATTATTGATGAAAGAACTGGAACTATCGTAGCTGGTGTAAATATAGAAGTTGAACCTATATTAATCACCCATAAAGATATCACGATAAAAATTGATCCCAATAATACTGTAGCTTTAGGACAAAATGAAATCGATATGAAAGATGGTGGAATTTTAGATCCTGTATCTAATACTTTAAAAATCACAAACAACAAAACAACCGTAGCAAACATAGCAAGAATGCTTAATAAACTTGGCGCAGCTCCAAATGATATCATAGCTATTATGCAAAATTTAAAAAGAGCTGGTGCAATTAGCGCTGAATTAGAGGTAATATAATGAGAGTGGATAATTACTTAGCGAGTAAAAATTATAGCAGTGAGCTTTATGAAAGCATTACCAAAAACAACAATAGCTACAAAGCTGCTAAAAACTATGCAGATAGTGCTTTTAAAAATGATTTAACTCATATACAAGCATTAAATGATGAAGATAAAGCTTTAAAAGAACAAACTGATGCTTTTGAAGCTTTTTTAATCAAAAGTGTTTTGGATATTTCTTTAAAACAAGAAAATTCTTTATTTGGAAAAGATGCAAGCGATGAAATCTATTCATCTATGTATAATGATACTATGAGTAAAGCATTAAGCGGGGGGTTAGGTTTTTCAAAATTATTATTTGATTATTTAAAAGAAAGGGGTTAATTTATTTTTTTAAGTGTCGATATAGTTCTTAGAGTTTTTCAATAGAACTGGAGGCTTAAAATGATAAACCCTATACATCAAAGTTATGTAGCTCAAGTCGCTACTAATGATATAAACAAAACAGAAAACAAAGAAAACAACAAGGCAAAAGAAACTCAAAAGGCAGAAGAAAGTAAAGCATCTATCATTGCTTCTCAAATTAAAAATGGCGAGTATAAAGTAGACCTACAAGCTACTTCTAAAGCAATAGCAGATTCTTTATTATAGTTTTTATCCTTTTTTGGGTTAGTGCCTAAGAAAGGATAAAAAATGGTTAAACAATACTTAGACGAAACAAATTCTATTTTAGAAAAACTCATCAATCTTACTCTAGAAGATATTGCTCAAATTCAAACTGCTAACCACAAACATGTAAGTCAAAGCATTGAAGATAAAACTAAACTTGTGAGCGATTTTCAACTTGCTAAAAAAAATCTTGATAAAGCCCTAGTAGATCTTAGCAATCAAGGTAACAACAAAGGCTTAGATGAACTTTTAGATGAAGAGGATAAAGAAAAATTAGCACTCTTAAAGCAAAATTTAAATACCTTGCACCAAAAAAACAAAGAATACGCTAAATTAGTACTCATCATTAAAAACTTTTATGACAATCTTTTAAACACGATGTTTGAACAAAGTGGAACAAATAATGCTTATGGAGATCAAAAAACTATTCCAGATTCACTATTTAAGATCAATGTTTAAAGGTTAAGATTATGGGAATTTTTGACAGTTTATATACAGGAGTTAGCGGTATTAGAGCTGCTGAACTTCAAATCAACACCACAGGCAATAACATCGCCAATGCAGATGCGGTTTTTTACACTAGACAAAGAGCTGTACAAAGTTCTGGAATGTCCATTGATAGAGGTGGCTTACACTTAGGAACAGGAACGCAAATTGACACTATCAAAAGATTGCACGATGAGCATTCTTATTATGAGTTAAAAAACGCCTCCACTCAACAACAATACACCAATTACTTGGGGCAAATTCTACAAGAGGCAAGTCAAAGATTTCCTGATATGCAAGGCACTGGTATTTTGCAAGATTATAAAAACTATTATGATGCTTGGAACAACTTCGCTTCTAATCCAAGTGATGGTGCTAGTAAAATTGATCTTGTTGAAAGTGCAAATGTTCTCACAAGAAACATACAAAAAACCTTGCAAGATCTTAATAAAATGCAACAAACTGTCAATGAAGAAATTAGACAAACTGTAGATGAAATCAACAACATCGGTCAAGAAATCGCAAATATCAACAAACAACTTGAAAACGAGGAAGTTTTACCAACTGATAATGCCAACCAACTTAGAGATAAAAGAGATGAACTTGAACTTAGACTTTCAAAACTAGTTAATGCGGTCGCCTGGAAAGGAAAAAGCTCTCAAGATAGCACCTTAGAATCAACCATGACAGATTCAGGAAGATATTATGACTTAAGTATTCAAGGTTTTAGCATTGTCAATGGATCTAGTTTTCACCCTTTAAAACTAGACAACAACAATCCTAATGGTTTTTACCAAATTTATTATGAAGTCAATGATGAAAATCGCTATGATTTAACAGGTAAAATTTCAGGTGGACAACTAGGAGCACAACTAGATCTTAGAGGTAGAAACTATGATGGCAATCATGACACTTACAGTGATGGAATTTTACAAGATTACAAAGATATGTTAAATACTTTTACAAAAACACTCATCACACAAACTAATAATGTCTACGCTCAAGCAGCAACTGACAAGGTAAACTCAGACAATCTAAATGGTCTAAAACCTGATACATCTTTGATGAGTTATGATAAAAACATTCAAGCAGGTAGTTTTGATATTATCATATACGACAATGAAGGTAAAGAAGCAGCCAAAAGAACCATAAAAATCGATGTCAATACCACCATAGAAGATGTGATCAAACAAATCAATGCTGATATCGATGATAATAAAGATAGTAAACCAGGCAATGATTTAGATGATTATTTTAAAGCCTTTTACCATTATGATGGTCAAAGCGATAGTGGAAATTTCCAAATCAATGGCTTAAAAGAAGGCTATAAAATAGCTTTTAAAGACAATGGAACTAATTTTCCTGGCGCTTTGAATGTATCTTCGTTTTTTAATGGTCAAGATGCAAATGATATTAATGTCAACTCAAGCATTAGAAACGATCCAAATAGCCTAAAAGCAAGCTCAAATGGTGTTGATGGTAATAACGATGTAGCAAATGCAATGTTGCAACTACAAACCCAAAAAGTTAATTTCTACAACAAAGATGGCACTGTAGACACCATGACTTTAGATGGTTATTATAGAAAATTTACAGGTCAAATTGCTTCAAATGCAGAAAGCAATAATTTTGCACATGCAACCAACACAACCATTTTTAACACAGCATATGCAGAGTATCAATCCAAAAGCGGAGTAAATACCAACGAAGAATTAGCAGCACTTATACAATACCAAGCAAGCTACGGTGCTGCAGCTAAAATCGTAACCACTGTTGATCAAATGCTTGAAACCTTACTTGGCTTAAAATCTTAATGCATATTAAAGCTCTTTTAGATGAGGCTATCTTAAGCAAAAACACTCAAAAAGAGCTTTTTTCTTATCCTGATCCTTTGCAAATTGCAAGTATTTATAAAGACGAAAGTATTGCTTTAATTTGTGCCTTATTTGCATATGGAAATGCCAAGAATATTGTCAATTTTCTAAAAAAGCTTGACTTTTCCTTACTACAAAAAGCCGATGTTGACATCATCAAAGAATGCAGTGCATTAAAATATCGCTTTCAAAATTCTCAAGATATCGCACAAATTTTTATCACACTCAAGCGTATAAAAAATGAGGATAGCATTGAAAATATTTTTACCCAAGGCTATCAAAAAGAACATGATATTATTCAAGGTATTCAAGCCTTTATGGAAAAAGTTTACAAAGTCAACTATTACCGAAGTTATGGCTATGAATTTTTCTTCTCTAAAGAATTTAACTACCCCAAATCACCTCTAAAACGCTACAATATGTATCTTAGATGGATGGTGAGAAAAGACGAGCTTGATTTAGGATTATTTAAAAATATCAACAAAAAAGACCTACTTATACCCTTAGATACCCACACACATAAAGTTTCATTGAAACTTAAGCTTTTAAAGCGTAAGATTTATGACTTCAAAAGTGTTATGGAACTTACGCAAAATCTTAGAAAACTAGATCCTACCGATCCTGTTAAATATGATTTTGCTTTATATCGAATCGGACAAAATAAGGAAAGCTTATGGAGCTTGAATTAACTTACTATGTGATTTTATTTTTTGTTGCTGCTTTTGCAGGTTGTGTAGATGCTATCGTAGGTGGTGGTGGGCTTATTACCATACCGGCTTTATTTGCCTGTGGCATTCCCCCGCATTTAGCCTTAGCTACCAATAAACTTCAAAGTACCTTTGGTTCATTTACCGCAGTACTAGCTTATAGAAAATCCATGCATATAGAAAAAATAGCTTTAGGAATTTTATTTACTGCTATTGGTGCTGCTATTGGAACTTATGCAGTTTTACTTATTAATCAAGATGCTATAAAAATTGTTGTTTTAATCTGTCTTATTTTGATCTTTTTTTATACAATTTTCAAACCCGATCTAGGACATATTCACAATAAAGCTAAAATGAGTACCACAAGTTTTCAAATCATCTTTGGTTTATTGCTCGGTTTTTATGATGGTTTTTTAGGTCCTGGTACTGGTTCTTTTTGGATTTTTGCTTGTGTGATATTTCTTGGTTTTAGCATGAAAAATGCTAGTATTAATACCAAAATTTTAAATTTCACTAGCAATATCGTAGCTTTAGCTGTATTTTTATATTCTTATGAAGTGCTTTGGAAAGTTGGAATTTTAATGGGTATAGGTCAAATTCTAGGAGCTTTTATAGGATCAAAATTAGTCTTAAAAACTCAAGGAACTTTTATCAAAAAGCTTTTTTTAACTATAGTTGCTCTAACCATAATCAAAGTTGCTTATGATTGTCTTGCTTAAAAAGCTTGATTAATTTGCCACATAGGCAAGAAAACACCTAAAGCCAAGATCAATATTAAAATCGCCATAAAAACAGTCATCAAAGGTTCCAATAAAGAAAAAAATTTTTGAGTATAACTTTCTTTTTTGTATTCATAAAATACTGCAAGCTCATAAGTGCTTTCATCTAACTTTGAACTTTTTAAAGCTAACTTTAGCATTCTTATAACAAAAGGCTCGAAAAATTTAGTCTTAAAAAAAGCTTGATCCATACTAAGACCTGATTCAAAAGATGTTTTTACAGCATACATAGTATTTTTAAAAAATGAATTTCTTATACTTTCGCAAGCTAATCCAAAAGCCCTTTTGACATCAACACCTGATTTTAATAAATAAGAAAAGACTAAAAAGAAGCAAAATTGTTCCTGATAAAGCATGATTTTTCCAAAAATAGGCAAATAAAAAAGCAATTTATGAAAATACAATGCCTTTCTACTTAAATACACTGCAAAAATAAAGCATAAAAGAAGTATTGCAAAATAAATGTAGTATTGATTAAAAAAATCCCCTATATGAAAAAGGATTTGTGTAATTTGTGGCAAATCAAGCTCTAGCTGTGCAAATAAGTTTTTAAATTCAGGTAAAACCAACACCATCAAAACAACAAAAGCTAAAATGATACAAGCAAACACAAACGATGGATAAGCCATAGCTTTTTTAAATTGTTTAAGGTTACGAAGATGTTTTTCTTTTAAATCAATAATAATACCAAAAGCTTGATGTAAATCACCCTTACCTTCACAAATTTTTAAAATAGCACATTCTCTAACACTTAATACATTGGCAAAGGCTTGATCATAAGTGCTTCCATTGCTTAATTTTTGATAAATAATATTAAAAATTTGCGCCACTTGTTTTTCATAATTTGAGCGTGAAAATTCTAAAATAGCTTCTTGCAGGCTCAATCCCGCTTTTAACATCATATTTAAATCTTTTAAGATAAAAATCAAATCCTCATCTTTAAATTTATATTTTACCGCACCAAAATACTCTTCAATACTTATAATTTCAAAATGTGATTTTAAAGCAATCATTCTAGCTTCATATAAATTATTTGCTTTAATAATGCGTTGTTTTGACTTTTCTTTGACAATATAATTAATAATAAATTTTTTCAAATACTTGTCTTTTTTAATTCTTCTATGCTTATTAAACCGCATTTTGCCTTTTCTAAAGCATCAAAACCTAAACCAACAAAACCATTCTCTAAAGCATATTGCAAAATACCTTCATAGCTTGAGTTATTTTCTATCATACTTTTGATATTTTGATCTAAAAACAAAAACTCTGCCACCATTAAGCGACCCTTATAGCCGCTATACATGCATTTAGCACATCCCTTTGGCCTATAAAACATTCCTTTTATAGTTTGATTTTGAAAGCAAAATGTTTCAAAACTAGCTTCTTTACATTCACAAAGCTTTCTAAGTAAACGCTGTGCTATGATCAAATTAAGAGAATAAGCGATTAAGTATTCTTTTGCACCCATATGTTTCATTCTATAAACTGCTTCCAAAGCACTGTTAGTATGCAAAGTACTTAACACCAAGTGCCCACTCAAAGAGGCTTTTAAAACTATATCTAAACTTTCCTCATCTCGGATTTCACCCACCATGATCACATCAGGATCTTGTCTTAAAACCGCCCTTAATGCCTTATGAAAATCAAAATCCGCCTTAGAATTTAAAAGAATTTGCTGGGCGTGCTGAAGTTTATACTCTATAGGATCTTCTAGAGTGATAATTTTCTTATCGCGATCAATTTCATTTAAAATAGCATGCATAAAAGTACTTTTACCACTTCCTGTAGGTCCACAAAATAAAACCAAACCATAAGGAGCTTTTATATACGTTTTTAATCGAAGCAACCGATCTTTTGCGATCAACAACTGATCTAATTTAAATTGTTGTTCATCTTGCTTTAAAATCCTAAAAACAACCCCCTGTCCATATAATAAAGGCATAATAGAAATTCTAAAATCATACTTTTGTTCTAACAATATCTTACTAAAGCTTCCATCTTGTGCTTGTCTTTGTTCGGCTACATTCAACAAAGCAACAATCTTTATATGAGTCAACAAAGCTTGAAAAGATCGTAAATCAAAATCAAGTATTTTGGCTAGATTTCCATCTATTCTATATCTTATTAAGGCTTTATTTTCTAAAGGCTCTAAATGAATATCACTTGCTTTTAAAAAACACGCATAAGATAAAATTAGTTCCAAAAACTGCTCTAATAAAATCTCATCTTGATTTTCATCTTTGCTTAAATGAAGCTCTAAGCGATCAAGATAGTTTTGAAATTTGATTAAAAATTTCACTTTTTCTAGAAAAAATTGAAAAAGTGTAAAAACACAAAGATGTATTTTGATAATTTTCAAACGATGTAAATTTTGTATTTTTTCCAAAACTTCTTCTTCCAAAGGCTTAAAAGAAGCTATACTAACACTTTCTTCATCTTCTTTAAAGCATAATATTTGATATTGCTCTATTAATGAAAGAGGCAAGATGTTAAGGTATTTTTCTAATTCCATATTTTCATGTAAATCTAGATAAGACATTTGATTTTCTAGTGCTATTTGCCTTAAAGTAGATTCATCTAAAAGTTTAAAATCTTGTTCAACTATAGCATAATTCAATTTTCATATCCTAGAAGTTTTTCATACTCTTTTTTAGCTTTTAGAGCATCTTGATGTTTTCCTAGTTTTAATTTAGCATTGATAAATATCAACCATGCATCTTTTTCCAAAAGCTCAAAGTCATTTGCCTCTATAGCCCAAAAAATAGCCTTATTATAATCTTTATTTTGATAGAAAAACTTAGCCAAATTTAAAGCGTTCTCATAACTTGGATGATGAATAAATTTTTCATAAAAAACATTTTGCTCAAAACTTTCATTTTGAATATCCATTGCATTCACAAAGGACAAATAAATAAAAAGGCTAAAACATATCATCTTCATGCGTAAATCCCAAATCTTTCAAGCTAAGTATTTTTTTATCTGCTTTTATCAAACTTGGTTTGATAATAAACACTATTTCACTGGTATCTTCTAAATTTTGTTTTCCTTGAAACAAAGCACCAAAAATTGGAATTTTAGACAAAGCGCTTACTTCGTTATGATTACTAATGGTATTTTTACTAATTAATCCGCCCAAAATCAAAGTTTGCCCATCATCAACTTCAACAACGGTTGAAAGCTTTTTTTGTATAGTATCAGGCGCAATATTTCTTGGCTTATTTTGACGATGATTATCAACGCTATATTTAAAATCACTCAAACTTGGGTTAATCCTAAGCATAATTTTATGATCATCTGAAATTTCTGGTAAAATATTAAGTAAAATGCCGACAAAAATAGAATAATTATTATAAGTTTCACTAATAGTTGTGCCATTTTCAGTCCCTTTGGAACTTTCTTTTACTTGATAATTAATCGTATCTCCTATAGAAATAATAGCTTGCTGATTATTAAGCGCCATAAGTTTTGGATTAGAAAGCACAGTAGTTTTACCATTTTCTTGTAATAAATTTAAAATAGCTTTAGTTTCAATATTTGATTTTAGATTAATATTTCTTACACCGCCTTTATTGATTATAAAGTCATCCTCATCACCATTTAGTCTAAAGGCCAGCTCTTGCCAATTAATCCCACTTGAATGAGAGTGATTTAAATGCACTGCAACTATACTCACATCAATTAAAACTTGCTTTTTAAGCCTTTTGTTTAAATCACTAAGATATTTTTCAACCCTTTCAAGCTCATATGGCGTAGCATTTAAAGTAATAATTCCTGCATTAGTGTTGATGATGGGTCGGGTTGAATTTTCATCAAGTAAACTTTGAATTTCTTCTGAAATTTTTTCCCAAAAATCAAACCTATCAGTACTAATGACTAAATTATCCGCCTCTTTTGCATTATCATAATCTCCTTGTCTAGGCCTTGAATCCACTGAAGCCTTGGTGATGCTTTGCCCCTCGCGAATGGAGCTAATATAATGAATTTTAAAAGTTTTTACTTGTCTTCCATAAATTTTTAGAACATTTTTAGTGTATTCATACGCAAGATTATTTTCTTCTAGTAGAAGTTTAAAAATTTCTCTTAAAGAGAGTTTTCTAATATGTAAATAGTTTTGATCATGAAGTAATTTTCCCCTAGCAAGCTCATCTTTAATAATAAGACTAAAACCACATTCTCTACCTAATTCATTTAAAATTTCAAGTAAAGAAGTTTTACTTTCAACGCTAATATCAAAAAATCGCTGTTTACATTCACTTGCTAAAACATCTGTATAAATTAAAAAGCTAATAAATAAAAATATTATTTTTTTCATACAAATCTAAAACCATTCGTTTTTCTTCCTTTATCAATACAACTTGAGAATTTTTTATCTCAGCAATCTTAAAACCATCAATATTATCATTTAAAGCATGCCATTTATTGTCAATCTTGACTTTATTTGAAATAATCGCTTGCAAAGAAAAATTAGATTTTATTTTTGTAGTTTTTTGAAAAAAGGGATCTTGAATTACAGTCAAATCAAGACCATCGTAGCAGTCTTGATTTAAAAATAAATGGTTAGCGTGTAAGACACCAACCATCGATAAACTCATCATAAGAAATCGCAACAATTTTAATTTTCGTTACTAAAATCAGCACTTGCTAAACGCTTTAGTTGTCTATAACGGCGTTGTGCATCTGCTTTATTTCTTTCGAAAAATTCCTTAGCTTGTTCAGGATTAGATTTTTTCAATGAAGTATAACGCACTTCATTCATTAAAAAGTTTTCATATAAACCCCAATCAGGCTCTTTAGAAGAAATTGTTAAAGGATTTTTTCCTTCTGCTTCTAAACGTGGATCGTAAATATAAGTTGGCCAATATCCACATTTTGTAGCAAGTTCTGCTTGATTACCTGAATTTCCAAGCCCACCTTTGATACCATGAGCAATACAAGGAGAATAAGCAATAATCAAAGAAGGCCCATCATATGCTTCAGCGGCCATTACTGCTTTTAGCAATTGTGCATAATTTGCATTAGAATTTACTTGAGCTACAAAAATATAGCCATAAGTCATAGCAATTTGACCTAAGTCTTTTTTCTGCACTGGCTTACCTGCAGCAGCAAATTGCGCCACTGATCCTGTTCTTGAAGACTTTGAACTTTGCCCACCAGTATTTGAATATACTTCCGTATCAAGTACTAAAATGTTAACATTTTCACCACTTGCTAAAACATGATCAAGCCCACCATAACCAATATCATAAGCCCAACCATCACCACCAAAAATCCAATGTGATTTTTTACTTAAATAGCTTTTTAATTCTAAGATATCATTCACTGATTTAATTTGTTTATTTTCTTCTAGCAATGGTACTATTTTATCTCTTAATTCTAGTGAGATTTTAGAGTCTTCTTTATTTGCAATCCACTCTTTATATAATGCAGAAAGTGCATTAGGAACTTCTTGCATGCTTTCATTCATAATATGTTCGATTTTATGTCTTGTGGTTTCAGTTGCTATTTTCATACCCAAACCAAACTCTGCATTATCTTCAAACAAAGAATTACCCCATGCAGGTCCATGTCCGTTTTTATTGCTTTTTCTATATGGAGTCGAAGGAGCTGAGCCACCATAAATAGAACTACAACCTGTCGCATTGGCAATAATCATTCTTTCGCCAAATAATCTCGTGATTAAAGTGATATAAGGAGTTTCCCCACAACCTGGACACGCACCATGGAATTCAAATAAAGGCTGCGCAAATTGAATACCTTTAGTATTTTCTCTATTTAAGATATTATCTTTATAGCTTACTTTTTTGAATAAATAATCCGCATTGTCTTGTTCACCATGATCAAGCTCTTCACCTAGCGGCACCATTACTAAAGATTTTTCTTTAGTTGGACACTCATGCACGCAAAGCTCACAACCTGTACAATCAAGTGGTGAAACTTGAATTTTAAAGTTTAATTTCTGATCTTTTACACCTTTAGCATTAAGACTATGCTCTTTTACACCCTCTGGAGCATTATTTAACTCTTCTTCATTAATCAAGAATGGTCTAATAACTGCATGCGGGCACACTGAAGCACATTGATTACATTGAATACAATTAGCCTCAATCCATCTTGGCACCATAACCCCAACGCCTCTTTTTTCATATTCAGTAGTTCCATGCTCAAAACTACCATCTTCATAGCCCAAAAATGCCGAAACTGGCAAATCATCACCTTTAGCCGCATTCATAGGTTTTGCGATTTTTTCAACAAATTCAGTACCTTTATAAGCTATGGTTTCTTCTTTTGTCTCATCTGCTAAATTTGCCCAAGAAGGATCAATGTCAACTTTTACAAGTCCATCTGCACCTACATCAATGGCTTTATAGTTCATTTCAACTATCGCATCACCTTTTTTACTATACGATTTATATGCAAATTCTTTCATGTATTTTTGTGCATCTTCAAAAGGAATGATATTAGCTAGTTTAAAAAATGCTGATTGCATGATCGTATTTGTTCTACTACCTAAACCTATTTCTCTAGCTAATTTTGTAGCATTGATGATATAAAAATTGATTTCTTTTTGTGCTAAAACTCTTTTTACTGCATTTGGAATTTTCTTAACAGTTTCTTCTGCACTCCAAATACTATTTAAAAGGAAAGTTCCACCTTTTCTAATGCCAGCTAAAACATCATAAATTTCTAAATACGCGGCCACAGAGCACGCCACAAAATGCGGAGTAGAAACTAAATAAGTTGAAGTAATAGGCTTTTTAGAAAATCTCAAGTGACTTCTTGTGTAACCACCTGATTTTTTAGAATCATAAGCAAAATAAGCTTGCGCATAAAAGTCTGTTTTATCCCCTATAATTTTAATAGAGTTTTTGTTTGCACCTACAGTACCATCAGCACCAAGGCCATAGAATAAACATTCTATAGTGCTTTCATCACCTAAAGAAATTTTTTCTCCCACAGGCAATGAAGTAAAAGTTACATCATCATTAATTCCTATGGTAAAACCATCTTTTGGATTAGCTTGATTTAGGTTTTCAAAAACCGCTAGAAGTTGAGCAGGATCAACATCTTTTGAAGAAAGTCCATATCTACCACCAACGATCAAAGGTGCCTTTTCTTTACCATAGTATGCAGTTTTTAAGTCTAAATAAAGTGGCTCACCTAAACTTCCTGGTTCTTTAGTTCTGTCTAAAACAGCTATTTTTTCAACACTTTGAGGCATTACATCAAACAAGTATTTCAAACTAAATGGTCTATATAAATGGACTTTTAAAACTCCTACTTTTTCACCTTTGCTATTGAGGTAATCTACAACTTCTTTTAAAGCTTCAGTCACCGAACCCATTGCAACTACAATGCGCGTTGCATTTTTATCTCCATAATACACAAAAGGCTTGTATTCTCTTCCTGTGATTTTTGAAATTTCTTGCATATATTCATTCACAATATCAGGAATAGCTTCATAGTATTTATTTGCCAATTCTCTTGTTTGGAAATAAATATCATCATTTTGTGCCGTACCTCTTGTTTTTGGATTTTCCGGATTTAAACAGGAATTTCTAAACTCCAATAAAGCCTCACGGTCAAGCAAACGATCAAAATGTGCATAATCCATTACTTCAATTTTTTGAATTTCATGAGAAGTTCTAAAACCATCAAAAAAATGCATAAAAGGCACTCTACCTTTAATGGCTGCTAAGTGAGCTACACCTGCTAAATCCATACTTTCTTGCACAGAATGTGAGCAAAGCATAGCAAAACCTGTTTGTCTTGCAGCATAAATATCTTGATGATCCCCAAAAATAGAAAGCGCTTGAGAAGCCAAAGCTCTAGCTGCTACATGGATCACACCAGGTAAAAGCTGTCCTGCTATTTTATACATATTTGGTATTTTTAATAAAAGACCTTGAGAAGCAGTGTAAGTAGTTGTTAAAGCACCCGCTTGCAAAGAACCATGAACTGTTCCTGCTGCACCCGCTTCACTTTGCATTTCTACAACTTTAACCGGCACTCCAAAAAGATTTTTTTTACCCTGAGAAGCCCATATATCAGTATAATCAGCCATAGGAGAACTTGGAGTGATAGGATAAATTCCAGCAACCTCTGTAAACGCATAAGCAGCATATGCTGCTGCTTCGTTACCATCCATTGTTTTCATTATTTTACTCATCTAATTATCCTTATCATTAAAGTAATTACTTAAAATCATTAGCTACTTTATCTTGAATTGTCTTAAACAATGATAAAAATTTTTTATTATTTCTATGTAAGAAGTTGGAGTGTGAAGTTATCGGATATTTTTTATATACTCTATTGCTTCATAGGTATTATCAAATAATAAAGTTTTAAATTGGCGCAAACTTTCTTTACTCTCATAACCACTACTAACTGCCACAGGTGTAATACCCGCTTCAACAGCCGCCATAATATCCAAATGAGTATCACCAATCATAAATGCATTTTCTTTGTCTTTAGATAATTTTTCCAAAGCTAATAAAATAGGTTCAGCATGTGGTTTAGGATGAATTACATCATCTCTACCTATAATAACTTTAAAATACTTACCTATCCCCAAATGATCTAGCAATGGTTTAGAAAATTTAGAACTTTTAGTCGTCACAACAGCTAAATCAGCAATCAAACTTGCTTCTTGAACACTTTTTTTTGCAAAGGTAAGTAAAGATGTTTGTTTTATATAAATTTGCTGATATACACTTCTATATGCATTGATATACTCGCTTGTTTTTTCCTTTTTGACTCCAAGTTTTTCAAAAGCTACATCTAAAGGAAAACCTATCAATGATTTGACGACCTCATGATCTCTCAATGGCTGATCAAATGCTCTAAAAGCAGCATCAAAACCATCTAAAATGGCACTTGTAGAATCTATCAAAGTGCCATCTAGGTCAAATAAAATTGTTTTTCTTAGCAAATTTTACTCTTTAATGAAAAATTTTGCTTCAACGCGTCTATTTTGAGCACGACCTTCTTTAGTATCATTACTTGCTTTTGGCATATCATAACCATAACCTTTGGTAATTATTTTTTCTTTAGCTACGCCTGTTTTTTCAAGTTCTTTTGCTACAGCATTTGCACGCTCTAAGGAAAGTTTTTGATTGTAAGCTTTAGGGCCTGTATTATCCGTATGTCCTTCTAAGATAGTATAATATTGTGGATTTTCCTCTAAAACCTTACCTACTTCTTGAATTTGTTTAGCAAATTCTAAATTAATATTGCTCTGATCAAAACCAAAATGTCCTTCAAGAGCTATTGTTTTCTCACATCCTATATGATCAAGCAAAGCGCCTTTTCTTGGCTCTGGACAAGATTTTTCGATTTTTTTTGCTTGAACTTTTTGCACAAGTGGTTGACTTGTGGTTTGCGGTGCTTTTGGAATGTTATTACCAAAATAAAAACTTAAACCAATACTAGAAATCAAATTATGCTCACCGTTGTTAAATTTAATCTGATCTCTTGCTTCCACTCTTAAAGCTAAATCCTCTCCAAGTGCAAACTTCAAACCTGCACCATATTGAGCAAACATACCACTTTTGTTTTCATACGCCCCATGACTCAAATACTCATAACCCGCACCCAACAAACCATACAAATAAACATGATTTGCTAAATCAATACCTTTAATTGCATTGGTGTAAAATCTTGATACACTAGTACTTGTATGTGTATTATCACCTGGATTGTTGTATTTTGCATTATCATTATATTCTATACCAAGCTCTGCTTGATCTATCCATAAATCATCATAATGATAACCAAATCTCAATCCCACTCCACCATAGTTTTTAAGATCTAAATTTCCTTCTGGAGTTGTATAGTTAAAAGTTGGAGTGATTTCTATTTTACTAGCATCAAAAGCAAACAATACAGTAGCTAAACTTACCAAACTTATAATTTTCTTCATAGAATTTCCTTTGGAAAATAAATAAAATGCAGATTATTATATAGCAAAGAAGATTAAAATAAAATAAGCCCCTTTGGGTAGGGGCTTAAATTTACTACAAAAAGGAGGTTTCCCTGATCGGACTTTGAAATTATAAAAGTATATTCTAAACAAAAAATCCTTTGATTTTAAACAAAATAAAAATATAAGAAAAAAAATTGTAATTTATGGAAAATGGAGAAAATTTGGATCCATAAAAAGGATCCAAAGAGAATTAACGTTTAGAGAATTGTGGACTTCTTCTTGCTTTTCTGCGACCGTATTTTTTACGTTCAACAGTTCTACTATCTCTAGTAAGAAGTCCTTTTGGTTTTAATAACGCTCTAAAATCTGCATCCATAGCAGCTAAAGCTCTTGAAATACCATGTCTTAAAGCTTCAGCTTGAGCGCTATAACCACCACCTAGGGTAGTCGCTTTAATATCCATAGAAGTTTCTTGTTTAGTTACTAATAAAGGCTGAACTACTTTTAATTTTATAGCTTCATGTCCGCCAAGCCAAGTGTTTAAATCCATACCATTAACGATGATTTTACCACTACCAGCTTTTACCCAAACTTTAGCTACAGCGGTTTTTCTTTTACCTGTTGCGTATGTTGTTGCCATGATTATTTTCCTTTATTAGCAATTTGAGCAGTATGAGGATGTTCGCTACCTGCATAAATTTTTAGTTTTTTAAGCATAGCTCTACCTAGGTTTGTTTTAGGTAGCATACCACGAACTGCTAATTTATATAATTTAACTGGATTTTTTTCTAGTAAATCACCAAATTTTTCACTTTTAACGCTTCCAAAATACCCTGAATGTCTGTGGTATAATTTATCTTCTGCTTTATTTGCACCTGTGAAAACTGCTTTAGAAGCATTGATAATGATTACATAATCTCCACAATCAACATTTGGAGTATAGCAAGGTTTATTTTTACCTCTTAAAATAGTCGCTACTTCTGTTAAAAGACGACCAAAACGCTTTCCTTCAGCGTCTAAAACGATCCATTCGCGTTTTACTTCGTTTGGCTTTGTTATCTTTGTCATCATCTTACCTTTGCCAAAAATTTTTTTTAAAATGAGATTATAATTATTTTAGCTTAATTAATACTTAATTTAAGAATATTTAAAGTTTAATTTTCTGCTATAAAACACAATACAATATTATAATATCGCATTGAAATTGCAATGATGAAGTTAAAAACAAAAATTTATAAGCCAATATACCATAAACAATAAAGCTCATATTCGCATAATGTGCTAAATTTCCACTATCTCCACTTTATCTTTTAAAACATACACTAAAAAAGCCTTAGTAGAAATCTTGGCCAAGATTTTTTCTATAGCTTCTTTGTAAAGCAAAACTTGCTTTTTATGCTCGTTTAAATTTAAGCCTGTTTTATAGTCTATAATGATAGCTTCATTATCATCAAGTGCAAGCATATCAAGCTGTTTTTGTTCACCTTTATAAGTGATGATTTGCTCTTTTAGTAGCTTTTTACCCACTAAAAGCGCGTTAAAGCTCTCATCTTTTAAAAGCATGGTAAGTCTTTTAAAAAGCTCATTAAAAGCTTCATCATCTAAGTAAAAACGGTATTTTCTATACACCATTTGCTTGCAAAATTCAAAATTACTTTTAGTGTTAAAGTCAAAATATTGCAAAAACTCATGCAAAGCTAAACCAAAATGTATTTGCGTGCTTGAAAGATGACTTTTTACTTTGACTTCTTGTAAATTTACCTTTTGAAATTCTTCAAAGCTTTCTAGTTGCTCTAAATTTTCTAAAGTCTCATTTGTTTGAATAAGCTGTTCTTCTATAGCACCTATTTGCTTTTCTTCATAGTCTTGAAAATAACTCTTAAAGGTTTTAAAGCTCTCATCATTTTTTATGATAAAAAGAGAGTTTTTAGCTCTAGTAAGCGCTACATATAGACAATTTATCTCATCTTCTGCTTGAAGTTTTTCTCTTTTAGCTAAAAAGGTATTATAGTTTTCATCTTCAAGATATTTTCTAGCACTGTGTCGGTATTTTACTTCCCAACCTTGCTCTAAATCATACTCAAACATCAAAGTTTCATTATCCGGAGCTTTTTTACTAAGTCTATCAAGTACGATTAAATTTTCAAATTCAAGCCCTTTAGATTTATGCACAGTCATAATGCTTACTCCATCATCTTGAGCCTGCAAAGATTTTAATCCACATGGAGCAAATAAAAAATCAAAGAAATTATCAAAAGTACTTGCATACTCTAAATACGCAATGAGATTCACATCACTTAAGTCAAGTTTTAAAACATGCACTAGGTATTTTAAAATCTCACCTACACTTCGGTTTAAATCAAGCGTAATAAACTCGAGTTCTTTTTCTAAAATACTACTTGCAAAGTACAAGCTAAACTCATCTTTAAGTACGCAAGCCTTTGCATACTCAAAAAGTACTCTTACACTAATACAATCCATCAAAGCTACATTGCTTTGTGTATAAGCTTTAATGTTATTTTCTTCAAGAAATTCTTTCATTAAAGTAGCATCTTTGTTAATCCACACCAAAATGCAAATTTCACTAAGCCTTATACCTTTTTCTAAAAGCTTTTGGATGATCTTTAAAACTTCTTTTCCACTTGCTTCATGTAAAGAACTTTTTGGCGGGATATGATTTTGTAAAACCTCTACATACCCGCCTTCTTTAATGCTTTTTTGTAAAGTAAAGCTAGGGTTTAAAAAACTATCAAAAAATTTATCTTTAAAAACTTCATTTACATAATCAACAATGATCTTTTTACTGCGATAATTAGTATCTAAGTGCTCTAATTTAATTTGTGGAAAGTCTTTTAAAAGCTTATCGAAAAGCTCTTTTTTACCCCCTCTAAAACCATATATGCTTTGCTTTTTATCGCCCACATAAAAAAAGCTTCTGTTTTTTTTCACACCCTCGCCTGAAACAAGTTCAGCGATAATAGGCTTTAAAATTTGATACTGCAAAACATTCGTATCTTGAAATTCATCGATCAATAAATGCGAAATATAACCATCAAGCCTAAAATAAATTAAATCCTTATTAGCTTCATCACTAATTAACTCATAAGTTTTTAAAGCTATATCCGAGAAAGTTAATGCATTTTGCTTAACACTGCTTTCATTTCTTGCTTCTTTAAAATGCTCCAAAAGTTTTGCAAGCATACTAATGCGATAATTTTCCATTTGAGTAAAATACTCTTTTGCACATTGTAAGAATTCTGCTCTTTTTTGTAAAAATTCACTATCGATGATTTTTACAAAATATTTTTTTTCTAAATCACAGATGATAGGTTTAGCAAAAAAATCTTCTATATTTTCAAATTCAAAATTTTTTTGATAATTTTTATCTGTACTTAAATTTTTTGCATAAGCTATAAATTCATTTAAACTTTTTTCTAAAGAAGTTTTATTTGGAAAATGTACATTTTTTGTAGAATTAATCTCACAAGATCTTTCATATAAGCTTTCAAGATTTTGTAAAAAGTCACTCTTGCTTTTTGTCTGAACAATATAATAAGCCAAAGCTCTTAGCTCTTCTTCATTTAACCTAGCAATGAAATTTTTATAACTATCTTGACTTTCTATAATGTCAAAATCACTCATAAGACCTAAATTTAAAGCAAAAGAACGAATGATTTGCGAAAAAAAGCTGTCAAAAGTGTAGATATTAAGCTTAGATCTTAAAAATTCCTCTTTGTATTTTTCTCTTAAAGCTATAAGCTCATCTTTGCTTTTACCTAGCATTTTCATAAGCTCATTGCACTCTGCTTTATTTTCTCCATTTTCAAGCACATCAAATTCCAAAAAGGTTTTAAAAACCCTTTCTTTCATTTCACTTGTGGCTTTATTAGTAAAAGTAAGGGCTAAAATTTCATTGATCTTAGCTCCCATTAAAACCAAAGCTACAAAACGCACGCTTAATGCAAAGGTTTTTCCACTTCCTGCGCTAGCTTCTAAAGCCAAAAAAGGTTCAAAATGATAACTCAAAGCTTAAACTCCTTTTTATAAAGCATAGCATAAGGGCTATAGGTATTGTCGTTTTTTTGATTAAAAAATTCTTTCTCCAAAGGCTCCTTAGCTAACTCATTAAGCAAGTCTTTTAATTCTTGCACACTCTTGCTTTTGGAATTTTCATGTATGATTTTGATATTTTTAAGATCGTAAAAACAAGCTTTTGTGTTTGATGGAGCATTTTGACTTTCTAATAAAAACTTATAAAAAGCAAGTTGATAAGACTTTTCATCTGCTTTACCACTTTTATAATCTATAATCAATCTTTCATTGCCATTATTATCTACTCTATCTAAAAAACCTATAGCACGAATTTTCACTCCATTTTCTGCAGTAAATTCTTTTTTTGGTGGCATAAATTCACATTTTTCCACCACATATCCTTGCTTAAAATGTTCATTTTCAAGAATTTGAAATTCTTTAAATATAGTTTGTATTAGAGCTAAGTTAAGCGCATCAATGCGATATTGTTGCATGTCTTTTATCACTTGCATAAAAACTTCATAATCAAAATGATTTTTTGACTTTTGTGTATAGTAAAGCTCTAGTGCCTTATGGATAAAACTTCCTAATTCATTTGCCCTAAGTGTATCATCTAAGATCTTTGGTTCTTTTAATCCTAAAACATATTTATAATAATAATCCAAACCATAATGTACAAGAAGATGAAATCTTGAAAAAGAAAGGTCATTTTGAAAATAATCATGCTCTGCTCTAATGCTTACAATAGGATCAAGATTAAACATACAAGGGTGAGTTTGAAAGTATTTCACATAAGCATTATTACTATAAGTCTTATCTTCATAAAGTGGAAATTCGAGTTCACTTAAAAATCTTGATTTGATTTTTTCTTCATTTTCCACATAAGTAATTCCCACCAATTTTGCTTTAGCTATTAAAGTGTAGTAATAGTGCCTTTGTAAATTTTCTCTTTGTGCATGAGTAATAAGCTCTGCTTTTTTGCGAATTTCATTGTTTAAAAACAACTCACTTGAAACTCTTTTTGGGATAAACTCATCATTAAAATCAACTATAATTACTCCATCATATCTAAGTCCCCTACTTTCTAAAAGCCCCATTACAGTGACTTCACCACCCCCAACACTACTTAATTTTATACTATCAATTTGCATAAAAAATAATTCTAAAATCTGAGCCAAACTTAACGCATGAGTTCTGATAAGCTCTTTGATGAAAATCAACTCTTGCTGAATATAATTTTTCAATTCATCGTTGCCATCTTCTAGCAAGCAATAGATTAGATTTTCAAAAAAATCAAAAGAAACATTCTCATCAAAAAGTTTTTTAAACTCTGCAAAATCAATACTAGAAGGGAAAAAATGAAAATTACACCAATGCTTATTTAAATTCCACTTCTCATAAAAATTCTCATTTTCTTCATATTCAAATTCCTCATCCTTAGCACCCTCATACAAGGATTTTAATCGATGATAAAAAGCTGTATTCTTAATACTTTCACCACTTGCATAGTTTAAAACATTATTTTTATCATATAACCTCAAAATATCTACAAATTTCTCATCAGGAGTGATCACCACGATATCTTTTGCACAAATACCCGCTTTTAAAAATGTATTGATTTTTTCAAAAACAAAAGCTGCTTGTAATGATCTTAAATTAAAACTTTTATAGTTAATTTGACTTTCTTTCAAAAAACACTTTTCTTCTAAAATTGCTTCATGATTTAAATCAAAACAATAAACATGATCTATCTTTAAATCAATACCTTGCAAAAAACTAAGCGTACTTAAAAAATCTTTATTAAATCGAGTGCAATTAAATCGTATCTTAATAGGTAATATTGCTTTAATTTTTAGCAAAATCTCTACTTCAAAAGCATTCAAAAAGCCTTGAAAATCAAAAACAATCTCATCATAATTTTTTAAAAAATCAACATTGATTTCATAATCAAGTGGCAAAGAAATATCATCGTATAAATTTTGCTCTTTTAACAAGGTAAGATAATTCTTAAAAAGCTCTTCTAAAATTTGCAAATGTTCATCATACTGTGCATAAGCATCATGAAATTTCAATGCAGCAATATCTTTTTTTTCTAAACTTAATTCTTTAAAAAAGCTAAACAAATATGCATTGTTTTTTAAAAAAGCAAAGAAATTACTTGGTATTTTTAAACTCTGCTCTAAATTTTTAGTTTGCTCGCAAGCTTTTTTCATTAAAAGCAAACATTCATAATGCGAGGCTTGAAAAGAAGGAGAAAAAACCACTTTTTGCATGAATTCAGCCACACTCATAGCCGGATCCACTAAGATATCATCTTGTAGCTTTTCCTCATAGTATTTTCTCAATGCTCTCAAAGAACTAAAAATAAAAAGCTTCATCATTTAGTTTGGAGAAAAAATTTAAAAAATCCTACACTATTTTCATTTTGAGTAATTTTTAAAAGCACCTGCCAAGCACCTTTTTCTTTAGCATCAAAACTAAAAACTAAATCATTAGCTTCTATTTTCACTTCTAAATTTTTATCATCAACACTAGTATGTGGACGCGAAAGCAATGCTTGAATTTGAAGTTGATTAAGATCATAGTTTTTTAGATTATCCACTGTGATTCTAAACTCATTTTCTCCTTCGTTGATATAGTAAATTTGACTTTTTTTACGCGTAAAACTTTCTCTATCTTTAACACTTAATTTAAAATTTTCATCAAAAGCTTTTTGCCTATTTTGAATTTCATTATAGTTTAATTCTACATTTTGGTAAGAATCAAAATAAAAATTATCTTCATACACAGGAGCTTTACTTGCTATAATGACAGTCACAATACAAGCAATTACAATAAGCCCTAAAGAAATCAAAATACCATAAGGCCAAAATGTTTTTTTACTCTGCATTTATCTTCTCCTTTTAATTTTTCTTTGCACCAACATCAAAATCGCAACACATAAAAATCCATAAATCAAAATACGCATAATATTTAAAGTATCGCGATTAGAATTTCCATAAAAAGGTTTTATATTAAAATGACTTGCCACTTGATCCGCAATATCTGCATAACCATTTAAAATAGCCGCATTGTAAATATCTTTTTGCTTAGGATTAGCAAGTATAGGCAAAATCGTACCTTTTTCAGGATAAGGACTTAAAACACCTTCTTTATCAAAAAAAGCTAAAGCATCATCACTTGCAAGTATATCAACTTTGTGTGAGGCCTTAGAAAAAACAAGTAAAATATACGGTTTACTTAAATTAGCTTCATAATTTTTTAAACTTTCAAAATCTTTACTATCGCTTAATGCTAAAGCAATATTTACACCTGTTAGATCAAGAATTTGTTTAGAGTTTATAGTAATATTTTGTTCTATTGCGGGATTTAGGATATTATCATTTAGTAAAATTTCAGCATGCAAGAAGTTAGCAAAACAAATCATAATGGCGGTTATAAAACCGCCTTTAAAAATCTTTTTCATCCTATATAAAGATGATTTACAGTTAAAACTGACCAAGCAGTAATCCCAGCTGCAACCACTAGTCCAGCTATAATTAAATACTCAAGAACTTTTGTCATAATCATTCCTTTATGATGATATGTTCTTCTCTTTTAGAGTCAAACATTTTAATTTGCTCTGGATTTTCTATTTTGTAAGGTTTTTGCATTACTTCTTGCTGTGTTTTAAGTCCCCAAATAGTAAGTCCTGTTAAAATTGATAGCAATAAAACTGTCGCGATCAACATTCCACTTACACCCGAAAGTGCAAATACACATCTATTTGAATTTTCCATCATTCACCCCTTGAAAGAGAAATTACATATTCACCTACTGCCTCTTTTTGAAGTTCATTTAATAAACCATTGTTAAAATGAGGCATCATACCTATACTTCCTGCTTTACCACGGTTTAAAACATCTACAACAAAAGCAGCACTACCGTATTTTGTTAAATCTGGAGCCACTAACTGTCCATCAATAGTCCCTGTACCATTTTCCCCATGACATACTGTACAAGTTGCAAAAAGCTCTTTTCCTTTTGCTACAAGTTGAGGGTTATCTGTCTTTTTAATCGCTGAAATTTCAGAAGCAACATACGCAGCAATTGCTGGAACATCAGCTTCATCTATGCCATTATCAGCCGCACCCAACATTTCTCCCATAGGATAATTCAAGCCCTTTGAACCTTTTGTGATAATCTCTATAAGTCCTTCTTCAGAACCCCACACATTAAGGTTTTGTGCTTTACCGTTAATACCATCACCTGTGATACCATGACAAGAAGAACATTGAACTAAGAAAATGTTTTTACCCATTTCTTTTTTATCTTGTGCACTTAAATTTGCGAATTTTTGTGCAAATTTTTCATTATGGGCTTGAACTGCTTTATTGTATTCACCTATTTGTGAATAGCTGTTTAAAGGATATCCCCAAAGAAAATACCAAATACACCATACTATCGCTAAGAAAAACACAACAGCCCAACCAAGTGGCACAGGATTTTTATACTCTCCTATGCCATCCCAAGTGTGCTCGCTTAATTCACCTTCGCTCTTGTCTTCTTTCATACTTTTATACAATCTTCCTACCACAACTAATGTAATTAAAATGATAAGAATTGCTCCGATAAAAGATAATAAGTTAACATTATCTTGTAAATTCAACCATTGCATTAAGCACTCCTTTTATTTTGCTCTAAAACACTATCACTGATTTCATCATGCAATGCCAAATCAGCATATTTTTCATAGTTTCTTCTACCTGTTTTTTCAGATTTATACAAATGAAACCAATAAGAATACAAAACTACCACCAAAAATACTACAAGAGCAAAAAAACCATAAGCTTGTAGCTCTCTTATTAGTTCTAAATCCATAGTTGTTCCTATTTTAAGCTATTAAGATATGCGATTAAAGCTACGATTTCTCTAATTTCACCTCTAGCAAACGCATCTTTAACATCTTGATTTTTCATTTGATCTACTATCGCTTGAGCTTCTGCTTTAACTTCTGCTTGAGCTTCTTCCCATGTTCCAAGTTTTGTGCCATTTTCGGTATCATAAGGCACATTGAAAACTTTTTTCACAGTCAATGCTTCTGCATAAGCTGTTTCAATGTTTGCATTATTGCTAAACATATGTTTATAAGCTGGCATAATAGAACCAGGTACTACAGAAACTGGATCCCACATGTGGTTTTCATGCCAATCTGTAGTTCTAAAATTTCCTACACGTAATAAATCAGGTCCTGTTCTTTTAGAACCCCATAAGAATGGTCTATCATAAGCATACTCACCACTTACTGAATACATACCATAACGGTCTGTTTCTGATTTAAAAGGGCGAATTAATTGCGAGTGACATGCATTACAACTTTCTTTAATATAAGCATGGCGTCCTGCAAGCTGTAAAACTGTGTAAGGTTTTTTACCCTCGATTGGTCTTGCATTTTGCGCAAAATCAGGTAAAACTTCTACAATACCCGCATACGCAATCACGATAAATACGGCTACAGCAAAAAAGAATGGATTTTTTTCTAACCAACTAAACATATTTTTCCTCCTTATGCTGCCATAGGCGAAGCACTTTTTGGCTCTTTATCAAGCACTCTACCCACTGAAATTGATTTGTAAATATTATAAACAAACATGAAAAATCCTACCAAGTATAACAATCCACCTACAGCTCTAATCCAATAATAAGGAATAATCGCTTCTACAGTATCAATGAATGTGTAAAGTAAGTTACCATATTCATCTGTAGCTCTCCACATCATACCTTGAGTGATACCTGCTATCCACATAGAACTAAAGTATAGTACTATACCTGTAGTTTGGATCCAAAATTGAGCTTCCATTAATGATTTACTATAAAGCTCTCTTTTAAATACTCTAGGTACCATGTGATAAAGTGCAGCCATGGTCATAAATCCAACCCAACCTAAAGTACCATCGTGAACGTGTCCTGGAATCCAATCTGTAAAGTGCGCTAAAGCGTTAACTGATTTAATAGAAAGAATTGGACCTTCTAAAGTAGAGAACATATAAAAAGTTGATGCTAAAATCATAAATTTAATCAACGGACTTTCTCTTAATTGACTCCATTCACCTTTCATAGTAAGCAAGATATTAATTGCTGAACCCCAAGAAGGCAAAATAAGAACAATTGAAAAAACAGAACCCATAGTTTGCATCCAATCAGGCACAGTTGAGTAAATCAAGTGGTGTCCACCTGCCCATAAATATACAAACATTAGTCCCCAAAACGCAAATAAAGATAATTTATAAGAGAAGATAGGCTGACCGCTTTCTTTTGGTAAAAAGTAATAAATTTGAGCGATAATACCAACAGTAAATACAAATGCAACTGCATTATGTCCATACCACCATTGTACTAAAGCATCGTTTGTTCCTGCATACATAGAAACACTATGCCACCAATCACCCATACCGCTTACAAAATAAGTAGGCACTGCCATATTATTGAATAAATAAAGCATTGCTATACCTAAAAATGTAGCTATATAATACCAAAGTGAAACATATAAAGTTTTTTCACGGCGAATTCCAATAAGACCAAAAATGCTTACACCCCATAAAACCCAAACCAAAACTACCATTATATCAAGTGGCCATTCAAGTTCAGCATACTCTTTTGAAGTGCTAATACCCGCAAACAAAGTAAAAATAGCTATAATCATAGTGATCATATAAAGCCAAAAGTGTAACTTTCCAATAAACATCAAAAAGCTTGACTCTGCCATACTAACTTTTAGCACACGCTGACCAATATAATACCAAGTTGCCCAAATTCCAGAGAGCATAAAACCAAAAATCACACCTGAAGTGTGTAGAGGTCTAAGTCTTGAAAAAGTACCGTACTCACCGGCTAAATAGTTTAAATCCGGATAAGCCATTTGAAAGGCAATAAGCGTTCCAATAGCCATACCAATAACACCAAACAATAAGGTAGCAAACATAAAGCATTTTGCAACCGTATAGTCATAGTTTAATGCATTTCCTGGGTGCATTTCCTCTCCTTAAGTTTTTTTCTGCAATATGCAATCATTATATTATACGACATTTAATATCTTTTTTAGCTTAAAAAAATTTATTATAAACTAATTGTAAATAAATTATCTTGTAAAGATAAATCCCAAATAAGAAAAATACAAGCCATAGCACAAAATCAACCCGTATGAAGCTAAACTAGCAAGCTTTTGAAACCTTTCATTTACAATTTTAGAAAAATAAGAAAAAAACATAAGTGCTGGTAAAGTAGATAATCCAAAAATCAACATGACCAATGCTGATAAATACAAATCTTGTGTACTCATACCAAAAGCGATATAAAAATACACCAAGCCACAAGGCACAAAACCATTTAAAAAACCAAGCAACAGAGTGCTTGCGAATGATTTTTTTTGAATAAGTTTAGAAATATTTTTTTTAATCAAACTATCAAAAATAAGTGACTTTTCTAAAAATGCTAAAAGCTTTCCTTTAAAAATCAAAGCCAAAGCAAGTAAGATCATAAAATTACCGATTATAAAATACATGATCCCTTTTAAAAATTCACTTGGTGCGATTAAACTTCCAAACAATGCAAAAAGCACACCCAAACATACATAAGCTAAAATTCTTGAAATATGATAAGAAAAGATCAAAAGAAAAAAAGGAAGTTTAATTTGCTTTGAAAGTTGAGTATAAGCCAAAACAAAACCTCCGCACATTCCATAACAATGTCCAAAGCTTGAAAGAAAAGCTATACTCGCCAAAGCAAAAAAATCTAAATTCACAAAAGCTCTAAAAATTCTTTAAAGATATATTTGCTCTCATGTGGACCCGAAGAGCTTTCAGGGTGATGTTGTACTGAAATGATAGGATAATTTTTGTATTTTACACCTTCTACATTATCACCAAACAAATTTCTATGAGTAATAATAGCAACCTCTGCAATTTCCTCAGGAACATTATAGTTGTGGTTTTGAGCTGTAATTTCTACAGTGTTATTGGTTAGATTAATCACTGGGTGATTTGCCCCATGCTGACCAAATTTCATTTTATATGTTTCATAGCCAAAGGCATTGCTTAGAAGCTGATGCCCCAAACAAATACCAAGCATAGGAATTTTCGCTTCGGCTAATTTTCTAATCTCTGCAATTTCCTCTTGTAAAATTTTTGGCTCACCTGGACCATTTGACAAAAATACTCCATGAATACCACCTTTTTGATATAAATCAATCAAATCTTTTGCTTTGGTATTGTATGGAAAGACTTCTACTTCTAAACCAACACTAACAAGCTCATTTAAGATGTTTTCCTTTACTCCATAGTCTAGTACAGCTATTTTTTTACCACATGACTTTACCTCTTCATAACTTTTTTTGTTATGATCCCATGCGCCTTTGGTATGTTGATATTTAGCTTTAGTACTAACTTGAGCTACATAATTAACCTCATCAATCTTAGCACTTGATAAAAGCATTTTTTTAAGCTCTTCTTTGTCTTTGATTTCTGTAGATACAACTGCTCTTAAATTTCCATGATCTCTAATCATTTTGACTAAAAATCTTGTATCAACTTCACAAAGTCCTATTTTTCCATGTTTTTTTAGATAAGCACTCAAAGAATCATTTGCTCTAAAATTTGAATAATCTTCGTTTAATTCTCTTATAATCATTCCACTAGCAAAAACTTCTTTGCTTTCATTATCTTCATCATTAACACCTACCACACCGATCTCTGGCATTGAAAAAACCACAAATTGTCCTGCATAAGAAGGATCTGACAGTATTTCTTGATAACCCGTTAAAGAAGTGTTAAAAACAAGTTCTCCAAAAAAAGTTCCACTTTCTCCAAAAGCTTTAGCACTTAAAAAAACATCATTTTCTATATAAATATATGCTTTCATAAAAGTCCTTTTTTTCTAAGCTCTTCTTGATAAAGTTTTTCAAACACCAACTCATACTCCTCAGAACCTGGGATTAATTTTCTTTTGTAATTTGAAATTTTTTCATATACTAAATCTTCTAATTTTTCATACTCTCTTAAATAAGACATAATACTTGAAAAAATTAAATTTTTTACACGATTTTCTGATACATTGTAGTTGATTAAATCCTCATCAACCAAATTTTCTAAAATTTTATGAGAAAGGTTGTTGTATCGATCTTCGCTATCAAGTATAAATTTAAACTCATTAGCTAATTTTTTCTTGATCATCCAAAACATACTTTTTCTGTCAATTTGCATAAACTCAATCTCATCTTCTTGGCTTTCTAGAAGCTCTTTTGCTTTTTCATCTAGCTTACGCTCATTCAAAACATCTATTTCTATAATCTCTTTTGCAACTTTTAAAAGTTTTTGGCTATCATCTTTGATTTTTACAAAAGAAGAATGCATTAAATCAAGTATAATTTTATTTGCTATATAAGGTATGTGAGCTGGTTTGATACGCATTTATCCACCTTTTTATTTTTATTGAAATAATACTAAAAAAAAGGTAAAAACTGCTTAAAACTTATTGTGAACTTGCATTTTGATCTAAATTTTTCAAAAGCAAGGTTAAATCTGAAGCTTTTTTAGGATCCATCTTAGCCATAATAGATGAAATTTTTCTAGGATCTAGTGAAAGTAAAATTCTTGATGCCTCATCTGGCTCCATCTCGCTTAATATCCCAGCAACTGCTACATCTTTCATTTTTGCGTAAATTTCTGTAATACGACCCATAGTTTTATCATTAATTACTTGAAGATTTTTCTTTGTTGCTTCTAAAATACGCTCATTTTGTTCTTTTAAAGTTTTTATTTGTTCTAAACTTGCATTAATATCTGCTTCTTTTTGCACTAAAGCTTGCATTTTTTCTTTTTGTAAAGCTTCAAAAGAAGCCTTATAAGCTTCTAAACCTTGTCTAGCTTCATCGTATTCTCTGATTTGTTCTTGCATTTGCTCTTTTCTAGCTTCAAAATACTGCTCACAACTTTGTTGAGCATGCAAAACCCCTATAAAAACAAATAAATATATTATCTTTTTCATAATTTGTCCTTATTAAAATGTCTTGTTATAGCAAGTTCATCGATAAATTTTTCTTCTTCTTTTTGTAAAGCTTTTTGGATCTTTTTTAACTCTTCATTTTCTAATACTTTGATTTTTTCAAATTCCAAATGTGCTCTTTTGTATAAATGCTGATGATGCGCAAATTCTTTTTTGGTTAAATCTAATTTTTGTTTTATTCTTTGCTTACCTTCTCTTGCGATTTCTTGCATTTTCAAAGAAGATCGCAAAAGTGCCACCGAACCTTTATCGGCTAAAGTTAAGCTTTCACAAGTTCTTGAAGCTTCTTTAAGTTCTTCTTCGCATCGCAAAAGCTTTTGTCTTGTTTTAGTTAAATTTGCTTCTGCTTTGTCAAGCTGTTGCTTTCTAAGCTTAATCACAGAAGAGTATTTGCTTTTCATAAAATGATAGTATCATCTCTTTCAGGACTTGTAGAAATATAACCCACTTTTACTCCACTTAGCTCCTCTAAGCGTTTGATGTATTTTTTAGCATTTTCAGGCAATAAATCATAGTCTCTAATTCCTGCAACTTTATCCCAGCCTTCCATTACCTCATAAATAGGCTTAACATTTTCTAAATCACATGGAACATAATCTATCTCTTGCCCCTTATACTCGTATGCTCTACAAATTTTTACACTATCAAAACCATCTAGTACATCTAGCTTCATCAACGATAACGAATCTAAACCATTTAATCTTGCAGTGTATTTTACCGCAACCGCATCAAACCAACCACATCTTCTTTTTCTACCTGTGCTTACGCCGATTTCTTTACCAATAAGTCCTATTTTTTCACCATCTTCGCCTAAATCTTCACTTGGAAAAGCACCATTTCCTACTCTTGTTGTATAAGCTTTTACTATACCTATAACCTTACCTATTTCTTTTGGATTTAAACCCAAACCACTTAAGGCCCCAGCTGAAATAGTCGTAGAACTTGTAACATAAGGATAAGTCCCATGATCAATATCAAGCATTGATCCTTGTGCACCTTCTAAAAGTACTTTTTTATCCTCATCCAAAGCCTTCCAAAGCATTCTCGTTGTATCTGTGATATAAGGAGCTAGTATTTCTTTAAAACGTTTTAAATCTTTTAAAATTTCATCATAACTAGGCATTGCAATACCCAATGCATCAAAATATGTTTTTTTAAGCTCAAAATCTTTCATTAAGTTTTCGCAAAGTTTTTCAGGCTCTAACAACTCCCCTACTCTATGTCCATTACGACTTATTTTATCTTCATAGCTTGGCCCTATACCTTTGCCAGTTGTTCCTATAGCTTTATCGCCTTTAAGTCTTTCTCTTGCTTGATCAATCAAAGCATGGTGATTTAAATTCAAATGCGCCCTATCGCTTATAAATAATCTTCCTTCTAAATTTTCAAATTGGGCCATTTCGCTAATTAACACATCAGGATTAACTACAACGCCATTCCCTATGACATTAATACACTGTTTATTTAAAACACCTGATGGCATTAAATGTAAAGCATATCTTATACCATCAACCCATATAGTGTGACCTGCATTATGTCCACCTGCACTTCTGCAAACATAGTCATAATTTTCACATAGTTTATCAACTATCTTACCTTTACCTTCATCACCCCATTGGATTCCAACGACAATATCTGCTTTACTCATAACAACTCCATTTTGACTTAAAATTTGGCGAGAAGGTGAGAGAATCGAACTCCCCAAAAAGTAGTCAACTACCCTTTCATCTGATTTGAAGTCAGTGGCCATCACCAGATATGCTAACCTTCCAAAAGCGTATTATATCTTAATATTTTTAATTAAAACAAAAACTAAACACTCAAAATCTCATTCCACTCTTACAACGGTGGTTTTATTTTTTTATCAAATTTCTTAGCTATAATACATACTTTATTTAGTGTCAAGTTTTGACAATTACAGTACAATGGATATCTTATGCAATCTTTCAAACAATATTTTCTTATTAATTTTTGGGATAATTCTAAAGGTATGATTATACTTGGAATTATAAGCGCTGTTTATTTTGGAATTTTTGGTAGTGTTTGGGCTGTTACAGGAGAGATGACACGCTGGGGTGGAGAACTTTTAGAGCTTTTTGGTATGGATTTAAGCACTTATTCTTACTATCAAAAGCAAAATTTAAACGGAACTCCCTTGACAAGAATTGATGGCATTATGCTAATAGGCATGCTTATAGGCTGTTTAGTAGCTGCATTTTTAGCAAACAAATTCAAATGGCGTCTTCCAGCAAGTAAAATTCGAATTTTTCAAGCTATAGTGGGTGGAATTTTATCTGGTTTTGGCGCAAGACTTGCATTTGGTTGCAACTTGGCGAATTTTTTTACGGGTTTACCTTATTTTTCTTTACATACTTGGGTTTTTACTTTTTTTATGATTTTAGGAATTTTTACAGCGGTTAAAGTATGCAATTTATCTTTCTTTAAGCCAAAAGCCAAACTAGAACGCGTATGTAAAGAATATCATAAACAAAAAACATATGATAACCGCGCAAAGATTTATTTTTATATAGGAATGCTTATATTCATCTTGTTTGTATATTATGTTATCTTCATGACACCTATACAAGATATTCATCTAAATGACAAAAAAAGCTTTCTTCCTTTAGCACTTATTTTTGGCTTTGTTTTTGGTTTTGTGATTTCAAGAGCACAAATTTGTTTTACTTCTTGCTTTAGAGATTTATTTTTATTTGGAAGAGATAATGCCATCAAAGGAGCTTTAATCGCAATGATAGTAGCTTGCTTGATTGTTTTTGCTTTTATCCTACAAGGTCATACTAGTAAAGTTGTAGAAATTTCTCCTGCACTGATGTTGGGATCTTTTTTATTTGGCTTTGGGATAGTTTTTGCAGGTGGATGCGAATGCGGTTGGATGTATAGAGCATGTGAGGGACAAAGCCATTTTATGATAGTTGGTATCGCAAATATCATTGGAACCATGATACTTGCTTTAAACTACGATCATTTTCCTAAAGCGCTTACAGAAGGCATTAAAGTTCATCTTTTAAATGATTTTGGTTATTTTAATGGACTTTTGATCAATCTCGCTTTGTTTGCAATTTTATTTTTACTCATTTTGCAATATAAAAAATTCTTCTTTTTACAATACAACAAAGGGAAAAAATGATCATTCACTATAGTTTAAATTTAGAAGGTGAGGCATGTCCATATCCTGCCATAGCAACTCTTGAAGCATTAAAAGAGCTAAAATCAGGAGAGATTTTAGAAATCTTATGTGATTGCCCACAAAGTATTAATTCTATACCTCATGATGCAACAAATCGTGGTTTTAAAGTTTTAGAAATTGATCAAAACGGCCCTAGTTTAAAATTTTTAATTCAAAAACCATAAAAGATTTGAGTTAAACTCAAATCTTAATATCAATGCGATATTGTTTTATCAACTCTTCATTTAGCTCTACTCCTATACCCACAACATCTTCAATTGCTATAATTCCATCTTTACAAGGAATTAAATTTTTCACCAAATGCGTGTAAAGTGCACTTGTAGATTGGGAGTATTCAATCAAATCGCAATGCTTGCTACTTGCTAAAAATTGCACTGTAGCAGCAAGTAAAATTCCCGTAGAAAAACCATGCGGAACTAAATCACAACCATATTTTAAAGATAATTTTTCAACCTCAACCATAGTATCAAATCCCCCGCACCTTGTAATATCTGGCTGGACTATAGAAACTTTTGATTTTTTTATAAAATTTTCAAATTCATTTTGCGTGTAAAAACCTTCTCCGCCTGTAATTTTACAAGGTAAATGCTCACTAAGTCTTGCATAATCACAAACATTATTCATACCCACAGGTTCTTCTATCCACTCTAGATTATACTCTTTAATATCCAAAAATCTTTCTCTTGCATAAGAAAAATTTTTCCAAAGCCCAACCAAATCAATACTAAGCTTAACCTCATCTCCAACTGTTTCTCTTATACCTTGTATAATCTCTTTATCACTTAACGCATTACTTCCAAAACCAGCACCACCAAATTTCAGTAGCTTAAATCCTTCACTTTTTAGATGCTTAGCCTTAACCGCATTTGCTTTTAAATCTTGGCTTGGAATAAAAGTAGCATAAGCATTTAAGTAGTCTTTTCTTTTTCCACCAAGCAAAACAGCCACACTAACACCATAAATCTTTCCTAGTAAGTCATACAATGCGATATTAATGGCACTTAATGCACAAATTAGCGCTCCACTATATCCATAATATGCACTTCCTTCAAGTAAATCATCCATAATCTTCTTGATATTTCTTGGATCTTGCCCTAATAAAATTTCGCTTAAATTTCTACAAGATCCATGCGTACTAGGCTGCTCAAACATCATTTTTAACACTGCAGCAGCACTATCACTCTCCCCAATTCCATAAAGATTATTATCAGTATGAATTTTTAAAATAAATGCATCTTCACCCCATTCACAAGGCTCATTAAAAGGTTTTACTCTCAACCATATAGGTTCAACTTTTACAATTTTCATTTTTTATCCTTTTTATCCATTGAATAAGTCCATAAAAACTAATCGCTAGTATAATCAAAAACGGCGCAGCGCTTAAAACCACTGCTACTTTTAAAGTATTTAAATCTGCCTTGATGTAAAGCATTACCAAAGGAATCAACCCAAGCATAATACACCAAAAAACTTTTAGATATTTACTAGGATTTTCACTATTGATTTTAGTGCTTACACAAGAAATCGTAAAAGCAGTTGCATCCATATGCGAGGCTAAAAAAATCATCATAATCAAAAAATAAAAAAGAGCAAAAATACTTCCAAAAGGCAGTGTTTTAATCAACGCCACCACCCCTGCTTCACCTGCATTAGAGCTAATAAAACCAGGAACATCTAAAATTCCACTTTGAAAAACATCTATTGCATAAGAACTTAAAACTCCAAAGAAAAACCAAGTTCCAATGCATCCACCTACAATTAATCCAAAAATTACTTGGCGAATGGTTCTTCCTTTAGAAATTTTAGTTACGAAAATACTCACAGCAGGAGTATAGGTGATCCAATAAAGCCAGTAAAAAACTGTCCAATCTGCATTAAAACTACTTGCACCTGTGATATCATTATATAAACTCATAGAAACATAATTACTAAAAAACACTCCTATACTATTTATGATATTATTCAATATAAAGACACTATCGCCTAAAATAAATACCAATATCGCAAATACAAAACACAATACACAAGAAATTTTAGCAAGTATTGCCATACCCCGTGAAAGCCCTACAAAACTTGAAAAAGTAAACACAGCTGTAATACTAGCAAGAAGTATAAATTTTAAATAAAAATCATCACTAACACCAAAAATTCCAGAAATTCCCGCACTAATAGTTATAATAGACAAAGTAGTAGTAAGCACAAGCCCACCAAAAGTGCTAAATAAAAACACAACATCAATGATTTTATCAAGTACTGCACTTTGCTTAATATGTAAAATATTTGCTATCAAGCTTGAAATTTTAAGATTTTTATTTTTTAAAATATAAAAATGAAAACACATTGCTATAGAACTTAAAGCATACACAGACCAAGGAGTAATCCCCCAATGCAAATAAACAAAAGAGGTTGCACTTCTTAAAGCTTCTGCTGATTGTGGTGTAATGTTTAAACCAGGTGCTAAATAATAATACGCCCACTCCATAAATGCCCAATACATAGTAGCAGAACCAAGACCTGCACAAATAAACATAAAAATCCAAGCTGTATTGGAGTAAGGATTTTTCCCATCGCCTAACTTAATATTACCTATTTTAGAAAAAGCCAAGTAAATTACAAATACCACACAAATAAACTCAAAAAGCTGCACAAAAGATCCAAAAGTATGAGTTAGTTTACTAAAAAGAAAATTTGCTACTTCTAAAGCTTTACTAGGATTTGCAAGCAATATAGCGATCACTAAAAACACGGCCAAAATAGATGTGATGATTAAAAATAAATCATAAGTTCTTTGATTATTTTTTTGCATGATTCTCCTTTTGGTTGTAAATTATATATATGGTAATTCCTTATCTTAAAAGCAAACTTAAAACTTTTTTTGACTCTATGTAAAACAAAAGCTGATTTTAAAGGCCTACCAAACATTTATTGTTACCAAAAGAATATTTAATAAAAAAATCAATGCTACCAAAATACACAAAAATACATACAAGTTTTTTAAAAAACAAATATATTTAAAAATTAGTCCTATATTAAAATAAACAAGCAAGAAAGGAGGATATATGTGGAAAGGTAGAAATGATGGCAATGAGTTAATACATCAAAGATTATTTAAGTGTTTAAACTCTCAATCTAACAACAAATTGCTAGGTTTTTGCTCCTCGCTAGGTGTAGAAAGAAATCATGGCAGGATTGGAAGTGAATTAGCTCCAAAAATCATAAGAAAAAATATGGCAAATTTTGCCGTTCATGATGATTTTAACTTTGATGATTTGGGGGATATTGAAGGTTTTGACTGTCTTGAACTAGGCGATGATATGCTTTATAATAAGTGTTTAGAAATTTTACACAACCAACATTATGGCGTGATTTTAGGCGGTGGACATGAAACTTCTTTAGCGCCTATAAAAGCACTTTTAGATTATAAAAAGCAAGTAGGAGTTATCAACTTTGATGCACATTTTGATGTAAGAAAACAAAATTTACACACTTCAGGAAATTCTTTTTATAAAGCCTATGAATATGCAAAAGAAAATAATTATCATTTTTCCTATCTTTGTTTGGGTGCAAGTCAGCTATCCAATACAAAAGCACTTTTTCAAACCATGAAAAATATGCAAGCAGATTATATACTAGATCATGAATTTGAAAATTCTATAAAAGCTATAAAAGAGTTCTTAAAACAAAATGAAGTGATTTATCTCACAATAGACATGGATGTATTTTCACAAAGTATAGCACCTGCAGTAAGTGCTCCTGCTGTTTTTGGTATAAGTTTAAAAGAAATTTTACAACCACTGAAAGTAATTTTTGAAAGTAAAAAAGTTTTTCTAGCAGATATTTGTGAATTTAACCCTCACTTTGATATAGACAACCACACAGCAAAAGTTGCTGCGTATTTGGCATATTTACTACTAAGAAAGGATGTTGTATGAGTTTTGATAGTTTAAGTGTATTGGCTATTAGCATTGGGGTTTTATTGTTTGGAATGTATCTAAAAAAACATCTTTTAATTTTAGAAAAATTTTGCATTCCTGCGCCGGTTATAGGTGGCTTTTTAGTAAGTTTGCTTATTTGGTTTTTGAGTTTTGCTAACATAGAAGTTAAATTTGATACAAGTTTACAAATACCATTAATGGTAGCTTTTTTTACCGTGATAGGACTAAGCGGTAGTTTTAAGCTTTTAAAAATAGGTGGAAAAATTCTCTTGATCTATCTTGGGTGTTGTTGGTTTATGGCTTTAATGCAAAATTTTATTGGTATTTCTATGATGAGTTTGTTTGATTTAAACAAATTATATGGAATTTTATGCGGTGCTGTTTCTTTAGAAGGAGGTCATGGAAATGCCATAGCTTTTGGAAGTATGGTTGAAGAAATAAGCGATCTTAATAATGCCAAGGTTTTAGCAATAGCAGCAGCTACTTTTGGCTTGATTTCTGGCTCCTTACTTGGAGGCCCTGTGGCAAAATACCTCATCAGTAAACACCAACTAACCATCACAACCAATCAAGATATCAAAGATGTTGATCCTTTAAAACATGAATTTCGTATTGCTAGTTATAAAGATTTTTTAAAATCATTATTTTTGATCTTATGTATTATGTGCGTTGGGTTTTTCTTAAGCTCAAAATTTACACAATATAGCGGCTATTCTTTACCAAGTTATGTTGGTGCTATGCTTATTGCAATTATCATCAGAAATATCAATGATGTTTTTAATCTTTTCAAGCTAAATCAATACACCATAGACACTATAAGTGAACTTAGCCTTGGTATCTTTTTAACTATGGCTATGATGAGTTTAAAAATAAACGAACTTAGTACCGTTGCTATGCCTCTTTTTATCACTTTACTTGTACAGGTTTTAGCTTTATTGCTTTTTGCGGTTTTTGTAGTTTTTAGATTATGCGGGAAAAATTACGACAGTGCAATTATGTGTGCAGGATTGATGGGGCATGGTTTAGGTGCTACACCAAATGCGGTAGCAAATATGAATGCTGTTTGCTCTAGATACAATCTAGTTTCTAGACAAGCTTTTTTGATTGTTCCATTATGTGGTGCGGTTTTAATTGACATCGTTGCGATACCTTTAAATACTTATTTGATTAATCTTTTTTCATAAAGTATTCTCGCAAAATGCGAGAATACCATTAAAGATGTTTTAACATTGTTTCATAAGCTGCTTTAGTTCCTGGGCGTACCTTTGTGAATAAACTCACTAAGATAATCACAATAGAAGCAGCTAAAAATCCTGGGATAATTTCATAAATAGGAAAATCAAGCCACTCTGCTAAGAAATTTTTATATACCACTACCACAACTGCACCGGTAATCATACCTGCAATCGCAGCATATCTAGTCATTCTTGACCAAAACAAAGAAAAGACCATAACAGAACCAAAGCTTGCACCAAAACCCGCCCAAGCATAAGCTACTATACTCAATACACTTGAATTTTTATCTGTAGAGATGATAAAAGCTATCACAGCAACAGCCAAAACCCCAAATCTACCTAGATTCATTACAGTTTTATTTGATGCTTCTTTATTGAAAATTCTTTTATAAAAATCCTCTGCTATGGTTGAACTTGAAACAAGTAATTGCGAACTTGCTGTACTCATAATAGCTGCTAAAATAGCACTAAGTAAAATACCTGCTATCCAAGGATTAAAAAGCAATTGTGACATCACTATGAAAATCTTTTCAGGGTCTTGCAAACTAAGTTCAAACTTACTTACATAAGCTATGCCTAAAATACCTATAAAACAAGCCCCAAGCAAAGAAATAACCATCCAAGAAATTCCCACAAAAGTTGCAGTCGGAATATCTTTAGTTGATCTTATCGACATAAAGCGTACTAAAATATGAGGTTGACCAAAATATCCAAGCCCCCATGAAAGTGCTGATATAATTCCTAAAAAGCTTAACCCCTCACCCATAGAAAAGGTGTTTGGTTTGATTTGTCTTACTATATTCATAGCTTCTTCAATACCACCTAAATGATAAACCATCACAATAGGCACCACAATCAAAGCACCCATCATCAACAAACCTTGAATCAAATCCGTCCAGCAAACTGCTTTATATCCACCTAAAAATGTATATGCTACTATAATCACAGTTCCTGTAGTAAGTGCGTAATCATACTGAATTCCAAAGGTTGCTTCAAAAAGCTTTGCTCCTCCTACAAGTCCTGAAGAAACATAAAAGGTAAAAAACACCAAAATAACAATCGCACAAACCACCCTTAATATATGCTTATCATCATCAAATCTTGTTTCAAAATAATCAGGAATTGTAATAGAATTTGCAATCACACTTGTATAAATTCTAAGTCTTTTTGCCACAAAAGCCCAATTTAAAAAAGCCCCTATGCTAAGTCCTATTGCCACATAACTATCTGCCAATCCACTTACATATAAAGCCCCTGGCAAACCCATTAAAAGCCAACCACTCATATCAGAAGCTCCAGCACTCAGTGCTGAAACTACCGGCCCCATGGAACGACCACCTAAGAAATAATCTTCTGAATTTTTATTTTGCTTATAAAAATAAAATCCAATAAAAAGCATTAATGCTGAATACGCGACAAACATAATCGCAATTTGCGTATTAATGTGTACAACCTCCATTTTTTCTCCTTTTTATTTTAAAGCACGAATGCCTAAATTTCCATAGCGGTGGAAAGATATACTTAGAGCTTTTTCATTGTGATATAAAAGCAACTCAAAACGACCATTTATCAAAGGTTTAGCATTAGCGATGATTTTTGCACAACTAGCAGCTTTTATGAAAATTGCATCATTTACATCTTGAGGCCCAAAATAACGAATTCTTTCATAATTAGCCATTTTACTAATGAAATTTTCTCTACTTTCTTTAAGAAATAAAGTTTTTGAGCTGATTTTTTGATTAATCTTTTGCACAAGATCTATTTTTTCATGTTCATCATAACTAAAAATAAGATCAATATTTAACACACTTGCTGCTAAAATCACCCCTAGCATATCTTTTAAACTGTCATCTTTATACACCCTATAGGCAATATTTTTTACTTTTGTATATGAGAAAAGATTATCCTCTCCTCTTATATTCACATAGTCTTTTACGCTTGCAAATTCATGTTTTGCATGATAAACATAACTTTTAGCCATAGCTTTGATGATTTCAAAATCTGCTTTGTCTTTTTCATTTAAATCAAGACTTAATGCGTTTATCTTTGAAACCAACTCATTTTCTAACACATTTTGATCAGCTTGACTTTGCTCTATATCCATAAACTGCGTAATATAGTTGTAAATTCCAACCTTTCTACCAAAACCAATAGCTGATTTTTTTATACCACCAAAAGGTTGTCTAAGAACTATAGCACCTGTTGTTGGTTTGTTAATATAAATATTTCCCGCTTCTATATGAGTGTGAAAATACTCCCATTCTCTCTCATCCAAACTCTCAAATCCCGCCGTAAGGCCATAACCAGTTGAATTAACTATCTCAATAGCTTCTTTTAAATCTTTTGCTTTCATTACAGTTAAAATTGGCGCAAAAAGTTCATTCATATGTGTGAAATCACCTTTTTTGGTTCCATATTTAATCCCCGGAGTTAAAAGACAAGGATTATCATCTATAAATTTAGGTTTTAAAGCCCAACTTTCATATGGAGCTAACTCATCTAACGCTTTTTGTAGTTTCACATCTGGTTTATCTGCTAAAGCACCGAGTTTATTTTTAAATACAAAAGGATTCCCTACTGCCATAGATCTAGCAGCATCGACTAAAGTCTTTTTAAACTCTTCATCATTATAAACTTCTTCTTCTAAAACAAGCAGTGAAGTTGCAGAACATTTTTGACCCGAATTTGAAAATGCTGAATGAATGATGTTTTTAATCGCGCTATCACGATCAGCAAATTTAGAAACAATAGTTGCATTTTTACCACCTGTTTCAGCGCTTAAAAGTAAAGTTGGATTTGCCTTAAGCATTGCATAAGCGGTTTCTTCTCCACCGGTTAATACTGAAAATTTCACGCTTTGATCAATAAGCAAGTATTTTGATATATCACTTCCTTTAGCAGGCAAGAAAATCAAAGCATCTTTTGGAATTCCTGCATCCCAAAAACACTTACAAAGCATATAACCTGTTAGCATTGATAAAGATGATGGTTTATAAATCACTCTATTTCCTGCAGCCAAAGGCGCTGCTATAGTTCCTACTGAAATACCCACCGGAAAATTCCATGGCGCAATCACCACACCTATGCCTTTTGCTTTAAAAGTTGTATTAGGGTTTTGCTCTTTTAGTTTTTCCAAAGAGTGTGGATAAAACTCTAAAAAGTCTATAGCCTCACTCACTTCAGGATCAATTTCTAAGAAAGTTTTTCCTACTTCTAAAGCTGCTATGCCTATCAAATCACCCCTACGGTCTCTAACAAGTTGGGCAGTTTTTGCTAGAATTTTATAAATTTCATCATGACTTAATTCGCTAAAATTTGAACTCTTAGCTACATCTAAAGCGTATTTAATCTCTGCTTGGCCTGCAAGATGTGCTTTACCTATGGTGCGATTATTGATTTTATCTTTTACTTCTATCACTTGTAGTGTTTCATTTTTAATTTCATCTTTAGCAACTGGATAAACATCATAATTTTCTAAATTTTCATATCGAGTGCGTATTGCTTTAGCCCATTCTCTATTAGCTTTTAAGATAAAATCAGTGTCAGCTTCATTTTTAAATTCTTTGCTCTCATAAGAACTTATAGCCTTAACCTCGTTGTTTCTATCTTGAGTTCTATGAGTAGAATTATCTAAACTAGCAACACCCTCTAAAGACTTGATAAATAATTCTTTTTGTTTGTGCCAATTTGTATCATTAATCTTAAGATTGAAAAAATATCGCATGAAGTTATCTTCACTAGTATTTTCATCAAGTCTTCTTACCAAATATGCAATAGCATTATTAAAATGCGCTTCATCACAAACTGGCGCATAAAGTATAAGATCATGCATTTTAGAAAGCTCATAAGAGCATTGTAAGCTCATACCTTCTAGCATTTCAAAAGTAAACGATGATAAAGCTCCAGCTTGTGAAATTCGAGTATAAGCATAAGCTATTTCAAATAAATTGTGACTTGCTATACCTATATTAATGTATTTATAATTATCGCCATCTAGTACAAAATCAAGTATTTTTTTATAGTTACTATCAGTGTCGATTTTTTTATAAAAAGTAGGAAGTGCCCAACCTCTTTGCGAAGCTATGGTTTCTTCACTTTCCATATTTGCTCCTTTTACAAAGCGGATTTTTATAGGCTTCATACCCTTTAAAACCCTCTCTTTTGAAAAAGCAAAAAGTTTTTTCAAATACTCATAAGAATCAGGCAAATAAGCTTGCAAAACAATCCCAGCTTTAATATCGTATTTTGAAACACTTTCCATGAAAGCTTCTACTGTTAGCTCTAAATCTCTAAATTCTTCCATATCAAGGTTGATAAATTTAGATACACCTTGCTTTTTTTCTTCTTCTAAAGCTAATGCGTATAATTTGTCTAATCTTTTTACAATCTCATCTTTAGAGTATTCAAAGTCAATGATATTGATTTGAGAAAAAATAGTAGTAATCTTAATAGATATATAGGTAATATAACTAGTTTTTAAAGCTTCTTCGTATTTTTTCATTCTAAAAGCACTCTCGGCTTCACCTAAAACTTCTTCGCCGATTAAATTAACATTTAAAGTAATTTTATCTTCATCTTTTCTTTTACGCATATGAGGTTCTAAAACGCTAGGATTTGCATCTAAAACCATCGCTTTAGTATCTTCTCTTAAATGCTTGATGAAAAATGGCACACTAAGTGTTGGGGCAAATTTTCCAAAATTTAAAAATGAAAAAAGTAAAAATTTTTCAAAAGCACTGAAAAAATCTGCTATACCATATTTATTTAAAGTGTGTTCTATCAGCTCAAAACTAGCACTTTTGTCTTTACATCTAAAAGAACGATCTAAAAGTTCGATCAACATTACTTTGTTTTTAGGGTTATTTAAAAGTTTTTGCATTTTTGCGTGAAATTCTTTTTCACTTTGAGAGATATTACTTTCTATCTTTCTTTGTAATTCTTCAGCTAATTGCAAAGATTTTTGTACCATTCTTTCCTCCATTTGTTAGTTAACATAATTCTATGATACAAAAATACTCAAAAAATCTTTCGCTTATTTATAAATAATTTAATTATAAGTGTAAAAAAGTAACAATTATAAACAAAAAAATGATTTTTAAAATAAAATATTAGCGTAATAATAAATAATTATGGGTATTTTTTACACACTGTGCGATAATTTTTGCTGTTATACCGTGGTCTTTCAAGATTTTTAAAGCTTCATTGGCGTCTTTTTCACTCATAGCAGCCAAAAGTCCTCCTGAAGTTTGAGGATCAAAGTAAACGATATCCTCATCTTTTTCTTGTGAATTATCTACCCAGGTTTTTAAACTCTCTTTGTTTTTATAAGCACCTTCTGGGATAATACCCATATTTGCCATTGGCAAAACTCCTTCCATAAGTGGAATTTCGCTTTTGTATATTTTTATCATAATGGTTTTATTAAGCATTTCTTTTAAATGCCCTAAAAGCCCAAAACCTGTCACATCGCTCAAAGCACTAAGGCTTTTAAATTCTTTTAAAATACGACTTGCATATACATTTAAAAAACTCATATGCTCTACTGCTTTTAAAATCTTCTCATCTTCCAATAAACCAGCCTTTATAGCAGTGCTAATGATACCACTGCCCAAAGGCTTAGTTAACAAGATCACATCGCCATCTTTTGCACCGTTATTGGCTATAAATTTTTTCGGATGCACTACCCCTGTTACACTTAAGCCAAAAATGAATTCATGATTTTCTATGGTGTGTCCACCTACTAATACCGCACCAGCTTCTTCAACCTTAGCTCTTGCACCTTCTAACACTTCCAACAATACATCATTGCTAAAATGACAAGTATCAAAACCTACAATATTTAAAGCATTAATCACTTCTGCACCCATGGCAAATACATCGCTTAAAGCATTTGCAGCAGCAATTGCGCCAAAATGATATGCACTATCTACCACAGGCGTGATAAAATCAAGTGTTTGAACTAATGCAAGCTCATCATTTAGTTTATAAATACTTGCATCTTCGTTATTAACAATACCACTTAAAACATTTTCATGCGGTTTTAGTATGCTAAGAATTTTGTCAAGACCCAACGAGTCTATTTTAGCAGCTCAACCTGCAGCTTTTACATATTGTGTTAGTTTTTGATTTTTATATATCATAAAGATATAATCTTTGCCTTTCCAAAAAGTTCATTTAAAATTTCATAGGCATTACCTATTTTCCCTATTTTTAGTGCATTGCTTTTACCAAAAAATTCTAAACATGCTCCACAGCTATAAATTTCAACCCCTAAATTCTCAAGTTCTCTCATCGCTTCAAATGCCAAATGCGAACTATCTACATTAATCAAAACACTTTCATTTACACATAAAATTTTTTGAGGTCTATTGGGTAAATCTTTTAGCGTTTTTAAAAAGCCTTGCATTAAATTTTTACCCAACTCTCCCTCGCCTACTTTATCACTTTTTAAAAATAAAACATTATATTCTTGAATACTCTCATCTTGTCCTTGTGTTAGCTCAAAACCATTCGCAACGCAAATAATACTCTCATCATTTAAATCTTTAACATCAAAATCCAAATTTAAAGATTTTAAAAATCTCATTACATTTTCTTTAGAAGCTTGCGAATTTAAAAGAATTTCTAAATTTTCATTTTCTTTTAGCTCTTCTAAGGCTTTTTTTGTTTCTATTACAGGGCGTGGGCACGCTAAATCTCTACAATCAATTTTCATTTTTTTACCTTTTTTACTAATAATATATTTTTATAACTTGTATTCAAATTAAGTTTTGTCTTTTTCTTGATTTTTCTTAAAAAATAGCTCTTTAAATCTTTTATTGGTATATTCTTCTACATCTTGTTGTAAAATCTTAAAATTTTGGATCAACTCATATGCCCTTGGAGTAAGTCTACTACCAGCCTCACTTCCTCTTCCTTTTTTTGCAATGAGTAATTCCTCTTTCATATTTTTTTCTAAATCCTGTATATAAAGCCATGCTTTTTTATAGTTAATCCCTAATTGTTTAGCTGCTTGAGAAATACTCCCACACTCTCCCACTAGCTCCAAAATATCTGTTTTGCCTTTACCAAAGAGCAATTCTCCATCTGGATTTTCTATCCATATTTTACTTTTGATATGAAATTTTTTTCCTTTTTTTTCTTCAAAACACCCAAGTTCGCAGTATTTTACATCAATTTTATATGTTTTTAGTGTGGCTCTAACATCAGCTATATTGAAATTTCTAGCACACTCTAAAGCATCTTTGCAAGATATTTTGCGTTTTTGGTCTAGTTTTGCTTCTAAGCATTCTAAAATTTCACTCTTAGCGATATTTTTATCAAGCTTTCCAAACTGCCCTAGCTCACAATCTGAAATTTTTACATTTAAATCTTTAATCGTATTTTGAAAATCTTCTTTAGGATAGCACTTTAAAAGCTCTAATGCTTTTTTGCAAGAAAGTTTATTGTTATCAAGATTTTTTTGAATTTGCAAAGTGAGTTCTTCCATGAATTAACCTTGAATAAGAAGTAGTAAAAAAGGGTGATTATACACCCTTTTTATTATTTTGCATCAAGTCCTAAATTTTGTCCTTTAAGCATTACTCTTTTTCTATACATTGCACTTACTTCAGCTGCATCACCAACTAAAAGTGCATTGGTAGAACAAACCGCAGCACACATAGGTACTTTACCTTCTGCTATACGGTTTTGTCCATAGAGTTCTCTTTCTTCATGAGAGTTTGTAGGCTCTGGACCACCTGCACACATCGTACATTTATCCATCTCTCCTTTAATACCAAATGCACCATCTCTTGGGAACTGTGGCGCACCAAAAGGACAAGCATAAAGACAATACCCACAACCTATGCAGGTTTTTTTATCATGTAAAACAATACCATCAGCTCTAATATAAAAGCATTTAACAGGACAAACTTGTTCACATGGTGCATCAGTACAGTGCTGACAAGCAAGAGTTGTCGAAAACTCTTTGCCTTCTATACCCTCATTTAAAGTGATAACCTTTCTTCTGTTGATCCCCACTGGTACTTCATGCGCACTTGAGCAAGCTACTTGGCAAGCAAAGCAAGAAATACAACGATTATTATCTACATAAAATTTCATTCTAGCCATGACTTACCCCTTACGCTTTCTCAAGTCTGCAAAGTCCTGCGTTAAATTCAGAAATTTGCGTGTTAATATCAAAACCATAGTTTGTAACTGTATTAGAACTTTCACCTATGGTATAAGGTTTAGTACCTTCTGGATAGTTATAACTTAAATCCACACCTTGCATAATACCTGCAAAGTTATAAGGTAAGCAAATTCTATCCGGTGTTACAGAGTGATTATGCACACATTTAACTTTGATCTTAGTACCTTGTGGTGAATGGATCCACATCATATCTCCATCATTTATGCCGTATTTTAAAGCAAGTTCTGGGTGTACATTTGCAAACATTTCAGGAGTAATTGCTGCAAGATATTTACTTGTTCTTTCAAGCATACCCGCACCACTTAAATTCACCAAACGCATACTTGAGATAATGGTTGGGAATTCTTTACTCCAGTCTTTCTTTTGTTGTTCGCTAATAAATTTACTTTCAACCCTAAAGTTTTTCGCTTGATCACCCCAAGTAGGATATTTTTTAACCAAATCCCAGCGTGGTGAATGTAAAGGTTCTCTATGTAGTGGGATTGGATCGGCAAATTCCCAAACCTTCATTCTAGCTCTTGCATTACCTAAACAACAAGCACTTTTTTCTCTACATTTTTCTAAGATGATACCTGAAATGTCTGTACTCCAGCTAGCACCCATTAATTCTTTTTCACTATCACTTAATTTGATATTGAATACTTTTTCGATATTTTCTTTAGTAATTTGTGGATATCCACCTTTTACCTTACAACCTTTTGGTGTAAAGCTATCATCTGCAAGCTGAGAATGCCCATCATGCTCCAAACCAAAACGATTTCTAAAGCCCATACCACCTTCTTCGTAAGGAATGTCAGTATTCCACATGATAGAAGTTCCTGGGTGTTGTTTATCCCAACAAGGCCAAGGTAAACCATAGTATTCACCTTTAACATCACCGCCAAGACCTCTTTGCGTATCAGGATCAAAATGCTCCCAATTTTGCTGATGTTTTCTTAAACGTTCAGCAGAAATACCTCTTAAACCTATGCTCAAAAGACCATTACTCATCTCTCTTGTAGCATCATCAGGCCATACAAAATTATCATCATTATCATCTCTTGTTTGTACAAGCTTATGATCTTTTAATTCCATTTTCATACCACGAGTGTATTCTTTATAGAAGCCAAATTTCTTCGCAAATGCAAACATGATCTCTTGATCTTCTTTGCTTTCATAGATTGGTTTTACTACTTGAGAACGCCACTGCATAGCACGGTTAGTTGCTGTTACATAACCTTCTGTTTCAAACTGAGTTGAAGCAGGAATGATATAAATACCATCTGGACGATCTGCTAAAACTGCAACCTCATTAACAAAAGGTTCAGCGATTACGATCATGTCAAGCTTTTTAAGCGCTTCTTGAATTTTTACGGTATGCGCCATAGAAGTGATACCTGTTCCTTGTACCCAAAGCACACGGATTGGAGAATTTGAGTAGGTTTTTTCTTCGTGTAAAACACCTTGCCACCATTTTGCAAGTGAGAAACCTTTTTCATGCATCCATTCTTTGGAATAAAATCTTGAATTTAAGTATTCTCTATCTACATTCCAAAAATTTGAAAAGTGATTCCACGCATCATCACCTAAACCATAATAAGCTGGTAAAGTATCTGCCAAACACCCCATATCAGTAGCACCTTGAACATTATCATGCCCTCTAATGATGTTAGTACCTGCACCAGGCTTACCTATATTACCAAGAACAAGTTGTAAAATAGCCAAAATTCTTGTATTAGAACTACCTACTGAGTGTTGAGTAATGCCCAAAGCCCAAAATAATGTAGCCGGTTTGATTGTAGCTAGCATTTTTGTGATTTTTTCAAGTTGAGCCGCTGGAACACCTGTTACATCTTCAACCACATCTGGTGTCCACTTAGCAGCTTCTGCTTTAATTTCTTCAACACCATAAGTTCTAGTTTTGATTAATTCTTTATCTTCCCAACCATTTTTAAAGATCAAATGAAGCATACCATAAACTAAAGCTATATCTGTACCTGGACGAATTCTCACGTATTCATCAGCATGCACTGCTGTTTTTGTAAATACAGGATCTACAACTACTAATTTAGCATTATTGCGATCTTTAGCTTGCAATAAGTGTTTAAACCCGATAGGATTTGCCACTGCGGTATTTGCACCAAAAATAATCATCATTTTTGAGTGTTTAGTCACATCACCAAAATGATTTGTCATAGCGCCATAACCCCATGTATTCGCCACACCGGCGACTGTTGCGCTGTGTCAAATTCTAGCAACGTGGTCTATATTATTAGTACCCCAAAATGCTGCAAATTTTCTAAAATAATAAGCTTGTTGATTGTTAAACTTTGCCGAACCTAAGAACATAACGCTATCAGGTCCATTTTCTTTACGGATTTCAAGCATTTTATCACCGATTTCGTTGATCGCTTGCTCCCAAGTTAAACGTACCCATTTGCCGTTTTCTTTTTTCATAGGATATTTTATACGCTGTTTTGATTTGGTAAGATCGATTTGATCTATCCCTTTACAGCAGTGTGATCCTTGAGAAATAGGATGTTCTATAGCGTTTTCTTGACGCACCCAAACCCCATCTTGAACTTCAGCCTTAATCCCGCAGCCTGCACTACAGATACTACAGATTGTTCTTACAATCTTTGAATCTGGATAAGGATTTGCTACTTCTTGTTCGCTCGCATTTCTAATAGCTTTGTTATCACTACCAAAAGCTGCACTTCCAAGACCAGCAATACCAGCAAGCTTAAGAAAATTTCTTCTTGCTAATGCCATCTTCTTCCTTTCTTATTAATAAGCTATTTTGTAGTATTTTTCCCAATGCATAGTTTTTTTATAAAGCACTTCTTTTTTAGTGCTTTTTCCCAAAACTACTGTATTTTGCTCTTGGTAATCATCCTTAGCTAAAGCATTTACGCTCGCTCCGGCAACTACCCCTAAAGCACCAATTTTCAAAGATTTTTTAAGAAAATCTCTTCTTTGGTTAGCTTCCATGTTCTCTCCTTTGAAATAAAAGTAAAGAATAACTATAAATACTTATTTTTAAAGTATTTACACACTTAAACATCATAACTTTTGCATATTTTCACTTAAGATTTTATTTAATTTCCGTTTTCATAAAAAGATGATTTTGATAATATGTATTTTGGTAACAAAATACATATTAAAATTATAGCTTGCTTAATTCCTCGATATTAGTTTTGCTAAATTTAGTCGGAAGCCTTGGTTCATAAGGAAGTCTTTGTAGTGCTTCATCTGCGATACTTTTACCTTCTTTTTTTACAGGTGCTTGTACTTCTAAGTAAGCCCTTTCACTCACAAAAAATACTTTCATAATATTGGCAATAGCAATATAAAAATTTGAATTTTTATGAATTTGTAGTTTTTCTATAAATTCATCTACCACAGGGTTGATCACAAAACGAAACAATTGTTGTGCAACTTTTAAGTCATGTTCAATAATACTTGCCATAAAAGCGAATAAAAATCCAAATTCATCTTCGCTTTGTCTGCATTCTTCTTTTTTTCTAAATTTTGTTTTTCTAATGATCTCACAGGCTTGAAGCTTCATTTTACCATCATCTCTACCTTCATCATAAAAGGAAGCACTAATAGGTACATTTACATAAGAAAAATCAAAAAACACGCTGTTTTGCTCTTCTTTAAAGCTTGCAAAATTACACACACACAACTTTTCAAAATCAGGCTTTAAACTTTCATCTAAAGGACTTTGGGCTAAGGCTAAAACTTGCTTATGCCAAATTTCAAATTCTTCTTCATCGATAAAATTAAATGCTTTGGAGAAAAATTCGTAAAAATACTTACGAGAAAGATCGATATCTTGTATCATATAATTTTCCTTGTTATTTTTATCTGATTATAACAAGGAAAATTTAAAAAAATCAAGAGATTTTAAATTTTTGTTTTAGAATCATAAGTAAAAGAAGGATTGATTTGTTTTTTATCGCTTAACTCTTTATACCAATAAGAATGCAAAATATAAACTTCTTCTTCTTCTTTATATCCGCTAATCATCGAGTGAATACTTCCTTTGATCGCAAATACAGCCATATAAATATGAATAGCAAAAAACACTGCACATAAAATTCCCAAAATATTATGAATGATAGCAGAAGCTCTTAAAATATCTATATGAGAAATTCCAAAAATAGACTGCAACGAAGTAGAATTAAAATCAAGGAAAAACATAAAAGCACCCGTAGTGATCATCAAAAAGCCACCAAATACAGCGATATAATACCATGACTTTTGACCAAAGTTAAATTTACCCGCAGGTACAGGTTTTTTCTCTTTGCTTAAATACCCTCCAACTATCATCATCCATTTTAAATCATAACTTGCAGGAAGCATTCTTTTGATCCAGCATAAAAACATAGGAATGATAGAAATGATAAATAAAATCGTTGCGATACCATGTAAATTTTTACATAATCTTACAAAAAATCCTCCGCCAAAGTACGATCCAAAAATCATAATAAGACCCGTTGGCACAAGAATGATCCAAGAGATCGCTGCTACAAAGTGAAACAATCTTTCAAAGACCGAAAAAGCATAAATTTTCTTACCATCATGAGAGAATTTCTTAGGACCAATTACCATATAATGCAATGCAAAAGCCGAGATCACAGCAATGAGTATGATCAAAACAGCACTTGCGATGTATTCACCTTGTAGCTTAGTCCACAAAGCACCAAAATTTTGATAACTTTCTATATTCATCACTCTTTGCACATCCCAAATTTGAGTGTTTTTAACTTCAAAATTTTCTTGAGCAAATAGAAAGCTAAAACAGGCCAAAAGAGCTAGTATAACTCTATGCATAAATACTCCTAAATATTACAAACATTATCGTTGTAGTTTTGTTAAATTTCAGTTTCCGTTTTTATTTTAAAAAAAGTTTTATTTAAAAAACATAAATTTCTAAAAAACTACAAAAAAACTCATTTTTTAGTTTCTTTTTGAATAATTCTCATAGCCAAATTCTCTCACCATGGATAATTTTTCATTTTTATCCAAAAGCATTAAATTTGGAAGTCTTACTCCATTAAATGTAGTATTTTTCACTATAGAATAATGAATTTGATCCAAAAATACAATTTTTTGCCCTATTTTTAACTCTTGATCAAAAGCGTATTCGCCCATGATATCTCCTGCTAAGCAAGTATTGCCACCAAGCAAATAAGCAAATTCATTTTCTTTTAACTCGCTATATTTTTCCCCATCGCGACTTGATAAAATTCTAGCATTTAAAACTTCACTAGTATAAGGCATGATGATAGTATCTGGCATATGAGCTTCACTTGAAGTATCTAAAATAGCTATTTTTTTCTCATTTTCCACGATATCAACAACACTTGCAACTAAAGTCCCACACTGCCAACCTATAGCTTCACCTGGCTCAAGATACACTTGCACTCCGTATTTATCGCTAAATTTTTTACAAAGATCAATCAGCTTTTGCACATCATAACCCGCTTTTGTGATGTGATGTCCCCCGCCAAAGTTAATCCATTTCATATTTTTAATAAATTGTGAAAATTTAGCTTCAAAAGCATTTAACACGAGCTCTAAAGAATGCGCACTTTCTTCACACAAAGCATGAAAATGAAGCCCACTTAAAGCACTTAAGTCTTCATTTTCAAAATCAACTGCGCGAATTCCTAACCTTGAAAATCTACCACAAGGATTATAAAGTTCTTTTGGAGCCACTGAAAGCTCTGGATTACAACGCAAACCAAGAGACTTTTTACTTGCTTTATCTTTAAATTTTTTAAACTGATTAAAAGAATTAAATACAATATGGTGTGAAAGGTTGATGATTTCATCTATTTCATCATCTTTAAAAGCAGGAGAGAAAGTATGAATTTCTTTATCCATGTATTCTTTAGCAAATTTAGCCTCCCAAAGCCCGCTACAAGTACAGCCTGATAAGTACTCGCCCACTATATCCATAGCACCTGAAAACGCAAATCCTTTGAGAGCAAGTAAAACTTTTGCACCACTTTCTTCACTCACTTTAGCCAAAAGTTCACAATTTTTTCTAAGTTTGTCTTCTTCTAAAATATAAGCAGGAGTTTGAAAATTTTTATCTAGATGATTTTGGATTAACATTGTTTTTCCTTAATATAATTAAATTTACACATCAATTTTATATAAAATTATATCTAGTTTTTACAATTTACAATCATTAATCAAACAATAGCTATAATCAAAATCTAAACCCAAAAATTATTTAAGGCAAAATTTAATGAATAGAAGATTATTTTTAAAATGGAATGCTTTAGGTTTAGCAAGTATTAGCAGTGCCTATGCAATGGGTGATCACTCTCACCATAATATGCATTCACATCATACAGCAAAAAAAACTCACAAGGTCGATACTTCTTTTATCAAGCTAGAAGATCCAAACATTCAACTACTCGATGCAAAAGACTTTCCTAGCGAAGAAGCATTGGCAAAATTAAAACTTTTAAAAAACACAAGCACAAAGAAAAATTTCTTTAGATCTAGCATAGAAATCAAAGAAAGCCAAATAGAACTTGTCAAAGGTAAAAAAACCCAATGTTTTACCTATAATGGCTCCATACCAGGACCTAAAATCGAAGTTTACGAAGGTGATACAGTTGAAATTTTAGTAAAAAACAATCTAAAAGAGCCAACAACCATTCACTGGCATGGACTTGACATACCACCTGAACAAGATGGCAACCCACATGATCCCATCATGCCTGGTCGAGAAAAGATTTACCGTTTCAAACTTGGAGAAAATTCAGCAGGAACATACTGGTACCATCCTCATCCACACTACACCACAGCAAAGCAAGTTTATAAAGGCTTAGCAGGAGTTTTCGTGGTAAAAGCTAGAAAAGATGCATTGTCGCATTTACAAGAGCAAGACTGGGTGATTAGCGACCTACGCTTGGATAAAAACGCACAAATTCCTGATAATAATTTATTTGACTGGCTTAATGGTAGAGAAGGAAATTTAGTCTTAATCAATGGGCAATTAAAACCAAAAATCACCATCGATGATGCGCAAAGAATTCGCATATACAATCTATGTGCGGCAAGGTATTTAAATTTACGCATTCAAGGTGCTAAATTTATTTTAGTGGGAACTGATGGGGGACTTATAGAAAAAGGTATTGAATTAGATGAGTTGTTTTTAAGTCCTGCTTCAAGAGTAGAAGTGCTAATCCAAGCAAGCAAGGGTGATTTTAAACTTGAAAGCACCTACTATAACCGCGACAAAATGCTTGTCGAAGAAAAACCTTACACACTCACACTAGCTGATCTTAAAGTGGAAAAAACTTTAGAAAACATACCTGAAAAACTACGCGAATTTCCACCTTTAAAAGAAGCTACAAGCTTTAAAGAAGTAATCATGAGTGAAGACCATATGCAAATGCATGGCATTAGCAACAAAAGCGAAGAAGAAATCAAACAAAGTCTTGCCTCTATGTTTTTGATCAATGGTAAAACATTTGATATGAATAGAACGGATTTGACTTCAAAATTAAACGAGGTAGAAGAATGGGTGGTAAAAAACTCTTCTCACATGGATCATCCTTTTCATATACATGGAACACAATTTGAACTCATTTCTTCTCAATTTAAAGGTAAAATAACAAAAGCAAAATTCAGAGCATTGCAAGATACGATCAATGTAAGACCTGGTGAAGAACTAAGACTAAGAATGAGCCAAAATTTCACCGGCATTAGAATGTTTCACTGCCACATTTTAGAACACGAAGATCTTGGAATGATGGGAATTTTAAAAATCAAAGAATAAAGGTAAAAAAAATGGTAAAAGTTGAATTTCTAGGACCAATCAACAAAGAAAGTTTAGAACTAGAAGTAAAAAGCTTAAAAGAATTAAAAGTGATTTTAGGGCAAGATGAAAGCTTAAAAGAATGGCTTGAGCTTTGCGCAGTTGCTTTAAACGATGAAATGGTTTTTGATGATGAAACCACCCTAAAAGATGGGGATAAAATCTGCTTACTTCCGCCGGTTTGTGGAGGATAAGTTATGTTTGAATTACATCAAGGATCTTTGGAAATTCCTAGCATTTACGCTAGATGGTATGAATACGCTAAAGACAAAAACTGCGGAGCTTTGATCACATTTTGCGGTATAGTGAGAGCTGAAGATGGAATCGAAGCTTTAAGCTTTGATATATATGAGCCTTTATTGAAAACTTGGTTTGAAAAATGGTGTCAAAAACTTGCCAATGAAAACGTAAGCTTGATGTTTGCTCACTCTATCGGCGAGGTAAAAGTACATGAGAGTTCTTATTTTGCTGGGGTTTTAAGCAAACAAAGAAAACTAGGACTTAAGCTGATTAACGATTTTGTAGAAGATTTTAAAGCAAGTGCACCTATATGGAAATATGATATCATCAATGGTGAAAAAATTTATGCTAAAGAACGCTCTTTGAAACTTCAAGGAGCAGGAATTTTAAGCACTAAGGACTAAAAATGCTAACTTCTTATAATCAAAGTTTAAATATACTTCATTCGCATATAAAAGCATACGAAAAGATAGAAAACATCGCCTTAACACAGTGCTTAGATAGAATTTTAGCCATAGACATCAAAGCTTCTACCAATAACCCTCAATTTCCCACAGCTTCTATGGATGGCTATGCGATCAAATTTAGCGAGCAAGATGAGGCTTTGTCTATCATAGGCGAAGTACCTGCGGGAGTTTTTCCAAGCTTTAAAATACAAAGCAAAGAATGTGTTAAAACCTTTACAGGTTCTTTAATGAGTGAGGGTTGTGATACCTTAGTACCCGTGGAAAAAGTAGAAGTTAACAACGGTGTGGTTTACATCAAAGAAAAAGTCCCTCAAGGCTTTGCTGTGAGAAAGGTGGGTGAGAGTTACACCGAGGGTGAAATTTTACTCACTAAAGGCACAAAACTAGGCTATAGCGAGATAGCACTTTTAGCCGAGCTTGGATACTTTCATATTTGCGTTTTTGCTAAACCTATCATAGGCGTGTTAAGCAGTGGAAGTGAGATCAAAGACTTAGGCGAAAGCTTAGAACACCCTGCACAAATTCGCTCATCAAACCATATAGCCATAGCTAATATGGCGAAAAAGCTTGGTGCTGAAGCTAGAATTTTTCCACTTTTAAAAGATGATATGCAAAAAACCCCAAGTGTTTTAAAACAAGCACTTAATGCATGTGATATTTTAGTTACCACCGGTGGGGTTTCCATGGGGGATTTTGACTTTTTAAAACAAGCTGTTAAAGAGTATGAAGTCATCATAGACAAAGTCGATGTAAAACCTGGCAAACACATCAAAATAGCCAAATTTGAAGATAAATTCATCTTTGCTCTACCGGGTTTTCCATACTCGGCTATGGTGATGTTTAACTTATATGTAAGAGAACTTTTAAATGCTTGGCTTTTACAAGAAAAAGACTATATATTTAAAGCATTTGCAAATACTGACTATAAGAAAAAAAGTTCGCATTTAGAATTTGTAGCTTGTAATGTAGAATTTAAAGATGGAAAAATTTATGCCAATTTAAAAGGCAAAAAACAAGGCTCAAGTGCCATCATCAACAACCTTAACCATAAAGCTGCACTTATGATAGCACATGATGATATAAAAGAAAATGATTTAGTTGATATAATTTTTATGCCTTAAACAAGTGCTTTTTGAATTTTCTCAAAAAGCATTTTTGCTTGTTTTTGATTTTGCTCTAACTCGCTTAAAATTTCCTCTACTTCACGCAAAGTTTTTTCTTCTTTTACGTTTGGGTTTTTAGCACTTAAATCATAATTTCTTTCTTCAAGTTCTTTTTTACTTACTAAATAAGAATTAGCCGTGATTTTTCTTTCTTTATAACATTTTAAAAATTCTTGCAAATGTGTGTATTCTAAAGGTTTGTTTTTGGTCAATTTAAAAGGAGGCACAAGCTCATAGTAATATACACTTTCATCATTTTCACCACAAATGCTTCTTTGTCCTTTAGAGAAAAAAAGCACATTAGTTTTTACCGCACTATAAGGCAAAAACACCCCACTTGGCAAGCTTAAAACACATTCAAGATTAAAATTTTCTAGCAAGTCTTTTTTTACACTCACAAAGGCATTTGAATTTTGAAAAAGCACTCCTTCAGGCACTACTATGGCACATCTTCCGTTGTTTTTCAAAGACTTTAAAATATGCTGTAAAAACAAAAGCTCGGTAGCATTTGATTTTACAGGAAAGTTATTTTGAATTTGATCTTTTTCTTTACCACCAAAAGGAGGATTTGCTAAAATCACTTCGTATTTTTCATTTTCAGTTATGTCTGTGATTTTTTTATTTAGAGTATTGGTTTTGATGATATTTGGGGACTTAACCTCATGTAAGATCATATTCATCACACCCATTGCATAACTTAGCGGAGTTTTTTCTTTACCAAACAAGGCATCATTTTGTAAAAATTCAAGTTCTTCCACACTCAAATTTGCTTTTTTCTTTTTTGCCCTATCTTCATAAAGAATATGCAAAAAACTCTCTACTAAAAACCCACAACTCCCACACGCAGGATCATAAATTCTCTCTTTTGCTTTAGGGTCTAGCACCTCCACCATGGCTCTAACCAAAGGTCTTGGGGTATAAAACTCCCCACTATTTCCCCCATCGCTTCCCATGTCTTTTAAAAGCTTCTCATAAACCTCACCTAAAGCAAATACATCACTTTCTTTGCTAAAACTTAACTCATCGACTAAATTTATAACTTCTCTTAAAGTATGGCCATTAGCTATGCGGTTGTCTATAAATTCAAAAATTCCGCCTATCTTATACTCTATGCTTTTGAAATTTTCATTATCTTTAAAACTTTTTAGATATGGAAAAAGCTCATCATTCACAAAGCTTAGCAAATCGCTTCCACTTAAAGCATTTTTTACATCAAGCTTTCCTTCGCTTGTTTTAGGTGCTGCCCAAGCTCTCCAACTGAATTTTTCTTGCAAAATAGCCTTATAAGGCTTTTCATCTAACTCAGCTTCTAGCTTTAACTCTTCTTCATAATCATCTAAAAATTTCAAAAAAAGCACCCAACTAATCTGCTCACTATAATGCATAGCACCGCTTATGCCATCATCGCGTCTTAGAATATCTGTGATTTTATCGATTTTACTTTGCATTTAAAAAATTCCCTTTCTAAAAAGTTTTAAAAGTTCTATATTAATATAATAATTATTTCTACCCATTTTAATGCACTCTAGCACCCCTAAATTTTCACAAATTTTAAGATATTTTGAGGCACTTTGCCTAGAAATATCTAATTTATTTATCAAAAAGTCTATCTTTGTATAAGGATGAGAAAACAAAAGCTCCACAAAGTCTTTGCTGTAAAAATTCGTTTTATTTTGCAAAATTTCACCTACATCAGACATCATTTTTTCTATTATAGTAATGGTTTTTATCGTTTTTATAGCAGTTTGCTCTACACCTTTGAGTATGTATTCTATCCATTCTAAAATTGCACCTTCATCACGTACTTTTTGCAAAAGATTATAATACTCTTCTTTGTTATTTACTATATAAGCGCTTAAATACAAGATAGGCAATTCAAGCAAGCCTTTATAAACTAAATAAAGTATATTGATAATCCTACCTGTTCTACCATTACCATCGTAAAATGGATGTATGCTTTCAAACTGATAATGAATGATTGCCATTTTTACCAAAAAATCAAGTTCATCTAAAGTATCATCGTTGATGTATCGCTCCAAATTTCCCATAAGTTCTTGTATGTCACTAGGATTTTGCGGGGGTGTGTGTTTGATTTCTCCTGTGGTAGGATTTATCAGTGTAGTTCCGCTTTGTTTTCTAAAACCTGCATTATTTCTTTCTAGTCTTTTTTGAATTTCTAAAATATGTGCATTTCTTAATAATTGCTCTTTTTTTAAAAGCTCATATCCTTTTTTTAAAGCATTTTCATAGTCTTTCACTTCTTTTGCCGCTCTTGTAAGTTTACTTTCATCGATTTGAGATAAAAAAAGTTCATCGTGAGTGGTAATAATATTTTCTATCTCGCTAGAATCTTTAGCTTCTTGCAAGATCAAAGCATTGATTAATATATTTGGATTAGGCATGCTTTTGCTAAGTCCATTTAACTCCGCTAATTTTCTCGAAGCCCTAATGATGAGACCATAAATATTTGCATTTAATTCTATATCTAAAGGAAGTTTTGGTGGTATGAATTCTTTCATAATTTTTCCATATGTTAAAATTTTTTAAAATTTTTAACATTATAAAAAAATATGTTAAAAAAATCAAAAATTTTTAACATATCTAGACCATATGTTAAAAATTGATAAAAATTTTAACATTTATAATCTTCCCTGAAAAGCTTTATCTAGCAAGGACTTTTTAAGCTCTTGTAGATTTTTTATCTGCATTTGATAGTTTTGCTTTAAATTTTTTACATGAGAAGAAAGCTCATCTAAATGCGAAGCGATTTGCTCTTGCTCTTTGAGTGGGGGTAGCGCAATAGGACATTTTTCTAAAATATTTAAATTTAATTTTGCAGCATGTGTTCCACCACCAACTTTATTATTATCAATCCACCCTTCAATAAAATAAGAATTCAAAAAATAAACCAAATAATCACTTATAATTTTAACTTTTGGTTTTAAAAGCCCTAAGCTAACGAAAATACTAAATTCAAATTCTAAAGAAATTTTTATAGCTTTTCCCAAAGTTCCAATACGACAAATTAAAATATCTCCAAATTCAGGCTTAGCTCTTTTTATAAGTTTGTTATGCTCTTCTAGTGAAATGTATTTGATATCACTTAAATCAAAAAAACCTTTAGAAATATTTTTAACAGATAAAAAAGGAATCCCTGTTTTTATATAGTTAGGTGTTTTGTGTGTTCCATCTGTAATAAAACATATTTCCCCTAAGCTTTTCCATTCCCAACCTTGTGGGAGTTTGTAGTTTTCCTTAGCATTATCTTTTAAGGGGTTAAAAGCTTTTTGCAAGGCACTTTGCATTAACTCATCTAAATTGAGCAAATCTTGCTCTAAAATTTTTATACTCTCATCTATCTTTGCAAAACTCTCATCTAAAATCCCCACTATCCTTTCTTGCTCTTTGAGTGGTGGAATAATGAAAGTATTTTGTTTAAGCACGCTAAAATGCCTTCGATATCCTAATAATGGAATATCTTTGTATAATAGTTGAAAAAATAAAAATTTTGTATTAAATCTTTCTATGTCTTTATTTAATAATATTTTTACCCCATCTGCACCAACAATAAAATCAAAATCTATAAATTTTAAAACCCTGGTGTGATCGCCAAAAATTATACATGAGTTATTGCAATTATTTATTTTAAATATTTTTTCATAATTATTTGAATATCCGATAATAAATTTTTTAGATTGATCTATTATAGGTATGCAACCTTTGTCTAAATAATCCTTAGTATTTAATTGATAATTTTTAGAACTTGGGCTGTAAAAAATATTATCGAAATTAAATTTCTCCCAACCTTGTGGTAAATTTGTCATTTTATTATCCCAAACCTTCATAAAAATAATTTAATATATAATCTTCAAAATTATCGTAAAGATTTTTTTCTTTTAATATATTGATTATATCATCAGCTGTATGTTCTTTAAATTTGCTTAACGCTTGCTCTATTGTTAAATCATTATTTTCAAAATCAATAAATCCACATTGATGAAGTTTTTTAGAAATGATTCTAGGTAGTCCAAATTCTTCAAGAGTATATACCACTGATGGTAAAAAAGCATTTGAAAGTTTTGTAACAAAACCTGAAATATCTATCTCTTTTTCAGGATAGAGTATTTTTTGTAAAGTGTTAATATCGGAAAATAGTGATGCAATTTTAAAAGCTACATGATTCTCAAATTTAAAAAAATCATCCAAATCAATTCCCATATCTTTAATAAGTTTTGGTAGTGGTTTAGTCCAATTTTGTGATAATTTTTTTACCAATTCAACATTATTTATATTACTAGTATTATTAATATTATTGCAATGAAATTCTCTTATAAGTGCAATTTTAGATAAGATATACCATTTATCAGGTTCATCATTAAATAAATATGTAAAAATTTCACTATTAAAATCTTCACTTTGCAATATTTGAATTATTTTTATAATAACTTCTAAATCATTTTTTAACAATGTTTCTTTTTTAAGCAAATTGAATTTATCTCTTCCTATTAATTTTATTATTTCTAGTTGATTGTTTTTAACTTCTGCTTGTATATTATCGGGAATTTCATTATTTATCTCATCATTAATAGATAAAGATTCTGATTTGATTTCTACATCTAATATCTTTTCTTGATTATCATCTTCGTTTGGAGATTCAAATAAATATACTTCACCTATAAAATATTTAAACATTCTTCCGCTTCTACCTATAATGTTTTTATAAGTAAAATGATTTATATTTTTTGTTCCATTTTTTTTGTCCCATAGAATAAGATTTTTTGCTGGAATATTAACCCCTTCTATTAAAGAAGATGTAGAAACAATGGTTTTTAGTAAATCTTTTCCTTCAAATAATCTTACTTGCAATTGCGATAGACATCTATGGAGTCTTCCATGATGTATTCCCACGCCAATTTTTAATGTATCATTAAGGTAGTGTTCTCCGTAATATTTTGATAACCATTTTGCAAAATTTTCCAATAAAGCATTTGAATTTTCTATGATGGTATTTTCCACCAAGATTTCACAAACTTTTTTTATATTGCTTTGACTTTGGGTATAAACTAGAGTTTTTTCATCTTTTTTTACTATTTCTAGAATTTTTTCTTCTTTTTTAAAATCCTCATCCTTATAGCATTTATTAATATGAATAAAAACAGTATTGAAGTCAAGGCATTCAAATTCCATTCCTTTGCAAAGAATACTATTTTCATTTTTTATCTTATCTATATTTGGACAAATATAATATCTTTGATTAGAAATATTTGTGTATTTCAAAATAGCATTTTGCAGTGGAGCAAATCTTTCATTTTCATAATCCTTCGATATTTTATAAAACTCATCAACAATAAAAAAATCAAGCTTGATATTTTCTTTATTAATAAATGAAAAATATTCAACTGCTCTTTCTGGAGAAAAAATAAAGATATTGTTATTTTCTAAATTGGTTTGTTGAGTGGTTGTGGTTATATTATAATTATAAAATTTCTTTATAAGTCTTCTTCTAGCTTCATCCAATAAAGAAATTGTAGGGACAATGATTAATATATTTTTTGGTTTTTTCATAGCTATTAGAGCATCAATAATAAAGCTTTTGCCAAAACTTGTTGGAGCAGAAAGAATAAGACTTTCATTACTTAAAAGTCTTTTTAAAACTCTTGATTGTTCTCTATGCAAAACTTTTGGTTCGTCTTCTCCGATATTTGCTTTAAAACATTCTAGCAAAAATCTATCTGCTAAAATTGAAGTATCTTGATTCATATAAGGATATAATCCAAATTGTCTGATTAGATGATTTAATATAGGCGGATATAAAGCTTTATCTTGAATTTTATCAAGCAAATAAAAAAGCTTTTCTTTAGCTTCTGCTTCTTTGTTGTTATCATTTAGATTTTCATATATCTTTACACATTCGTCAAAAATTTGTTCGTTAGTCAGCATTTCTATAACTCTTAAAAATTTCATTTATTTTGCTAATAATTTCTCTTTTATTTGGGATAGGAAAAAAAATTATATGAAATTTTATTCTATCAATATATGCAATTTTATCCGAAAATTTTTTAATTTCTTGTGATATTTTATCCCCCTTTTTCTTATGAAAATTTTTTATCGTTGCTTTATAATCGTTGGTAATTTCTTCAATGCTTTTTGTATAATCACAATCATAAATAATAGATATTGGCACATGTAAAATGCCTTTTAATCTATCAAGATTAATATTCCCATTAATAATTTGCTTGAAATTTGTCAATGTGCTTGTTTGAATGTTATGATGTTTTGCTAAATTATCTAATTCATTTGAATTTGCAATTATTCTAGCTTCATCAAGAATAGTTTCGTCATTTAGATTATCTTTTAGAGATTTTATAGCTTTTCTTATAGCTTCATTTAAGTTTTTATATAGTTTTGATTCGCCTAACCACAAATGGTATTCTTGGTTTTCTATAGTTAGATGAACGCTATCAAATCCGAATGCTTCCATATTGCGATTTTGTTTATGAAAAATCTTAGGTACAATAGGTAGAGCATTATAATATTCCCTCATGATACCATGAAGAAAAATTTCTCCTATCTCTCCGCTTTTGTTATTTATTCTTAGTTTTGAGATAGCTTTATCTAAAATTTCGCCTTCATTGCCTGCTAAACTTTGCCTTTCTTGTTCTGTTAGAGCACATTCTTTTAAATTAGTAATAATAAAATTTTTAAAATTTTTCATTTTCCACTTTTTGCTTTCAAATTGATTTGAAATAGATAGTAAAAAATGATGATATTGACAACATAGTGTTTCATTTAAAATTATTGTAAAGTTATTATTATCTTTATTTTTCACATAAGTGTTTATTGCTGTTGTATTTTCTATTTCTTTATCCTGCATAAATCTCCCTTTGTAAATCATCAATGCATTGTTTTAAATTCTCCATACCTTCAAATTCACTCACTAGCTCTTTTACGCTACCTAAAGAGCTAAGATCTATAAGTGTTTTTAACCCACTATCAAAGTCTTTTATACCATACTCTTGATACCTATCTAGTAAAAATTCCACAAGCTTTAAGGCTTTTTCTTTTTGGAAGCGTTTTAAAAATGTACTATTTTTTACATTTAGTACGCGTTCATGGCGTGTTTTTATCTCGCTGTTAAAGCTTAAATGTGCTAGCACATCATACACATCGCAGTCTTTTTGCTCAAAGATCACTGTCAATTCTTCCAAAACCTGCTCGCTTATGCGGTCTTTTTCAAGTTTTTGTAAAAATTCTTTCCTGCTTGCTTGGTTACTCCAAATCTCGCGTAACCTTGTCTCATCATCATAAAATTCTGCTAGCTTTCCTACTAAAAATTCCAAAAATTCTTTTGTGCTAAGTGGCTTGTCGCTATCTCCTATGTAGCTTGTCGTTATATCAAGCACTTTTAGTTTTGTGCCTTTTAAATGCACAGTGACTTCTTTTTGCTTGGTTGTTTCTTTAGGGTTGCTTTGCTCTCTTTTGTTTTGTATAGTTTTTACTTCAGTTTTTTCCTCATCTTCGATCTGCTCGCCATCCCATTTAGGATCATAAAAAAGTCTTGTTACTCCGGTAAAATCTAGTATAGTAAAAAAGTCTTTTCCCTCATACACCCTAGTGCCTCTTCCGATGATTTGCTTAAATTCTATGATAGAACCTATATTTGCCAAAAGCACTATGTTGCGGACATTTCTAGCATCTACTCCTGTGGTTAGCATTTTAGAACTAGTGAGTATCACAGGATAGCTTTTGTCATTATCTTGAAACTGCTTTAAGTACTCAAGCCCTATTTTACCCTCATCACTTGTAACCCTCACGCAGTAGTCATCTCTTTTTACACTTTTAAATTTATCAATGGCTCTTTTTACTTCACTTGCATGGGCTTGGTTAGCACAAAAGATGATGGTTTTATCCATAGGGTTGATGAGCTTTAAAATTTCTTTAGCTAGAAAGTCGTTGTATTGAGGTAAGTGAATATTTCTTTCAAATTCATTGATCTTATAAAAGCCTTTTTCTAACTCACCTTCTATGATATCATCAGGGTTATACACATAGCCTTCACTAAGCGTAGTCGTAACACGCTTAACTTTATAAGGAGTTAAAAAGCCATCTTCTATGCCATCTTTAAGACTATACTCATATATACTCTCACCAAAATACCTATAAGTATCTACATTATCGCTTTTTTTAGGTGTAGCAGTAAGCCCTAAATGCGTAGCCGATGAAAAGTACTCTAGCACCCCTGCCCAACTACCTTCTTCATTCGCTCCACCTCTGTGGCATTCATCGATGATGATAAGATCAAAAAAGTCTTTGGGGTATTGTAAGTAGAATTTGCTTTCTTGTTCTTCATTAGCATTTTCTTGTTCTTTTGAATTTGAAGCTAGACTTTGATAAATTCCAAAAAACACATTTGCACTTGTAGGCACTCTGCCATTATTTTTTCTCAACTCTTGCGCACTCACTGCCACGCAATCGCCCTCTATAGGATTAAACTCTCCTAAAGCTTGATCTCTTAAACTCACCCTATCACATAAAAATAATATCTTAGGTTTTTTGTCTTGATTTGTTTTATTCCACCTAGCTTCAAGTAAACGATAACACAAAGCAAAAGCTATGGTGGTTTTACCTGTACCTGTAGCAAGAGTGAGTAAAATTCTATTTTTACCGTTGATCAAAGCTTCTATGACTTTATCAACTGCGATCTTTTGATAATATCTTAATTCTTTTTGGGGTATGTATAATTCTCGCTGCGATAAAAGCTTGTGTTGCCATTCTTTTAAATTTCCATAAATCCTAGCAAAAAGCTCACTTGGGGTTGGAAAATTTTCTATGTACTCACCGCTTGAAGTTTTTAAGTTGTATTCATAAATTTTATCGCCATTAGTACTATATACAAATGCTACGTTTAAAATTCTAGCATATTCTATGCCTTGAGACAAGCCATCTAAAGGATCTTTGCTTTGTTTTTTAGCTTCTATGATAGCAAGATTATTGTTTTGAAATTTCAACAAATAATCTGCAAATTTTCTTTCGCCTCTTTTATTTCCTATAAGCTTACGCCCATCAGTAAAATAATAATTTCTTATGATATTTTCTTCACTCCAAGAGCTAGCGTGAAGTTTTACATCTATGAGTTTAACTCTAGTATCATCTTCTGAAAAATGCTTAAGTTCCATGGCTTCCTTATGGGTAAAAAATTTAAATAATTATACCATAAAAATCAAACCAAAACCCACAAACACACCTTGAGTATAGTATCTTACTTTATTTTCCCTATTGCAATAAAAACCTAGCTTTATTATAATTAAAAAAACGCAAAGGAGAAAGAAAAATGGATTCAAAAATCTTTTTAGAAAATGGTCGTGTTAAAAGTAAAGGCTATGCTATGCTTAGCAAAGATTCTAAATTCACGCCTTTTGAATTTACACGCCACAAAGTAGGTAAAAACGACATCTTAATCGCTATCAAATACGCAGGAATTTGCCATAGTGACATTCACACCGCAAGAAGCGAATGGGGCGAGGCAACCTACCCTTGTGTACCTGGACATGAAATAGCAGGAGAAGTCATCGCAGTAGGGGAAAATGTAAGTAAATTTAAAGTAGGCGATTTTGCTGGGGTTGGGTGTATGGTCAACTCATGCGGGGAGTGTGAAGCATGCAAAAAATCTCAAGAGCAATTTTGTGAAAATGGTAAAACCATCTACACTTATAACTGCAAAGATGTATTTCATGATAATGAAAACACCTATGGAGGCTACTCAAACAACATCGTAGTAAGTGAAAAATTTGCTATCAATGTGCCACAAAATGCACCACTTGAAAAAGTAGCGCCTTTGCTTTGTGCGGGTATTACTACCTACTCACCGCTTAAATTTTCAAATATCAAAGAAGGCTCAAGTGTAGCCATAGCAGGTTTTGGTGGACTTGGTATGATGGCAGTTAAATACGCTGTGAAAATGGGAGCAAAAGTAAGTGTTTTTGCAAGAAATGAAAACAAAAAAACAGAAGCTCTAGCTATGGGAGTGAGTAATTTTTATACTAGTACCGATAAAAGCGTAGTAAAAGAAAGATTTGACCTCATCATCTCTACCATACCAACTCCTTATGATCCACTAGCTTATATGGACTTGTTAAAATTTGGCGGTGAGATGGCTATTGTAGGACTACCTCCGCATGAAGTAAGCCCTAGTATCAACATTGTTCATTTTGTACACAAAGCAGGTAAAAAAGTATATGGTTCGTTGATTGGGGGCATTAAAGAAACTCAAGAAATGCTTGATTTTTCTTTGGAGCATGGAATTTACCCTGAGATTGAACTCATCAAACCAAGTGAGATTGACAAAGCTTATGAAAACCTCACTTCAGGAAAAGCTAAATTCCGTTATGTAATCGATATGAATGAAGCACTTTAGTGCTTATCAAAAATCACATCACTAGTGTCAAAACCTCTTTGCTTGGCTATTTCAAGCAAAGAGTTTATCTGCTCTTTTTCTAAAATTTTTCTTGATAAAATCCAAAGGTATTTTTTATCAGGACTACCTACGATAGAAACTTGATAATTTGTATCAATGTAAACAATCTCATAATTTGGCTTGTTGAAGATATTCATAAATATACTAAACTTAACCGCTAAAGCTCTTGGAGATTTTACCCTTGCTTTGCCATTTGCTTGTGAAATTTCACCATTTTCTTTGGTGCATATATTTTTAACTTTTATTATAGGCGTAGTACCTTGATACTCTAGCTCGTATTCTGCTTTAGCGCTTTTACAAGTTTTTTGAAAAAAAGCAGGCTTTCTAGCCATTTCTAGCCATGTACCCATGTATTTTTCTAAATCAATACCATCTAATAATTCTATCATTTTTCTTCCTTTTGATTCACTTCGCCCCAACTACACATCGCTTGTAAGATAGGGATCAAACTTTGACCTTTTTTAGAAAGTCTGTATTCTACTTTTGGTGGAATTTGTGGGTATTCTTTACGAATGATCAAATCATCACTTTCAAGCTCTCTTAGGGTATGCGTTAAGGTCTTAAAAGAAATACTCCCAAGATATCTTTTTAACTCATTATATCTTACTACTTCATAACGAAATAAACAATACAAAACACTCATTTTATACTTTCCTGAAATCAAAGATAAAGTATAATTAAATCCGCATTCTGTAAAGTTGCATTTTTCTTTCATAAAATATTTTCCTTAGTTAACTCAAATTATGTCTTTATAAGTTATAATACAAAATTATTAGTTAATAAAACAAAAAAAGGAAGTAAATGGATTTCATTACAAATCTTATCATTGCTGCTATCGTTGGTGGTGCATGTGGAGTTGCACTTCATTTATGGAAGAAGAAAAAAGAAAAAGATAACAGCGAAAACAAGTGAAGCCAAAAATGCTTCACTTGTTTTTACACTAATTGTCTGCCTATTTGGTGGTATTTTAAAATACCTTCAGCACAACGATAAGCCAAAGCCCCGACTGTATCAGTAGGGTTATATCCGCTATTATGCTGAAAATTTCCTGCACCCACAACAAAAAGATTATCCATATCCCAATGCTGCAAATAGGTATTAACAACGCTTGTTTGAGGATCATCACCCATGGTAGTACCACCTGTATTGTGTGTAGTTTGATATGGTACAACACTATAATTAGTAATATAAGGATCTTTTAGTATAGATTTAACACCTTGCATTTTTTTAGCAACTTCAGCTGTTTTATCGGTTATAAATTTATGCAAAGCACGATCTTGATCTGTAAAGTTATAAGTAAGTCTTACTAGTGGCATACCAAAAGCATCTTTATAGGTTGGATCCAAACTTAAGTAGTTATTTTTATGTGGTAAAGATGCACCTTGCCCACCAATGTAAATATTTCTAGTGAAATTATAATTTAAAGCTTTTTTAAATTCTGCACCCCAAGAAGGCGTATTCTTTGGAATTGCATAAGCTTTAATCGGTCTATTTCCAGACTGCACACTATAAATCATCGCACCATGTAAAAATTTCTCTCTTGAATGATCAAAATTATCTCCTATAAAATCATCACAAGTTGTACCCAAAGCACCTGAACCCATAAAAGTGTTAAATTGCTCATCAAAAAACGCTGTCGTACCCATGTTGATTTGATAACAATAATTTCTGCCTAAAGTTCCTCTACCTGTATTGGGGTCATATTGTTCGCCTATACCACTTACCATTAAAAGCTTAGCGTTGTTAAACATATAACTTGTAAGCACTACAATATCTGCTGGCTGAATATACTCTTTCATGGTTCTTGTATCTACGAATTTAACTCCGGTTGCTTTTCCATTTTTTTTAAGTATTTCTATAACATTACTATGTGTTCTTATGGTGTATTTTCCTGTGCTCATGGCTTTTGGTATAACTGTGTTAATAGGACTTGCTTTAGCACCATACTCACAGCCAAAACGCTCACAATAAGCACAGTATTGACATGGGGCTAGATCCTGACCATCTGGGTTAGTATAACCACCTTTTGAGTTGGCTGCAGGCAGTCTAAATGGATGCATTTTAAGATCTTTTGCTGCTTTTTCAAAACGCTTAAGCATTTTAGTATTTTCTAAAGGTGTTTGAGGGTAAGGACTTGATCTAAAAACACCCATTTTCTCTGCTAGAGGATTTTCCTCTCCACAAATACCGCAAATTTTTTCAAATTTATCATAGTAAGGCTCCATATCTTTATAAGTTAAACCCCAATCTTGTAAAGTATAATCACTGCCTAATTTATTGCCGTATCTTTCAAAACTTTTTGTTTTGATTTCAAAATCATAAGGCAAAAATCTAAAAGTCCATCCATTCCAGTGCACTCCTGCACCGCCAACATTATTACCAAGTAAAAAAGAACCCATTTTTCTATATGGCAAAGCAAGATCTTTTATATGTTGGCGAAAAGTCACTGTGTCTTTTGAGCAATCTTGCATTAAGCCATAATTAACAGCATACCTCCACTCATCATGGATCATTGCAAAATTTTCCGTAGTTTGCATTGCACCACGTTCTAAACTTAACACATTCAAGCCTGCTTTAGTAAGCTCTGCTGCTACTATACCACCTGTCCAACCTGCTCCTACTGTTACTACATCTACTTTTTTTAATATTTCAGCCATGCTTTATCCTTCCATATCTGCTAAGCCCATAGGCTCCATGTTAAAAAATTCATCACTTGCTATTTTGTCTATATAACTCATTTGTGCCCCTGGATATTGCATCATTCTCCAACCATTTTTATTATCATTACCACCATAAATTGGATCAGATAAAGCTCCAGCTATCGTCATTTCTCTTAAAAGCGTAAAAAATTCAGAAGATTTAAATCCTATGAAATCAATTTTATTTTTTTCCAAATCAATCAAAATTTTGTCCTGATCAGTTCCTTTTAAAGATGAAAAGCTTTTTTTATAACGCTTTTGAGAAATAACCTCTAAAGCTTTAACACCTTCTAAGAAAATATCATTGCGTTTCATAGGAGTTTGATAACCTTGTTCAGGTATACCTTCTATAAAAGGTCCTTGTAGATACTCTCTATCATTATAGCCATATGCTGAGGCTAATTGGTTATCGATAAAATAAGGCACACCCAAACCTATAGCGCCCTCTCCTTGTTCATCTTTTGGGTATATTCTCTCACATGCTGCGCTTAAATTATCAAAATCAGTTTGCACTTGAAAAAACATTCTTCCTCTTACTTTGTTAGATTTATCTTGAGTACTTTTATGTTCATGTGCTAACTCTGCAGCATGTAGTACAGTTCCACCTCCTATAGTGCTAGCAGCGATCACGCTACCTCCCAAAAGACTTAACTTGAAAAAATTTCTACGATCAATGACATTGTCTTGCATATTACCTCCTTTTTTTTGTTGACATAATCAACTTATATTCATTCTATTCCTATCTGTTTTAATTTAATCTTAAATATAAAAAATAATACAAATTACGTATGATTTTTAAAAAACACTTCATAAAAAGTAACACTTTGTATTTTTATACTTTCTTTGAGTATAGTATCTTACATTAATTTCTGTATTGCATTTAAATGCTAGTTTATCTATAATTATACTTTCACGCTAGAAAAGGATATCACCATGAAAAATATTTTATTACTTAATGGATCAAAAGAGTTAAAATTTTCAAAAGGCAAGCTAAATGCAACCTTACAAGAACTTGCAAAAGAAACACTAACATCACTAGGTTATCATATAAAAGAAACGATTATCGACAAGGGCTACACCATAGAAGAAGAACTTCAAAAGCTCATGTGGGCTGATGTATGGGTATATCAAATGCCTGGCTGGTGGATGGGAGAACCTTGGATAGTAAAAAAATACATCGATGAGGTCTATATACAAGGCAAGGATCAATTTTTCATCAATGATGGGCGAACTAGTGCTAACCCTAGCTTAAATTATGGCACCGGAGGTTTGTTAAAAGAAAAAAAATACATGTTTTCTCTCACATGGAACGCACCTATTGAGGCTTTTAATTTAAAGGGTGAATTTTTCGATGGAGTGGGGGTTGATATGGTGTATTTACATTTACACAAAACACACCAATACATGGGAATGAGTGCCTTACCTACTTTTATATGCAATGATGTATGTAAAAACCCACAAATACCAACATATTTAGAAAACTACAAAAAGCATTTAGAAGCAATATTTAAAGCTTAGCAATTTGTGATTTGATGCTAGAAATCATTGATTTTTTAGCTTCAAATTCATGATGTAAATTTTGTATAAAATGCTTTTTTGCTTCTATTAGTTTTGTAAAAGTTTGTATGTAATTTTGATAAATTTTTAAAACAACGGGCTTATTTAAAAGTAAATCTTCAAATTCATACACATTAAGTTCACTTAAAACCCTTTGATGTACCTCACTAGCTTTTGGATAATACAAGCTAAACTCGGTGCTGTCTAACTCATAAAATTCCTTACTCGCATTCATTTTAGTACTAAAAAATCCTAAAGCAAGCTTAGTAGCACTTTCATAATTTGCCAAAGCTTTGAGGTTTAATTTTTCCAAAAACAGGTCAAGTTCAAGTTGGCTTTTGAATAACAATCGCTTAAAGTCTTTCACAAAAAATTCTTCACTAGCACTTGCAAAACTTCTAAAACTAGCAAATTCTTCTTCGCTTTCTAATTCGTTTTCTTTTTGTAGATTAGAAAACTGTGCTTTAAATAGCAAAATAGGCTCTTCTAAGGTGCGAAAAAGTTGAAAAAATTCATCTTTGATTTGATTAAATTCCAAAGCGATCTCATTTTTCATTTTTTTAAATTCTTTATTCATCGTTTCAGAATGATAAAACATAGCCAAAAAAGCATCATCGCTTGAAAGATAAGGTGCTTTATAAGTAACCTTTTCATAAAGATTTTTTTTAAACAATCCCTTAGCTTCTTTATAGTAACAACTTTCTTTTTCTTTGATTGATTTTAAAATTTCTTGAGCGATTTTCTCGCCAACAAGCTTCAATTTGTCTAAACAATGATGATTTAAAATTTGGATTTTTCGCTCTAGTTCTTTAGTATAAAAAAACTCTAAAACCTCATCTAGTTTGAGTTTTAACTGTTCTAGTGTATCTTGAAAAAGATCATATTGATTCAGTAAAATTACACACAAAAGATCAAGTTTTTCTCTGATAAAATCTTTTTTAATATTTTCATAATCAAGCCCTTCTAAATACTCATACAATAACGGCAAATTAGATTTTTTTAAATCAGTTTTTGCCTCTTTACATGAAATAGCAATAAGCTTTTTGAAATATTTATCAAAAACTAAATGCGCATAGCTTAGCACATTATCTAATTCTTCTTGATTTAGTTTATCTTTTTGATTTAGCACGCAAATTCCGCCACGCTCTAAAAGCTTAGCATTGGCTTTTATAGCTTCTTCTTCACTTTTTTTACCTGCATTATCAATCAAACTAAGCCAAATCGCACTATGCATAAAAGAAAGTTCTTTATAAGTAGTAAGTGTATCGATATCATTTGCGTTAAGTCCTGGAGTGTCTATAAGCGTGATATTTTTTAAAAGTTCAATAGGCGCAAAAAGATGTAAGCTTTTAGTTTCTTTTAATTCATTTCTTTGATCGCTAAAATGCGAAAGCTTACTTATATCTACAATCTCATCACTTCCATCTTCATACTCTACTCTTAAAAAATACTCCTTAGCATAACGTAAAAAAGTCGGTTTAAAAGTCACTGGCACCACACCTGTTGGTAGACATTCTTTTTTTAAAATCAAATTTAAAAGCGTAGATTTTCCGCTTGAAAACTGCCCTATAATAGCTATATTAATCGGCTTTTTATAACTTGCTATAATCCCTTCAAGCTCTTTTAAAAAAAACCCATTTAAACGCAAACTTGGCTCTAAAAAGGCATTTTTAATCGAAAGAATTTTTCCCTCAAAACTATCATCGAAACTTTTGCAATAAGTCTTCTCATAAGCTTTTAAAAAATCTTCAATCAAATCATTTTGCATTTAAAAGCTCCATTTTCAAAGTCTTTAGTTGATTAAGTTTGATATTGTTTTTTTCTAGAAGTTCTTTGGTATTTTGCTCATTTTGCTCCATTTGTAAAATCAAGTCTTTTAAATCTTTAAGCTGTTCTTCTTGTTCTTTTTCATATAAATTTAAGCTAAGCTCCAAATGAGCAAAAAACTCTTGATTGTGTTTTAATTCATTTGCAATTTTTTCTATACCAAAATTTTGCAACTGCTGTAAAATTTGCTCTTCTAGTATAGTTTCTAGTTTATAAATATCCTTATTTTGCATAAGATTTTCTAAAAGATCTGATTTTAATTTAACAAAGAGTTTACCACTGAAAATATTTTCGATTTTTGTCTCAACCTTATTTTTAAAATCATCACAATTTTGCACTAAAACACCTTTTAAAAAGTCATACTTCATACTTAAAGTGTTTTTAATTTCGCTGATTTTACACTCGCTTTGGTATTTTAACTCCCTTAAAAGATCAAAAATTCCATCTTTTAAAGTTGTATCGATAATGGTGCTTAATCTTTGGAAGTTATTTTTGATTTTATTGTTTTGGTTGTACTTTAACTCATCTATGAGTTTTTCTTTTAGCTTCTTAGCTAGTAAATGCAAAAGCGTTGTAACTTCTTGTGTATTTTCATCTTTTGCATTAAAAAGAGTATTTAGCTCTATTTTTATCTGCTTTAATTTGTCCTTTTTTGCTTTAAAATCATCAATAATGAGTTTATTTTGTTGGTCTAATTCAAAATTTTCATAACTTAGCAATTTATTGGAAAGATTGGTTTTTTCTTCAAGTTTTTCTACATGCAAAAGCAATTCTTTTTTATAAGCATTTAGGGCGATTTTATTTTTATCATACAAACTTTTGGCTATAAGCTCTTCTAGAGCTAAAATATTACTTTGTTCTAAATTCCCACCTTTGTTTTGATAAAAATCATTTGCGAGTTTAGAAGAAATACATACAAACTCTACATTTTTTACTAGCTCTTGATCAAGCTGTCTTTGGGCTAAATTTTCTTTAACTTTCTTTTGAGTATAACTAATCACTTCTTGCAGATCTTTTTGATCAAGCAAATCTGCTTTGGTAAGCACAACCAAAAGCTTGCTTACTCTTGATGTTAATAAACATTCTATGATAAATTCCGTATCTTTTTGACTAAGACTTTGAGAAGCATTCATAAGATGGATCAAAAAGTCAGCTTTTTGGATATAACTTTTTGTTAAAAGCTCTCTTTGGATAATCACATCATCAAGCCCCGGGGTATCAACGATGTAGACATTGTCTTTTAAAAAATCAAGCATAGAAAAAAGTTCTATTTTTTTAATGAGTGTAGAAATTTTATTTTTTGCACTAGTATAATCTTTGAGTGAATTAAAATCAACTTCTAAAGTTTTACCATCTTTTTCAATGTACTTAGATATATTAAAATTTTCTTCAAGTTGTGTGATAAGATCTTTCATATCTTGATTATCTCTAGAGCTTTTTAAGATCTCCTCCCATTCTTCCTTATTCCAAAAATATATCTTTGCCTTATGTTCTTGACCATATTTTAAAACACTCAAATTTGCAGTCTCTGGCACATTTGATACCCCTAAAAAGTCTTGCTTTAAAAGCGCATTTAACATGCTTGATTTACCTGCATTTACAACACCTGTTACCGCGATAGAAAAATCAATACTACTAAATTTAAGCAAAGCCTCTTGCAAAAGCTTTTGGACTTTATCATCATCACAAATTTTTTGTATGCTTTGATTGATATCATCTAAAGCTTGATGAGAATTTTTACTTTCTTGTTTATAATCTTTTTTAATTGTCTTTTGTTTAGATATAAAGGTATAAATTAAAGTGTTATCTGTAATTTTTTGAAGTTTTTCTAAGTCTTTTAAAAGTTCGTTTTTATCCAAAATTCCTAAAATCAAAGCATTAATAAAACAAACTTGCGCATACTGTATGCCATAAAGATCTAAACGTAAATTCAAACTTTTCATCAAGTTTTTAAATTCACTTAAAGCACTAAATCTTTCATAATTACTAAGATCAGTACTTAAAATAATCGCAGCTTTTTGAGTATCCACCATACTCTCATCAAGCAATGCATGAGTATCAAGATAGACGCTGTGGTTTTTCCAAATTTGTTCTAGTAATGCTTTAATAGCCCCCTTTTCTTGGGGGCTAGGATTATTTATTTCTTTGGGCGACAAGCTGTCTTCTCATATAAGCGATTTTACTTTGCAAAGGAAGCTCTTTTGGACAGTTATCCTCACACGCAAGCAAAGACATACACCCAAATACGCCATCATCATCACCCACTAACTCATAAAAATCTTCTATACTTCTGTGATCATGTGGATCTTGTAAGTATCTAGCTGTTCTTAAAAGTCCAGTAGCTGCGATAAAATCAGGTCTCATTAGTTTAGTTGCACACGAAGCAACACAAATTCCACACTCTATACAACGATCAAGCTCGAAAGTCTCATCAGCAACTTCTGGCTCAATACGCTCTTCAAGTTTAGAGATATCTGTTTCTTTTTCATTATGTACCCAGCTCTCAACACGCTTACACATACCATCAAACCACTCGCCTGTGTTAACACTTAAATCTTTAATATGTCTAAATGCAGGCAAAGGCATAAGCTCTATAACACCATCTGGATAATCTTTTGTCAAAGTTTTACAAGCTAATTTTGGCTTACCATTAATCATCATCGCACAACTTCCACAAATCCCTGCTCTACATACAAAGTCAAAGCTCAAATCTGCATCCATTTTTTCTCTAATTTGAGTTAAGCACACAAAAATCGTCATAAATGGAGTTTCTTCAAGCTCATAAGTAACAAAATGAGGTTTAGAAATTTTACTTAATGGGTTGTATTTAAATGCTCTTATTGTTAATTTTCTACTCATAATCAACTCCTATTCTTTGATTTGGTGCTTTAAATTTAGCTTGCAATTCATAAGGCATTAAAGCATGCTGAATTTCATATCTACCTTTGCCTTCTGCTTCCATTTTCTCGCGGATCGCATCAACTTCAGCTTGACGTTTTTCGCTGAGTGGATTTTCTATGATATTTCCTTTAGCACCATAACCTCTAAATGCTGGTGGAATTTCCATTTTCATAATGTCAAGATCTTCATACTCAACCCTAGGCATGCTTTCACCCTCTACCCAGTAAGTATTTGTTCTTTTCATCCAGTTTAAATCATCTCTTTTTGGATAATCTTCTCTATAATGAGCCCCACGACTTTCTGTTCTTAAAAGTGCTCCATAAGCAACACATAGAGCGATTTTTAGCATTCTTGGAACCCTGTAAGCTTCTTCTAGTTCTGGATTTGCACATTTTAATTCTTTATCATGTACTTTCAAATCAAGTGATTTGTGATATAGCTCTTCGAGCTCTTTCACCGCTTCTTCAAGACCTTGACCTGTTCTAAAGATAGCTACTTTTTCCCACATGATATCTTTCATTCTATTTTTAATTTCAAATACATCATGTTTTCCTTCTTTACTTACAAGAGATTTTAAGTAATCATACTCTTTAGAAAGGAAAGATTTAACAATATTAGTATCAATCTCACTGCCATTTTCTTTGCAGTATTGTGCAAAATAATCCCCTATAATCATACCTGCAACAACAGTTTCAGAGCATGAATTTCCACCCAAACGGTTAAAACCATGCATATCCCAACAAGCTGCCTCACCACATGCAAAAAGACCGCTTAACCATTGGCTTTCACCGGTTGGCTTTGTTCTAATACCACCCATTGAATAGTGCTGCATTGGTAAAACTGGTGCCCAACCTTTTGGACCCTCATCAGCAGGATCAATACCATTAAATGTCTTACAAATATCTTGAACATCACGAAGATTTTTTTCAACATGAGCGCGACCAAGGATCGAAATATCAAGCCACAAATGATCTCCATAAGGACTTTTTACACCTTTTCCTTTTCTAATATGCTCCATCATTCTACGACTTACAACATCTCTACTTGCAAGTTCTTTTTTCTCAGGCTCATAATCAGGCATAAAACGGTAACCATCTACATCTCTTAAAATACCACCATCACCTCTACAACCTTCAGTTAGCAAGATACCACTTGGTACGATTGGAGTTGGGTGAAACTGCACTGCTTCCATATTTGAAAGTCTGCAAAGTCCGGTTTCTAAAGCAATTGCAGCTCCTGTACCTTCACAAATTACCGCATTAGTAGTTTGCTTATAAATTCTACCATAACCACCTGTTGCGATCATAGTTCCTCTAGCAACATAAGCGATCAACTCTCCATTGGTTAAATCTCTTGCTATAGCTCCTAAACATTTTTTACCATCATGGATAATTCTAACCGCTTCCATTCTATCGATGATTTTAACCTGATGTTTAATCGCTTCATTTGCCACACCATATAGCATACAATGCCCTGTTGCATCAGCAATATAGCATGTTCTCCATTTTTTAGTACCACCAAAGTCTCTTGCATTGATTAAACCATGTGCTTCTTCTTTTTCTTCAATCGTTGTTTTTTGTGCATTGATAACAACGGTTCTAGGTCCTTTTGTAACTCTAGTCCAAGGCACACCCCAAGCAGCAAGCTCACGCACAGCTTTTGGTGCAGTTTGTGCAAACATTCTTGCAACTTCTTGATCACAACCCCAGTCAGATCCTTTTACAGTATCAGCAAAATGCACATCTTCATTATCGCCTTCGCCTTTAACACTATTACCCAAACTCGCTTGCATACCACCTTGTACAGCAGCTGAGTGAGATCTTTTAACTGGACAAATACTTAATAAAGTTACACTTTGACCACTTTTTGCAACTTCAATAGCAGCTCTTAAACCCGCAAGACCACCACCGATAACTAAGGCATCGCTATATTGTATGTTCATATTTAGCTCCATCATAAGTTTTTACTATTTGTGCTATAGAATTATTTTGATTATTTTTTAAACCTATTTTTGCAAAAGCAGCTAAGCTTAGTAAACCTAAAACTAAGAAGAAAACACTAATAAACCATTTTGCTTTTTTCAGTTTTTTACGGCTTTCTTTTGCGTCTTTTCCTTCAAACCAACCCCATTTTACACACAATCTATAAAGACCGATACTTCCATGAAGTTCAACACAAATTAATAAAGCAAGGTAAAATAACCACATAAAATGGCTCACTACTCTATCGCCTGACATATCAGCACTGATTTTATCTGCATTAGTTATTACAAAGATTAAGTGTGCAGAACCCAAGAAAAACATCACAAAACCTGTTGCAGCTTGAACCCACCATAAAGATGAATCACCATGATTCATATATTTTAAATGCGTTCTACAAAGTTGATATTGTCTAAAGTTGATAGGAAATTTTCTCATAGCAAGAGCAGCATGCACAAAGAAAATCACCAAAACACAGGCAGCTAAGAAAGAAGTGATGTAGCTCATCATAGGGCTATCAATGATAAATTTTAGTTCTAAAAAATGAACCACTGAATCAAAAAAATCATCACTAACCAAAATGGTAGAAACGAAAAACATATGTGCCCACATAAACAAGCCCAAAAACAAGCCTGTTGCACTTTGAATATAGTCAAGCTTTGCTGGCATTTTGCTTTTTTTGCCATCAATACTCTTGCCTAGAAAACCTTCAATGAGTTGGCTCATACTTTACTCCTTTAAAAGTTGATAAGTTTTAATATCGGAGCAATTATAGAACTTTTATTCTTAAAATAAATAAAAATTTATAAACTTTTTTTAACAATTCTTAAATAAAAAGATAAAATAAGTCCCAATAACAACATCAATAAACTTAAAATTTGCCCCATGCTCAAACCAAGAACAACAAAGCCTATACCATAATCAGGCTCTCTATAAAACTCGCAAATAAAACGAGCTATGGCATAAAAAATCGTATAATATGCGATCAACTCGCCGTTGTATTTTTTATATTTTTTTATCAATAATAAAAGAATAAAAACAACAAAACCTTCCAAAAACGCTTCATAAAGCTGAGAAGGATGACGCAATGCCCCATCTACATAAATACCCCAAGCCACATCGGTGCTTCTACCGAATAATTCTTGATTTAAAAAATTTCCTATACGTCCAAAAATATAACCACAAGGAACACTAATAGCAACTAGATCAAGATATTTCCATAAATTTTGTTTATTTTTTTTACAAAAAGCATAAGTAGCGATCAAAAAACCCACAACCGCGCCATGATAACTCATACCTCTAATCCCTACAAATTCTCCATTATAAAAAGGATTAAAAATTTGCCAAGGGCGAGTAAGATACCAAAAAGTGTGTGCATCATAGATTAAAATATAACCCAATCTTGCACCCAAAATCACACCGATTTCAACCCAGATAAAATAACTATCAAGCATTGCTTTTGAAATTCCCATTTTATCTTTAATAGCATAGTATTTTGCCACCATTAAAGCAACTAGCAAAGCCAACACATACATAATGCCATACCAATGCACTTTTAAGCCAAAAATTTCAAAAGCAACTACATCAAAATTTGCATAAATATTTTGCCAAAATTCCATAAAATTACCTCTATTATAAAACTTATAAATATAGCAAAAAATTGTTATAATTATAAAAATTACAAGGAGATAAAATGAAAAAAATACTACTATTTTTGATCATGACTTTGTTTTTTAGCGCATGTACAAGCAACCCAAAAACCTACTATATCTCTATGCCTCATTTTAATAGCTCTTATGAAGAACACAATAACACCGATCATCAAGGACCCAAAGTCAAGATTAATGATATTGAAATAATCAAAAACACTTTTTATAGTTCTTATTTTGAACAATCAACCCTCAATCAAAGAATCAATAAAAGCTTAGAACTATTAAAACAGCAACTCCTTAAAGATGCACAAGCACTGCTAATAAGCAAAGGCTACACAATAGACAATCAAAATCCAGACTATGCTTTCAACATTACCATTAGTGCTAACTTATATGAAGATAAAGTAACAAGAAATTCAAATTTTGGTGGAAACAATGTTGAATCTTCTTTTATGATCATTCTAGAAGCTCAAAGCAATTTAAATCATTTACACCAAAGCGATACTTTTCAAACAGCAACAAGTTCAGCTAAGCTTAATGATCCCATCGTTTTAAATTATCCTACTAAAGGAGATACAGGTTTAGAAAGTTTTAGACAAGTTTATAGTGCCGTTCCTACACAAGTTAATGAAAGTATCGCGGCTAGTGCTTTAGAGGTTGACAAAGTTTTTATCGCTTTTTACAAAGAAATCACTTCGAGTTTAAAGACAAGTATACAAGAAGTCAAAGAAGAATCTAAACCCTTAGAAAATCCACCTGCACAAGAAGAACCCGTGCAAGAAAATGAAGAAAAATCAAATCCTTATCAAAATAACGAAGTAATCATTTTTGAATAGCATCAGCATAAAACACTTTGATCTTAAATTTAAGATTGATGTGTTTTTCCTCTGACTTAAATTCCACAGGTGTTGAAATTTCGATTAAATTTTTATACTTTTGCAAATCATTCAAAAAAGAATAAAACGCTTGTGGTTTTTTCATTTTTACATTTGCTTCAAATTGATATTTTAAGTATTTTTGTTCTTTTTTTATAGGAATGAGATTTATCTTTACATCATCAAAATAGTTCTTCATAAAACTTAATAAATCTTTTTGTGAAAACTCTGTATTAATTTGAGTAAGTTTTTTGGCATTAGCTTTTTGAAAATCATCAATCACTTTTTCCAAGGCTTTTAATTCATTTAAAGCTCTTGTATTTTGAATTTGCTGCGTGGCTAGTCTTGAATGTTCGATTTTATAATCTTTTAAAAAAGGTACAATTAAAAATAAAATCAAGATCGCACAAAGCGCAACAAAAGAAAAAGAATAAATCAATATCCTTAATACATCTGCTTCTTCTAAACTTTTATCATTTTTGTTCATACATTTCCTCTGGTATGGTGATATTAACACTAACAAAGCGATACCAACCATTTTCTAATTGATAATAACTTGTTTGAGAGTTAGAAAAAATACTTCTTAATGGAGCTTCCAATAACAAAGCAAACATTTCCTTAGTAGGCGTAATACCTCTTAAAATCAATGATCTATCTTCCATTAAAACTTCATCTAAAGATATGCTTTTAGGCACCAAAGTGAAAAGATTTTGAATACTTTTTAATAAAACCTTATTTTTTCCATTGTCTTGATTTTGCCCCTCATCACCCAAAATCAATTCAGCTTTATCATTTTGTCTTAGTAGCTCATGGTATTTAAGTTTATTTGCATTGATTTGAGCAATAATTTGAGCTAATTCTTCTTTTTTGTTATTTAATTGTATCGAAGCATAATAACTTTTAAAACTCACTACAACAAACACAACAAAAATCAAAGCCACACTAATACTTGTAAAATATATCCAAATTCGAGTGAAAAGATTGAAAACTGGTTTTATTTTAGGTTTGATTAGACTGTATCTCATAATCTCAAATCCTTCACCATAAGTTCATTCATCAAATTTAAAGTGTCTATAAGCTCTACTTTTGGTTTTATAAAAAGTTCATTTTCTAAAAAATTCAAAGAACTCGCGCTAAAGCTTTCCTCATCAAAAATCACAATTTCTTCTAAAAAACTATTATCATATAGAGGATTTTGATAAAATTCTTTTACACTTGAGATGATGTATTCTATCATTTTCATATCAGAACTAAAACCTTCTAAAGAATCAATGTTAATTTCCTCTTGTTCACTTTCCATTTCTTCAAGCTTTTCAAGCTCTTGACTCATTTCTTCTAGACTTTTTAAATCAAAGTTTTCTTCATGTTCTTCATCTTGATTTTCATCATCAATTTTTAAGTCAAATTCTTCTTGAATATCATCAAAAAAATCAAGCTCTTCATAAGTTTGGCTAGCGATATTAAAATAACTTCCAAATAAAATCATCTCTTTTTTGCAAATTAGCAATGCAACTACTTCATGGTATCTATAAACATAAAGTCCTATTTTATCTTCAAAACCTTTACTTTCGATACAATGATACAACAACGAAAAAGGCGAATACAACAAATCCAACCCACCAAAAGGCTCATAGTCTTCTTTGTAAACCCCAAGCGATTCATTAGAAGCATATAATAAAGCATTTTTAAAAGGTATACTTTTTACACTATTAACATCAACTCCAAATTGAGAAAGTTCTTTTAAATTTAAGCTTGGTACCACACCTTGAGCAATAGGCGTGAAAAAAGTACTAATATAATAAATCTGAAAATCTTTTGTTAAATTCTTAATGTATTCTATGGCTTTTTCTTTATCTTCAAAACTTTTTTCAAAAGTATCAATGGCTTGAGATTTTTTCCATGTATGACATCTTATAATGTATTGTTTTTCATCATAACAAATGCAAACTAGAAGTTGTAGAATGTATTTTCTAAAAAAAGATAACATCGTGTTTATCCTTTATCTATTTGACTTATGATATCAAATTTTTCTTTTATCATTACTTTAGCTTCTTCTAAATTTAGATTTTGTATTTGGACTTCATCACTAAGTCTATAGGTAATCTTAGAAAAAGGCTTAGGTAAAATCATCTTATCCCAACTTTTAAATTCCCAAAAAGAACTTGCTTCATAATTTAATAAAAAAAGCGGGGTATTTTTTTTCAAAGCTATCATCACAGATCCATCTGAAACACTATGATAAGGACCTCTTGGTCCATCTGGTGTGATAATCACATCATCGCCTTGATCTAAAACCTTAAAAGATTGTTTTAACAAAGTCAAAGCACCTTTGCTTGTACTACCTCTTAAGGTATTTAAACCAAACAAAGCAATGTTCCTAGCAATGATTTCTCCATCTTTATGGTGCGAAATCATCACATAAGCCTTTTTTCCTTTAATGCCCATTTTGCGATATGCAAAAGGCATTAGAGCAAGTCTTCCGTGCCAAAAAAGTATCACGCAAGATCTGCTTGGAAGTTTTTGCCCTAAATAAACCTTCCTACAAGTTAAAAAGATCAACCATTGTAGTAAAAAAATTCCAAAAGCGAGTAGATTAATCTTAAAGGATTTCACCATTTAACACCATACGCCTAGGATTGGTGATTTTCACTTTTTTCATTTGCCCTAATAACTCTTCACTACCTTTAACTTGTACCAAAAAGTTATTGTCGCTTCTACCGGCTACAAAGCCTTCGCTTCTTAGTTCTTCAAATAACACTTCAATTTCTCTATCTTTTTGCTTTGCAACAATCTCATCTAAAATTTCTGTATGTCTAGCTTGTAAAATACTTAGACGTTTTGAAGCGATATCATCAGGAATTTGATTTGGCATAGTTGCAGCTTTGGTTAGCGGTCTTTTGGAGTATTTAAAAGAAAACATTTGCTCAAAACGCACTTTTTCAAGCACATCCATGGTGTCTTCAAAGTCCTTATCGCTCTCACCAGGAAAAGCTACAATTACATCTGTAGAAATACTTACATCTTTACACATAGAACGTAGTTTTAACGCTCTATCTAAATACCACTCTTTTGTATAACCTCGCTTCATAGCTTTTAAAATTTCGCTAGATCCGCTTTGTAAAGGCATATGCATAGACTTACATACTTTAGGATTTTTAGAAAAAACCTCTAAAAATCTATCATCCATATGTAAAGGATGCGGGCTTGTAAAACGGATACGCTCCAAACCTTCTATCTCACTTAATTTTTCTAAAAGATCTGAAAAATTAATCTTTTCGTGTGCATTAGAAAATCTTTTACCATAGTTGTTGACATTTTGTCCTAGTAGAAAAATCTCCTTAGCTCCCTTAGAAACGGCTTTTAAAGCTTCATTTTTAATGATCTCAAAAGGTATAGAAATTTCATCACCTCTTGTGTGAGGCACAATACAATAAGTACAGTGTTTATCACATCCTATAGAGATATTAATATAAGTTTTATAAAGACTATTTCTAAAATCTGCAAAAGCATAATTACTCTCATCAAAATCGATATCATTACCCAAAAATTTTGGAGTATTTACTGCTTTTGTAATCTTTGAAACATTTCTAGCACCCAAAACAAAGTCAACATTAGGAGCGCGCTTAAAAATTTCATCTCCCAAATGCGAAGCCGTACAGCCACAAACACCTATTTTGGCACCATTTTTTTTGATTTTTTCAAAACTTCCAACTTCTGAAAAAAGTTTGTGCACGGGTTTTTCACGCACTGAACAAGTATTGATCAAAATCAAATCTGCCTCTTTGGCATCTTGAGTTAACTCGTAATTTTCTTTTTCTTTTAGTTCAGCTATCATGTGCTCAGAATCACGCACATTCATAGCACAACCTAAAGTCTGTATAAAAAGTTTTTTACTCAAAGAATGTGTACCTCATACATAAAATCTGCATCATCTAAACCATACTTGATTATTCTATGATAAACACACTTTCCTTTTTTTTCAAAATGCTCCACCAAAGCGATTAGTTGCTTGTGAGCATTATCCTTATCAAAATAAAAAAATTTCTGACCTTCTTTATCCACAGCCTTTTCAATACTCTCTAAACTTATACTTTTTGGCTTTTCTTCAACAGAGGTTCTTGCTATTTTTAAATCCATATCATCATCCTCAAGTTTTTTTAATCTAAAATTATAACAAATTTTACTTTTAATTAAACTTATTAAAGATATAATTTTAATCTTCAAAGTTTAAAAATCCAAAATTAAGGTTGTATTGTCACTATGGAAAAAATCACAGATATTATTGAGTCCATTGCTAATGAAAAAAATTTGCAAATAGAAGATGTAAGAGAAAGAGTTAAAAAAGCACTAATTAATACTGCTAAGAAAATTTACGGCGATAAATATGAATTTTTTGTAGATTCTAGTAAAAATTTACAACTTTATCAAAAAATCATCGTTGTAGCAGATAATGATGAAAGGTTAGAAAGCGAAAATGAACATTTTATCGCCTTAAGCAAAGCAAGAGCTGAAGCTAAAGATGTAGAAGTTGGTGATGAGTTAACCTACGAATGTTCTTTGGAAAATTTAGGCCGCACTGCTGTAAATATTTTGCATAAAGAACTAGAATATCACATTCAAAAACTTTTGGAAGAAAAAATTTATGAGAAATACCAAAAAATGGTAGGTCATATGGTTTTTGGTAGTGTTGTTAGGGTTGATAGTGAAGAAAATACTTATGTAGAAATCGATGAGTTTCGCGCATGCTTACCTAGAAAAAATCGTATTAAAGGTGAGAAATTTAAAGTTGGCGATGTAATTAAAGCTGTGATTAGACATGTATATATTGATAAATCGGGTATGAGAATGGAGCTTAGCAGAACTAGTCCTAAATTTCTAGAGGCTTTATTAAAAGCTGAAGTACCTGAAATCAAAGATGGTCTTATTAATATTTATGCAAGTGCTAGAATTCCAGGTGAGCGTGCAAAGATTATCCTGCAAGCTAATAGTCCAAGTGTTGATGCAGTAGGTGCGACTGTGGGTGTAAAAGGTGTTAGAATTAACGCAGTAAGTAAAGAATTAAAAAATGAAAATATCGACTGCATTGAGTATTCTAATGAAATGGCGATTTTAATCACAAGAAGTTTAGCTCCAGCGATTATTAATTCTGTTGGCATTGAAGATAAAAAAGCTATCGTAACGCTTAATAGCGAACAAAAAAGCAAAGCTATAGGAAAAAGCGGGATCAATATACGCTTAGCAAGTATGCTTCTTGGATATGAGATAGAACTCAATGAAGTAAACAGTGAAGAAAAAACTAATAACCAAGAAGAGGCATTTAAAAATCTTAAAGCCTTATTTGGAGAAAATTAAAGTTGCTTACCGACAGTTTGCTCGGTAAGCTTTCTTGCTAAAACTAAATCCACTATGGGCTGTTCTCTTTTGTTAGCTTTTTGGCAATGATTTTTATCAAAAAAATCCGTAATTTTTATGACTATTTTAGCCCATCGTTTATCGCGTTCTCTCCACGCATGTGAAGACAAAGACTCCCACGCATAGCCATTAAACAAAGTTGCATTAACAAAATGATCAAGTGCTCTTACACCCTGTCTAACTCTTGCAGGATTACCAAAAGTACCCACCACAACAATAAAAAGATAACTAATCACCGCCAAAGGAACAATGGCACAAAGTAGTATCGTTCCTGCTAATTTTTCTTTCATTTTTCCCTTTTTATAAATCTAATATTCATACCATTAGCTGATCTTATAGTCAACCTTCCTACAACATCAGGTACAAAATTTTCTTCTAATTCTAACCTATAAGTCCTTAAAATATTTGCTAAAATTAAAACAGCCTCTTGCATAGCAAAACCCTGTCCTATGCACACACGCTCACCCATACCAAAAGGCATATAAGTGTCTTTTTTAATCTTGCTTTTATCTTCATGACGACTTGGATCAAACTCATGTGGGTTTTCCCAAAAGCTATCATGTCTATGGATAAGCCATGGAGCTACCACTACGCCCGAACCTTTTTTAATGAGCTTATCTCTCATTTTGCTTTCATTTTTTGCTTCTCTAGCAAAAAAACCAACTGGCGGATAAAGCCTTAGACTTTCTTTAAACACATTTGCGACATATTTCATCGCTCTAATGTGTTCTATTTTAAACTCCTCATTGCCTGCAACTTGCATAATTTCTTCATAAGCTTTTTGCTGCTCTTTTGGAGAAATACTTAAAATATACAATGTCCAAGTTAATGAACTTGCAGTTGTTTCATGGCCTGCTAAAAAAAGCATAGCAACTTGATCTAAAATTTCATTAAATGAAAATCTTTCATTAGTATCTGCGTCTACTACTGCAAGCAGTGAAGACAAAATATCTTCGTATTTTTCTTGATCATTTAAAGCATTATCATACCTTGGCTTTATAATATCTGATAAAACTTGACGTATGGTTGCTCCTGCCTTAAGTCTTTTTCTTTCTCCTAAAAGATTTGAAAGCCAAGTTGGAAAACGAAACATTCTTCGCATAGCCGTTTTGACTGTTTCTTCTTGTACAGTTACAAAAGCATCTAAAACAAGCTTGCCTTTTTGCTCATCAAGTTTTGAAGACATAATGGTTCTAAAAATTACATCTGCAGTTACAAAAGTCATAGCCTCATCTACTTCCACAACTGCTCCATTTTCATGCTTTGCAAATCTTTCCATCATATCAGATGCTGCTTCATTCATTAAATTAAAAACCTTAGAAATCCTTGTCATTTCAAAAGATGGCCTTAAAAGCTCTCTTTGTTTTTCCCATACTCTATCATTTGTAGTAAATATACTTATACCCAAAAGTGGCTCTAAAAGCTCATGTAAAAGTTGGCTTTTTGGGTATTCTCTAACCTCATCTACCATAATGCGTCTAACTTCTTTTGGATCATTTACCACATAAAGATCAAACCCA